>JBCCTV010000268.1:0-2335 GCA_039197915.1 Pseudomonadota bacterium | reverse complement strand
GCCTGAGGTCAACAATGGTAAGCATTGATAACACGCAACGCTCCGCGGAAGACGCCGCCGCCATCGAACGCCTTAATGGCGCCAATCAAGCGATGCTGGATGAGACCATTAAATGGGCTGAACACAACACAGGCAGTTGGAATTTCGATGGGTTGAACGCGTTCGCGCCAACCCTCGCCGACGCGTTTTCGGACTTAGACGCCGACGTGCGTCTCGATCCGGGTGAGCCTTTCGAAGTGGTCGGCAAAAATGGCGACATTGACACCCTCGAAACCGGCCCGATTTTAAACGTCTGTGCACGCCCTGACGCACCGATCCAGGTTGTCATGAGCGGTCACTACGACACTGTATTCCCGCCCAATACCTTCGAGACCATCAGCGACATGGGCGACGGGCGCGTTAATGGCCCCGGCCTTGCCGACATGAAGGGTGGTTTAGTGGTGATGCTGAACGCCCTAAAAGCGTTCGAAGCGTCTGCTTTAAAAGACCGCCTTGGCTACCGCATTGTGGTGACGCCCGACGAGGAGATCGGGAACTTTGCGAGCGCGCCCGCCCTCACGGAAGCGGCCCAGTCAGGGGCGCTAATCGGGATGACCTATGAGCCCTCTATGGAGAACGGCGCTTTCTCCGGCGCACGGAAAGGCTCCGCCGTTTATGACGCCGTGATCAAGGGGCGCGCCGCCCATGCTGGGCGCGCCAAAGAAGACGGAGCGAGCGCTATCGAAGCGGCTGCAAAAATCGTGGTCGCGCTTGAGGCGATGAACGGCGGCCGCTCTGGCGTTTCGGTTAATGTGGGCGCAATCGACGGCGGAAGCGCTGTCAATATTGTTCCTGACACGGCGATTATTCGCTTCGGGGCCCGTGCACCAACGGAACAAGACGCCGCCTGGGCGAATGACGAGATTAGCGAAATCATCCGCCGGGAAACAGAGCTGGAAGGCCTGTCCGGACACTTACATGGCGGCTTTTACCGGCCGCCAAAACCGCGCAACGCCGCCCAAGAGGCCCTTTTTCAGGCGGTTACAGGCGCCGGTAAGGCGCTTGGTTTATCGCTTGAGTTCGTCGACACCGGCGGGGTTTGCGAAGGAAACAATATTTTCGCCGCTGGCGTTCCCAATGTTGATACGCTTGGTGTTAGGGGAGGACGTATTCACTCCGCCGACGAATTTGTCACCAGCGATAGCTTCGTCGAACGCGCTAGCCTCTCGGCGCTGATATTGAACCGCTTAGCCGATGGCCGCATCGACGGGCATAAAATTAAAGAGTTGATGACTGCGCGCACTTGAGGGTGAGCCCCGGTGCGCTCGTCAAAATGCAGTCGTTTTTCCGCTTTGCCGCAAAAACGCGCCGCAAGCGCTAACCGTAAAGCGCGCTTACCTTTGGACCAGCCAAGCGATCCTCAACGAGCTTTGCAAATCCGTCCACATACAAAGCGCCCTCGGATGTCTTTTGTACAAGGACGATTCTTTTGTCTTCAGGATCTCTAACGCGCCGCACAAAGCCTAATATCGATAACGCATCCAAGGCGCGCGACACCGCAGGTTTTGGAACGTTTAAGTCAGACGCCAAAGCACGCACCGTATGTCGGCCCGGAGAGAGATAGACTTTAAGTAAGATCGCCCATTGCCGCATGGACAGGTCAGGCCCGTCATTTCGAACTGCGTCCGCAAAAACATCGCGCCAAGTCGCCAATACACTTGTTGTCGTCATGGGTTGCACCATCCGTAGATCGTTCAGTACCGCTTTGCTTGAACGTTTCGTGGACGGTGCAACTGTTCGGTAAAATTCCGCAAGCCAATTTAAGAAAAACTCGCGCTAATCATTTCAAATAGCGCACGAACTCCCTGGACCTCCGCGCCGACGGGGCGACCGGGGGCGGCCCGCGGCCGCCAGGCGTAGATGTCGAAATGCATCCACGGAACGCTCGGCGCTCGGAACCGGTCCAGGAACAAGGCGGCGATTGACGAGCCCGCAAAAGGGCCGCTCGAAATATTGTTCATGTCGGCAGTCTGGGATGACAGGAGCGCGTTATAGGGACGCCACAAAGGCAAGCGCCACACGGGCTCGGCGACTTTTTTCGCCGCGTTTTCAAATTCCTCCGCAAGCCCATCATCGTCGGTGAAGTAGGGTGCGAGATCCGGCCCGACAGCGACGCGGGCGGCGCCCGTTAGGGTCGCCATGGAGATAAGGAGAGCCGGCTTTTCCTCACAGGCGAGCGTCAATGCGTCGGCCAATACCAAGCGCCCTTCTGCATCCGTATTGCCAATTTCAACGGTCAGACCCTTACGACTATTTAAGATATCTCCCGGGCGGAACGCATTCCCGGAAATCGCGT
>JBCCTV010000267.1:0-2665 GCA_039197915.1 Pseudomonadota bacterium | reverse complement strand
CCTTTGCCATCCTTCGCGACGCGAGACTTTGTCTCGCTCCTCAGGATGGCAAAGGGCGAAAACGGCGATCGCAGAAAACATATGGTCTACTTGTCGATCATGCCTTCGGCGTCAGTACGCCGCTTAAATCACAAAGCGCCCGCGCCCCAATTACGAACGAACGTTCCAGTCGACGATGGCGGCGTTGTCGGCGCCAGAGAGCAACACGATGCCAAACGCCGCCGTCTTCAGCTTGCGCGGCGCGTCTTTAGGCATGCTGTTAGCGGCGTCGAGGGCGAAACGCGCAACACCGTTCGACGTCACCACCAAAGTGTCGCCTTCAATCGCGGCGCAACGTCGAAAGAGCTGACGCCAGGTGTCAATAAGGGCGGGCGGGTCCACCAACCATCCCGGCGGCGGAACCGCTGCAGCGTCCCATTGCGCCAACGCGTCCGCACCGATCCGGGCGATAACGGCTTCTTCTGGTTGGTTTTCATCCGGGCCGTAGTCGATCTCGCGCATTGTGTCGAGCGTCTCTATATCAATTTTGGGCGCTGTTCGATCACGGACGATGCGCACTGTTTCCATGGTGCGGGCTAATGGCGAGGAGAGGATGAGTGCGAAATTCGGATCGCTCGCTGCAATGACGTCTGCGATATTCGCTGCCTGGGCAAGGCCGCTTTTCGAAAGCGGCAAATCGGTGCGCCCGCCAACCCGCGTGATGACGTCGCCCTTGTCGAAAGTGTTCCCATGGCGAAGAATGAATAGTCTAGGCATGAAAGAATTCCGTGTCAGGATTACCAAATTTGGCAAGAATGCATTCGCCCCGCGGGAGGTCTTCTTGCGTATGGCTGCCGTTTGTGGACGGCGCCCGCGCAAGAACCTCGACTGAGGCCATCGCCGTAACATTCTCTGATGCTCGCACTTGTTCAGTGACTTTAAAGCGTTGGTAAACGCCTCCCGGTGCGTCAAAGGCTTCCGCCGCCGGGTTCGACCGTGCGGCGACGCGCGAGACCATGGAAAGGGCGGGAATAAGAATAAAGGTTTCCATTGGGTTCATATCCTGTGCAAGCCCGACGAACGTTGCTACGCGAAAGCTTGGTATGGATGCAAGTACAGTGTCGATGCGACGGTTCAATGTCGCGCCCGACGATCGGTAAATGAATGTTAAAATGAGAATGGCCGTTTTAAAATCTGCTAATGGCGCCGACATTCGCCGCGGACTATAAAGAACAGCTTTGGAGCGCTGGAAAGAACCGGCGCGTCAGATTGAGTGTCAGGAATCGCTAGCATGAGGCTCGAGGCCAAGTCAGTTCAGGAATACGTGGACCGGTCATTGCCCGTGATTGCTGCCGTCGCCACATTTCTTATACTTATTCTCCCCGATCTAGCGCCAGCGTTATCGGATCGTGAGGGGTATGTTTGGAGTCCCGTTAATGCGCTGCAATGGCAAATTGGCGATATGTACTACTATGCGGCCTGGGTACGTGAGGCGCACCAGGGCTCAATACCGCCAATAAATCCGACGGCTGGCGAATTGGCGGACCGGCCGTCCATTGAAGTGATGAAGTCCGCCTCGATAATCATGGCAGCTGTGCCGACCCTCTTTTTCTCTGACTTCCGGGTTGGCTTGTTGGTATCCTACGGGCTTTTTCCGGCGCTAACGATGCTCGCGGGATATTTCGTTGCACGCTCGTTTACGACAAGCAGATTTCTCGCAACGCTGGCCGCGTTCACGATGCCTTTCTTTTACATGGTGTTATTGAAGAGCGGCCTTGAGAATATTGAGCTCGCCCGTTGGCAAAATTTCAACCTTCCCGATGAAATCAGCAGCTCGTTCCGCTTCGTGAATTCGTCCGTTGCGTTTTTTATCAGCATTGTGTTTGTCCTTTTGCTTTTGGGGTTGGCGCGAACTGACACGCGGCCACGATTGCGAATTGCGGCTGTCGTGGCGGCGGGTTTGGTCGTTGGGTTTTCTTACCCGCCGCAAGCGGCAGCGGTGTATCTTTTTATGGGCTTTTACGCCGTTTGTCTTTTCGCGGTAGGGCTAAGGCGGCCAGGCCTGCGCGTTCTCATGAGCGGTTTAACGATTGTCGTCATCCTCCTGTTGATCGACTACAAAGGTATTGTTGCTGGGGCGGCGGCAAACACGCAGTTTTTCAGCGGTATTTTTTCCGCGGGCGAAACCCTTCCCGCTCTGTGGACAAGAGACGGGTTCGTCCGTGTTTTCGCAAAACTGTTCGATGACTTAGCCATCAAAAGGGCGTTTTTTAATTTCGCCTTCTTTGGCGTTATTGGGGGCTTGGTTGTGCGTCGACGGCCAGGCGATTTGGCGGCGGTGCTGGCGCTTTGCGCTGCTGCCGCGGCTTTCCTTGTTGCTTGTCTTATTACGGACAACAAACTTTATCCCTTGCGATTCCTAGGTCGCGGACTGGCGCCGATTTGGTACCTAATCGTGTTTACGGTGATTTTAGACCGCGCAAGGATCAACGCAGAGGGGTTATATCGTAGAGTTGCATCGCCAGCCTATCGCACACGCATGGCGCCTGCCGCGCCGTGGCTAAAATATATCGCCGTACTTGTCGTTCTTGCTTTTCCAATAAATAGCTTTGCGCGCCACGGGGATTGCAGCGATCATTCTGCTCACTTTTGGGCTGGCCGGGGAAAGCCTGCTCAATGCTGTGGG
>JBCCTV010000266.1:0-2913 GCA_039197915.1 Pseudomonadota bacterium | reverse complement strand
ATGATGCAAAAGCCTTTTTGAACGGCGACAACCATGCGCTCCAGCAGAGATTGTCCGGTGAGATGGCGGACGCCTCCGAAGCCTTGGACTTTGAGCGCGCGGCAGGCCTTCGGGATCGCATTCGCGCCATTACCTATATTCAAGGCAGCCAGGACATAAATGCTGACAGTGATCTTGAGGCGGATGTCTTCGCTATCCATTCCGAAGGCGGACAAACATGCGTTCAGGTCTTTTTCTTCCGCGCAGGCCAAAATTGGGGCAACCACGCATTCTTTCCGCGCCACGACAAGGAAGAAGAACCAGGCGCAATCCTGGACGCTTTTCTGAGCCAGTTTTACGACTCGCGGGAGCCGCCGACACTCATTTTGAGTAATGTCGACCCCCTTCAACGCATGCTCTTGGCCGAAGCGCTTTCGATCCGCGCCAACCGCAAAGTTCAAATCACGACGCCCCAGCGCGGCTCGAAAAAAGATATTGTCAACGCCGCAGAAATGAATGCGCGTGAAGCGCTTTCCCGGCGGATGGCTGAACGATCAAGCCAACAAAAAAACCTCGTAAAGATTGCTGAAGTCCTGGGCCTGGAAACGCCGCCCCAGCGCATCGAGGTCTATGACAACTCACATATCCAAGGGTCAAACGCAGTGGGCGGCATGATTGTCGCTGGTCCCGAAGGGTTTCAGAAAAATCAGTACAGAAAGTTCAATATCAAAACTGAGAGCCTAACGCCCGGCGACGATTACGGTATGATGCGCGAAGTCCTGACCCGTCGCTTCGCGCGCATGATAAAGGACGACGATCCAGAAACCCGCCCCGATCTGATTATTGTAGATGGGGGCAAAGGGCAGCTTTCGTCAGCGCTCGAGGTGATGACGGAAGCGGGGCTTGATCCGGAGACGGACGGCCCGGTTGTTGTGGCTGTCGCCAAGGGGCGCCGCGAAGACGATCAGGGCCGCAAACGCACTGACCGAACCGCGTCCGCAATGGGAGAGCAAGTGGTGATGCCCGGCAAGACGCCATTCACGCTGCCGCCGCGGGATCCTGCGCTCTTTTTCATTCAACAACTGCGCGATGAAGCGCATCGATTTGCGATCGGGGCCCACCGCGCCAAGCGCAAAAAAGCGATTAGCAAAAACCCGGTGGATGATATTCCTGGCGTGGGGGCAGCGCGCAAACGCGCACTTCTAAACCATTTCGGATCGGCGAAAGCGATCTCAAGGGCGAAAGCGCAAGACCTTGCGGCGGTGGACGGCGTCTCCGATGCGCTAGCTCAGCGTATTTATGATTTCTTCCATGGCGAGTAGCCAAATGTGGGCAAAGCCGCAGAATTTACTGGTATACTGAGCAGCCTATTGAGCGCGCTCCCAAAGGCGGCGCTCCCTTAAGAACCCTACATGAAACGCCAACCACACTGCGTCGGCGCCTCACTTTTTGGGGCTAAATCCGAGAAGCGTTGTGGCCGCTGCAAGAAGCGCAAGAAAAGCTGCAAAGTAAGCCGCGGAAACAATCCCCTTGCCAGCAACATCAACCGCAACGTACCCGGCAATTGCAACGCCCAACATTTGAGCCACCCGGCTTGCAGTGTTGTTGATGCCGGAAGCGAGCCCCTGATCACTAAGCGCAACGCTCAACATAATGCCAGCAGTCAGCGGCGCTATAACCAATGCAAAGCCAAGGCCTGTAAGAGCCATGGGCGCGAAAACGCTGAGAAATATCGCGTAGTCTGATAAAATTGCCATAAGGATGAACCCAAGGCCTGCTGTCAGTGCGCCAAGAGCGATTAGAAGCTTGGCCCCATAACGCGCCTCCATTCCCCCAATGGGGTTAGACAATATGCCGACCGCAAGCGTAAACGGCAGGAACGCGAGCCCAGCGCTCGCAGCAGAAAGCCCTCGACGAGCAATCAAGTCAAATGGGAGGATAACAAATACAATTGAAAGCCCCGTGTACAAAAAGACGGTCGTCGTATTAAGGGCGTTAAAGCTTTGAAGACGGAACAAATAAATTGGAGTCAACGGGTTTGCAGCGGTTTTCTGGCGCCAAAAGTACAATCCCAAGAGAAGTACCGAAATAACGAGCGCTATCCAAAATAGGCCATTCAAACGAGTATGATCACCGCCCGCGAGCTCGTTTCCTTCAGCACCAAAAGCATTTGTAAAAGCAAACGCGGCAGTCCCCATGGCCGCCGTCAACATGAGTGCGCCAATGACGTCGAACGGCATCTCTTTTCTCACACCCGGCGCTTTAATCTGGATAAGGAGGAGAATAGCGATTGCCGAAATCGGCAAGTTAATGGCGAAGATCGCTCGCCATCCTATACTTTCAACCAAAAAACCGCCTAATAATGGGCCTGCGGACGTTGTCAGGGCCGACGCCGCAGCCCAAAAACCGATAGCTTTACTGCGCTCGTCTTTCGCAAAGAGTTCACCAATAAGCGCCAAGCTTGCCGGCGTCATCAAGGCCGCCGCCGCACCCTGCACAAAACGAGAAACAATTAAGATTGAAGCGTTTGGCGCAAAAGCGCAGCACAGTGAGGCGAGCGCAAACAAAATTACGCCGACGAACAGAGCTTGCTTGCGACCGAAAATGTCAGCTGCCGCACCGCCTGGAATAGTTAACCCAGCCAACGCGATCACATACGAATTGATAACCCATTGAACGACGCTAAAGCCACCGCTGAAGTCGGCTGATAATGCGGGTAACGCCACATTCAGCGCTGACCCGTCGATAAAGGCCATTGACGATGCGAGAACCGCAGCAGCAAGCCCGAGGCGCTTTTCAAGGCGACTTTGCTCATGAGCCGTCTCTTTCGGACAAGGCTCAGACCTGATTTGGCTTTCAAGGCACGGGCTCGCAATTGGTTGCGCGATAGCTAGATTCCTAAAAAATCAATGATTGCGGATACCAGAGCCCGAT
>JBCCTV010000265.1:0-2973 GCA_039197915.1 Pseudomonadota bacterium | reverse complement strand
GTGGACGCCAGATGACGTTAAACGCCGCCTAGAGGCGTGCGACCGAGCTGCGTGCGGCCCCGTCGCCCCGGCATGCGGCCTCTATTTTGTCGAGGCGCTTTATCAATCAGCATAGGAAATATCTCAGGGCCTCTAAGGATCCGTGATTTTTCCGGCGAAAAGAACCAGACCGCTTTTTGCAGAGATTTAATTTATGTCACAAAACGAATGAAAGCGGTCGCGAAAAAATCAACGCCGAGATCTAAGGCGACAAGGGCGCCAAGCAGCATAAGCGCTAGGATAACGCTTGCTTCCAAACCTTTACGAAAGACGCCCCAGAAAAGCGTTAGCACAATAATCAGTACAGGAATGGCGACCGCGCCGGCGGCGCTGGGGTCGTGGGCGAACCCAAGGGCCGCGACGGGGCCGGCCTGGAGAACAAAGGCAAACACCTGGGCCCAGTTAAACGCAATAATTGTTTCGGCAACCCGTTGCGACCGACCGGTGGCGCGGGCCGTTAGGATGATCAGCCCAATGCCCGCTGCCCAATAGGCGATCAACCCGCCAATGCGGGCGGTAAGGGCGATGGCGAGCGGGGCCGCAACAAACGGCGTATCCTGAAGATCAGGGACCGACACACTCGCCCGCCGTAAAGCGACCGCGCCGATGATCGCGAAAGGCGCCGCGAAGGCGACCGCCCAAAAAGAGCGGAAAACGCCGTCGACACTTAAATCTAACCTGTCACGCCAACGTCTCTGGTCGCCGTCGATCGATGCGATCGCCATGATCCAAACGCCCGCCATTTGTCGGACTGCGTAATCAAAAAACTGCACATGGGCTCCAAAGGCGACGGCGATGTAGGTACATCCGACCCGTTGCTTAAAGCATCGTGCAAAAGACGCGCAACGGTTTTTGGTTTTCGCGAGAGGACCAACGAAACCGCGGGACGGACGGCGACGTTTTAGATCTTCTGAATAACCGCTGGTTTTCCGTAAGAAGCGCTTGTCGCGCTCTAGCGAAGATCCTCGCTTGACGCTGCGCCATGGTGAAGATGGGGCGTTGTTACAGATAGGGCGATACTGAAATGGTGCGCGTACCTAGGATCGAACTAGGGACCTCTACCGTGTCAAGGTAGCGCTCTTCCACTGAGCTATACGCGCGGCAGCGGCTTGATTAGCGGCGGGAATGCGAAAGCGCAAGCCGATCGGCTGCTGGGTTTGACGTGTGGGGTGCGAACGCAATCTCGCGCCGACGCCGTTACCGACCCTCAGGCCGACCGAACACCGCTGTACCCAAATCGCAGCACGTTAAAGGCTGCGTTGGCGGCGCTGCGTTTTACGATTTGAAGGAGGTCGTGAGCGCAACCGTCTAGGTTGCCTAAGCGGCGATGACTTTGTCGACCTCGTGCACCAGGTCTTTCAAGTGGAATGGTTTGGAGAGAACTTTTGCGTCCTCCGGCGCCTTGTTGGCGCCATTTAACGCGACCGCGGCAAAACCCGTAATAAACATGATCTTCATTTCGGGATCGATCTCAGCGGCCTTACGGGCGAGTTCAATGCCGTCCATGACTGGCATGACAATATCAGTGAGGAGCAAATCAAACTCACGCAGTTGCAGCTCGGTCAGCGCCTCGTCGCCTTGGCTTGCATCGACAACACTGTGCCCTGCCTTCTCAAGCGCTTTTTTGAGAAAGCGCCGCATGGAATCATCGTCTTCCGCCAACAAAATCGCCGCCATTTGGTCTCGCCGCCCCTGCTTATTCATTCATCGGCTTTCGCGCGCTAACGTGGGCCCCTTGATGGCTCATCATCACGCGAAGGTGTCTTTCCTATCTTGGATGCGCCTGTAACGGTAAACTGCACCTTAACGCCATAATCTTGTTTTTAATCCCCGCCCAAGGGTCGACAGACGCCGAAACTTCGCCCATGTCCGAAACCTTAGCGGAATGGGTCGCTCGCATACTCGGATCAGCATACTGTAATCGCCTTATGAAGTGGTAACGATTAGCGCAAAATGCCGTCGCGGAAAAATGAGCCAATCTTGATTTCCACTGAGGATGGAGAAAACAGCCGTCCGATCGAGGTGGTGAAGCCTGGTCGCCTAGCGCACCCGGTTATTTTTGCGTCGCCGCATTCCGGGCGGGACTATCCCGGTGAGTTCCTGCGCATGTCGCGCCTTGATCGCCACGCCTTGCGCCAGTCTGAAGACGGCTATGTGGACCTCTTATTTAACGCCGCGCCCCGGTTCGAGGCGCCTTTCCTGAGGGCGCTTTTTCCGCGCGCCTATGTGGACGTGAACCGCGCCCCTAATGAGCTCGATCAGCGCATGTTCGCTGACGCCTTGCCGGAGAGCGCGGAAAGCCGCTCCTCGCGGGTGATTGCGGGGCTTGGCGTCATTCCCCGCATAGTCGCCGACGGTCACGATATTTACGGGCGGAAGCTGAAATTCTTCGAAGCGAGGCGTCGCCTCGCGGCCTGTTATGAACCCTACCACAAGGCGCTTCGCGGCTTGATTGACGATGCGGTGGCGGAATTTGGCTGTGCGGTGGTGATTGATTGCCATTCGATGCCCTCAGCCGGCGGCGCGCCGCTCACCCCAGGCGACCGGCCGATCGATTTTGTGCTTGGCGATCGCTTCGGGGCCTCATGCGCGGCCAGCCTAACGAGCCTCGTTGAACGTTTCCTGGTCAAAGCAGGCTACCATGTGGCCCGCAACGCCCCTTATGCGGGCGGCTACGTGGCGGCGGCGTATGGCAAGCCGGCGCGCGGCGTCCATGTTCTGCAAATCGAAATCAACCGCGCGCTCTATCTGGATGAGCGTCGCCTTGCGCGAACGGATGGGTTTGATCCGTTGCGCGATCAAATGGTCGAGCTGATCGGCGCTCTGACCAAGCTCGACCCTGGCGCCCTGAAGAACGCGGCGGCTGCTGAATAGTCCGGATAAAGATTTTCAAGAAATCGCCTGCGGTGCACTGACCATCAGTACCCAGAAAAG
>JBCCTV010000264.1:0-3060 GCA_039197915.1 Pseudomonadota bacterium | reverse complement strand
ATCGCGCTGCAAAAAGACGTGACGGAGATTGCGCGCAGGTCTATCCCGGTGACCGATGGAAGCGATTTGGACCTACATTTCCTCCCGCTCAACGGACGCCGGTTGGGTAAACTGGCTTGTGCCTGTGACGGTTCAGGCGCTGGCGATCGTGCTCGCCTTACTCGTCGCCCAGGCGTTCCTAATGTATTTCGACCGTAAGGTTTGGGCGGCAGTGCAGATGCGCAAAGGGCCCAACGTGGTTGGTCCTTTCGGGTTGCTCCAATCCTTCGCGGATCTTTTCAAGTTCGTCTTTAAAGAGATCATCATACCAGCGGGCGTGAATAAGACTGTCTTTATTCTGGCGCCGGTGGTGACATTTGTGTTGGCGTTGATCGGCTGGGCGGTCATCCCGGTGGGGCCGGGCCTTGTGGGCGCGGACATTAACGTCGGCGTCTTATACCTCTTCGCCGTATCCTCCCTTGGTGTTTACGGCGTGATAATGGGCGGCTGGGCTTCGAACTCTAAATATGCGTTTTTGGGATCGCTGCGATCAGCGGCGCAAATGGTTTCCTATGAAGTCGCGATCGGCCTGACAATTTTATGCGTGGTGCTGATTGTTGGGTCCGTAAACCTCTCCGACATTGTCCAGAGCCAAGCCCGCGGCGGCGGCGGCTTCTGGAATTGGAACTTTGTCACGCTGTTCCCGATGTTTGTCGTCTTTTTTATCTCCGCTCTTGCGGAGACGAACCGGCCGCCGTTTGACCTGCCGGAGGCAGAGTCTGAACTCGTCGCTGGATACCAGGTCGAGTACTCATCGACGCTCTTTTTGATGTTCATGATTGGCGAGTTGGCGAACATCGTTTTGATGTGCGCAATGCTAACGATTTTGTTCTTTGGCGGCTGGCACTCGCCGTTGCCCGACGCTTGGGCGCCGTGGTTGAACAGCGTGCCGATCCTGTGGTTCTGCCTCAAGATCATATTCTTCTTTTTCCTCTTCGCCATGGTGAAGGCAATCGTGCCGCGATACCGCTACGATCAGCTCATGCGTATCGGTTGGAAGATTTTTCTGCCGTTGTGCTTGATTTATGTGGTCTTGATTTCTGGCGTGCAGATCGCATTCCCGGGCTTTGCAGAGTACTATCAGAGTTGGAGATCGTAGCGTCATGTCGCGTGTCATTCAGGCGCTTAAAGGCTTTGCACTGATCGATTTTTTGACGGCGTTTGGCCTCGCCATGCGCTATTATTTCAGGCCGAAGCCGACGATTAACTATCCCTTTGAAAAGGGGCCCCTGTCGCCGCGCTTCCGCGGCGAGCACGCCTTGCGCCGTTACCCGAATGGCGAAGAGCGGTGCATTGCATGCAAATTATGTGAAGCCGTTTGCCCCGCCCAGGCGATTACCATTGAGGCTGAGCCGCGCGACGATGGTTCGCGCAGGACGACGCGCTACGACATCGACATGACGAAATGCATCTACTGCGGTTTCTGCCAGGAGGCCTGCCCCGTGGACGCGATAGTCGAGGGGCCGAACTTCGAATTCGCGACCGAGACCCGCGAAGAATTGTTTTACGACAAAGACCGTTTGCTCGCGAATGGCGAGCGGTGGGAACGTGAGATTGCTAAGAACTTGGAGCTCGATGCGCCTTTCCGCTAAGGCGAGCTGAGCTTTCGCAGCGTGAACGCCGTTCTGGCCGCATAACGCTGTAGACGTTGAACAAAAGCCGCGAATGCGCAGCGCCATTGGCCGTTTTGCGTTTTACGCTGGCGGGAGAATGGACATGGTCGCCACAGCGGCTTTCTATTTGTTCGCTTTCGGAGCAATCGCCTCAGCGATTTGCGTTGTCTCGTCCAAAAATCCCGTCCACTCGGTTTTATTCCTCATCTCAACCTTCATTATGACGGCGGGTCTCTTCGTTCTGATGGGCGCTGAATATTTGGCGATGCTTCTGGTCGTTGTCTATGTCGGTGCGGTCGCTGTTCTGTTTCTCTTCGTCGTGATGATGCTCGACGTTGACTTTGTTGAGTTAAAGCAAGGCTTTTTGAAATACTTGCCGATTGGCGGCGCCTTAGCCGGGCTCGTCGTTTTTGAATTGATCATGGTAGTCTTCGTCTGGGCGTTTCCAACCGACGCAGAACTTGCTCGCGCTCACCCATCGCCAAAGGCAGCCGAAACCGTTGCTAACCCATCCGGCGCGAATAACATCGAAGAATTCGGGCTTGTTCTATACACGGACTACATCCACCACTTCCAAGTTGCCGGCATGGTGCTCCTCGTTGCAATGATCGGCGCAATCGTTTTGACATTGCGTGAGCGCGAGGGCTTGAAGCGACAAGATCCGGTTGCGCAAGTCGCCCGCAAACGGGATGAGGCGGTCGCCGTTGTCAAAGTCCCAACGGGCCAAGGGCTATAAGGATCGCACAGCATGGTAGGTCTTGGGCATTATTTATCGGTTGCGGCGATCCTGTTCGCCATTGGCACGGCCGGAATTTTCCTTAACCGGAAGAACGTCATCATTGTGCTCATGTCGATTGAGCTGATGTTGCTCGGCGTCAATATCAACCTCGTCGCGTTTTCGCAGTTTCTGGGTGATCTCGTGGGACAAGTCTTTGCCTTCATGGTGCTGACGGTCGCAGCCGCTGAGGCGGCGATTGGCCTCGCTATTTTGGTCGCTTACTTCCGTAATCGGGGCGATATCGCCGTCGAAGACGCAAACTTCATGAAAAACTAGAGAGCATCGCCCGATGGAGCCTTTTGTTGTCCTTCTACCGCTCTTCGGGGCCATGCTGTCGATGCCCCTGGCGCGCATCTCCGGTCCCGCATCATCGCAATATGTTACAAGCGCCCTAATTGGTCTTGCGGCGGCGCTCGCCTGGTTTTTGTTTTTCGATGTCGCCCTTGGTCACAACGCGCGCACAATCGAGCTTTTCACTTGGATGGCGTCGGGGGATTTCCAGGCCGCTTGGGCCGTCCGCTTAGATACTTTATCGGCGGTCATGCTCGTCGTGGTGAACTCGGTTTCGTTCCTCGTCCATGTTTATTCAATGGGCTATATGAAAGAGTATGGCGAGCAGCCGCGCTTTTT
>JBCCTV010000263.1:0-3086 GCA_039197915.1 Pseudomonadota bacterium | reverse complement strand
GCGATGCGAACCTCTTGTGTGAATTGGTCAAGGTCATCGATCGAATCCTGAGTGTCCGACGGGAACGGGATCGTGTCAGGTCCGAAGGGCGGGGCTGGAGGAGATGCTGTATCAAAAAACGAATTCGGCCCGACAAAGCCGCCGTCAATGTCTCCGCGACTGTTCGACGTTCCCGAATTGAACGCCGTTACCGAGGTGAGGGTGGCGGCGCCGAAGTCTATGTCGATTTTGCCGGAAACGCCCCACGTATCGACCTCTTGTCGATTACCGGCGCCGCCGTCAAAAAACACGGTTTCCCGGTCGAAATTTTCGATAAGGCCGCCAACGCCGGGCTCGATAATATTGGCGCGGAAGAGGGCGGATGTTCCCTCTAGCGTGCGGATGTTGCCTTTTAGCAGAACGCTTAGCCGATCGGTCGGGGTGACAAGCACCTGAGCCCGTCCAGCGAATTCTTCAAAATCGCCGAAAGCGTCTTCCTGTTCAAAGCCGGGGGCAGCGTTATCGATATAGGCGCCGCGGGTCTGTGCTAATCCAGAAATACGGACCGACAACAAATCTTCGATGATCGGTCCGCCGACCCCAAACTGACCTGTAATCGTATCCAGTGTTCCATAGGCAAATTGAGCATACAGATCAAATTCTTCGGTTGGTTTCTTGGTATCGAACTTGATGATGCCAGCGGGCGTGTTGCGGCCGAAGAGCGTGCCTTGGGGCCCGCGCAAAACCTCGACCTGCTCGATGTCGAAAATCGGCGTACTCTTTAGAAGCACATTTTCAAGGACGACTTCGTCGACAATGATCGAAACTGGCTGCGACGCGGCGAGGTCAAAGTCGACATTGCCGAGGCCCCTGATGTAAAAGCGCGGCGCTGCTCGACCGTTGGAGCTCTCGGCGTAAACGCCTGGAATTCGTGCTGCAAGCGCCCGGATGTCTTCGCCCGCCGTTTGGAAAGTGCGCCAGCGGTCTTCAGGCAGCGTTGAAACGGAGATCGGAACCTCTTGTTGGTTCTCTTCTCTCCGTTGCGCCGTAACTGTTATCGTATCGAGACCGTCAGCGGCATCGCCCTCTTGTGCGAACGCCGGAACCGTTAGCAGCGGCGCCGCTGCGACGCCCGCAAATAGCGCTGCCTGCAAGCACTTGTTCGAGCGCCGGTTGCGAATGTTTTGCGCCATCGTATCTTTCCCAATTTTTAAAAGAACAACCCACGCGTTGTATAGAAAACCAACGCCCCATGGCGCTGCACAATACGTTAACCATAATGCAGCGCTACGGTTTTCGTGTCGTTTCGATGACAACGACCGAGGTCTGTTGCGCTACAGCCACCATTAGTGCGTCGAATAGCCGTTTGCGTGCGAACCGCTCTCAAAGCTCCAGCGACATCCAGATAACAGTCGTGTCAGGTCGCCAAAGTTGTTTAACCGCGCGGCCCGTTTCAACGAAGCCGAGATCGCGGTAGATCCGCATGGACGCGTCGAGGCCCGCGGTCGTTTCGAGGAATACTTCGTCGGCGCCGATTGCGCGCGCATGATCGATCGTTGCTTCGACAAGTTTCCGCCCGAGCCCAAGGCCACGCGCACTTGGGTCTGCTAAGACCCAACGCAATTGTCCGCGCAAGCGCTCGCCGTCGCGCCGTTCTACCAGCGCTGCGCAGGCGACGAGTTCGTCGCCGCGTTCGGCAAACCAAAGTTTCCCGCGCGCATCGTTCTCCAAAACAAACTCAGCGAGCGTTTTGCAAACATAGGCCTCGAAAACCAGTCCGAACGCGCCTTGTTCGTCGCGGTAGGCCGTGCCGTGCAGGGCTGCGATCCGCCCGATGTCGCCTGGGCGCAAATCGCAGCGGATAGTGACGTCGCTGGCGAGGTCGGATGCCGACTTACTCGCCATCGTTAGCCAATGCCAAACGTCTCTAAGGCTTTAACGGCGATATCTTCGCCCCATTCCTGAACGAAGTGGCCGGCGTCGGCGACTTCCAATGGTTCCGGACAGTTTTTGATCATCGAGCGCAGGCGGTGCATGACGGCCGGACCAAGAACAGGGTCTTGCATGCCGATCGCCATGAAGCTCTCGCCGTTCCAGTCTTCAGACCAGAACTTCCGCGCGGCAAGCGACGTTTCTACGCCCTCTTTTGAGAGAGGCGTGAGGTCGTCTGCGCCTTTTTCTTTCATCATCACGAGTTCCGGGAAACGCCTGACGCCGCCCTTATAAGATTGATCGGGAAACGGCGCATCATAGGCGGCGCGTTCCGCCTCGTTTAAAATGGGCGTTGACCGGCCCATCAGTTCACCGACCTTCAGGTCAGGTTGAGAGCGATTGAACAGGCGCCATGCGGAAAAACCTTCGTTCGCTTCTTCGCCAGCGGGTAGGCCCGTGTTCATCACAAGCAAGCGCGTGTAACGTTGCGGCGCGGCCATTGGCAATGTCAGGCCGATGACGCCGCCCCAGTCCTGCACCACCGGGCACACGTTCGTCAGATCCATGCGTTCAACAAACGCCAAGAGCGCGTTGCGGTGAAAGTGATACGTGTAAATATCATCATCCGCTGGTTTGTCCGAGCGACCGAAACCAAACATATCAACCGCGATCGCGCGATGCCCAGCGCTCGTGAATACCGGTATCATTTTCCGGAATAGGTAGGACCAGCTTGGCTCCCCGTGAATGCAAAGAAATGTCGTCGCGGCGTCCGTCGGCCCCTCATCGACATAGTGCATGCGCAGGCCTTCGTAGCCCGGCAAGTCATCTACGTAATTTGGCGCATAGGGCCAGTTGGGCAGATCAGCAAAACGCTCATCCGGCGTGCGTAAGGCTTCAATCGTCATACTTTTATTCCCTATCGCAGCAAGCTCGCGGGAAGCTTGGGGTTAAATCTTAGCCGGCTTGTTCGCCGGCGCCGCTGCGTGTTTCGGCGCTCTGATATAATCACGGCAGCGTCTTATCGATGCGCGAAAATTCGCGTAAACCCAAGCCTTTGAAGCAGTCGACCCCATCTGAAATCTGGAGCGCCCATGTCCGCAACAACCACCGATATCGCCATCGTAGGCTCAGGGCCCGGCGGCTATGTTGCAGCGATCCGCGCGGCGCAACTGGGC
>JBCCTV010000262.1:0-3119 GCA_039197915.1 Pseudomonadota bacterium | reverse complement strand
GTGAGCTGCAAGAAAACGGCGTTGTCGTGATTGATCTTTCGGACCTTGATGTGGGTGAGGGCACCAATCACTCCGCATTCGCATCGTCTCCCACGCTGATTAAAGCCTTGCAACAGGTAAACGTTGCTGAAAATACGCAACGGGCGGCTGACGCCAGGGAGCGTCGGCTTGATCCCTTAAAGGTGCTAAAAGACCTGACCGAAGGGATCGTTCATTTCCCCACGGAACGTGATGAGGTCGCTGAATAACTCTTGAGAACGACTTCGCTGGAACAGCGCCGCGGCTTTAAAGCGTTTTCCGACCAAGTGGGCGCCGTTCAGAACCTTTGTTGGTGCGAATTTGATCTTACGAGGGACTTTAGGCCCCAGATAGGAGCTACTTTTTGGAAATCGTGAACTTTGCAGGCTTCGCTGAGTGGGCCGTTGTCTTCGCGCGGGCGCCCAAGTCAAAAGACGACGGCGTTAAACGACGGCGCTTGCCGGTCGTTTCGCCGTATAACTGCGCGGCTTGCGCCCAAGCCAGCAATGTCGAGATTTTCAGGGCGCGTCCTAAGTGTTTTTCATTTTCAAATGGCGCCTGTAACAGCCTGCGATCGATGCGCGCGACTGGCTTTTGTTGCGCCGCCATGGACGCGATGCGCTTGCGCCAAAAGGCGTTTTGCTTGCCTGCGAGGGCGTACCGTTTCGTAAAGTCCTTAAAGTCAGCTTGGTCATCACCCTGAACAACGGCGTCGTCTGCGAAAACGATCGGGTGACCAAGCTTGCGCCACTGGTCCGCTATTGTGCGCTCTTCAGAGCGTGGTTGATTGCTCGCTTTGCTCCGGAAGCCGCCAATTTCTCGCAGCACTGCCGTGGGGAACGCAGCGTTCGTCAGGGTCCAAGTGGTGACGGCGTGGTCAAGAGGCGCAACGCGGCGAACATGGCTTTGTATATAGGCGTCGGCGCAGGCATAGGGGTTGTGTTTCTTGCTGATCACCACCGAACCGGCGATCAGCGCCGTCGGGTGACTGTCTGTCCAGCGTTTGATGCTTGAGAGCCAGGTGGGGCGCGCCATCGTCTCTGGCGAGGTAAAAACAATGGTATCGCCTGATGCTTCGGAAACGGCCGTGTTTCGAGCCTCGGTTGGGCTCGCGCCGTAGCACTTTATAACGTTGATATTTAATTTGTTTGTGTAGGGGGTAATTATCGGGCGGAGATATGTCTTGCCGCTCGCATCGACAATGATGAGTTCAAATTCCCGCCTGTCTAAATCCTGCAAAGATATGGCGTGTATGCAGTGGTTGAGGCGTTGAGTGGGCTCGGTGACCAGTAGAGCAACGCTGATGGGTATTGTGGGCCTTTGGCTTTCAGGGCCTGCCCCATGATTGTACTCCGCATACTCGTCGTACATTTAGCAAACTCCCCCGCTTTGCTGCTGCGAAACATATCTCAGCACTGAAGCGCTCGCAAAACGTTTTTTAATCCTGAAGTCTTCGCTGGCTCGGAGTTGGTTTAGGGTCTCAACGGGACAGTTTTTTCCCAAGAAACCGAACGATTGTGTAAACAAATCGCTATTGAATTAATTTCGAGGAGGATGGGCCCCGCTTAATCTTGCGGTGTTTCGCCCGCGGCGAGCGCCGCTTCCGCAAGCCCGAGAAAGCTTGGCGGTTCGCCACTGCCGTGGACCTCAAGCGCGGCCCCTGAGACATAGGTTGAACTGGGCGCGCACAGGAAAAGACAAGCTTTTGCGATGTCCTCCGGGATCGCCATGCGTTTCATTGGCAAGTGAGATTCGATGTAGGCGACACCCTCCGGTCCGCCATAGTGGGCGTGCGACGCCTCGGTGCGAACAAGGCCGGCAATGATGGCGTTCACCCGCACGCGCGGCGCCCATTCCATTGCTAATGACCGTGTAAGGCCTAATAAGCCCGCCTTGGCGGCGCCGTAAGCGGCCGTTCCAGGCGATGGCCTGACGCCTGAAACCGACCCAATATTCACAATGGCCCCGGTCTCTGACGCCGCTAATGGTTCGTATGCGGCCTGTGCTAAGTGAAGGGGCGCTAAAAGGTTCAGCTTAATGATTGATTCCGAAAATCTGGGGCTCGCGCTCGCAGCGTCTGCGGGCGGGCTTCCACCAGCGTTGTTGATAACGCAATCAAGACGCCCGGTTTCGCCGATGGCGAATTTGACAATTTCCGGCGCCGCTGCGTGGTCCCGCACGTCTGCTGCGATGAAATGCGCGCCTTCCGGCATATGGTCTGGCTTATTCCGACCACAAATTATTACCGTGGCGCCAGCCTCCAAAAAGGCGTCCACAATTCCGCGTCCAACGCCCTTGGCGCCGCCGGTTACAAGGACGGTCTGGCCCGTGAAATCAAAAGTCTGATTGGCTTTCATTTCCCGCCTGTGAGAGATGCGCGAAGCAACGATTGCATTGCTTGAGCGCCGTGGTGCCCGCTTTCGTCTATCGCAGTTATATGGTCAATTGACTACGCAAAATGCAATCGGTTGATGCGCTGCGGATAAAAATGCGTAAAACGGCACGGCGTTGATTTGCAAGTCGGCAGGCGGCGGCGATTTACGCTCAATCAAGGTGATCAATAATGCAGACTATTCCGGGCGTGTTGTCGAAGGCCGCGCAGACATGGCCTGATCGACCGGCGCTGATTGACGGCGACCAGCGCTACAGCTTTGCAACGCTCGACGAGGCTGTGGACGGCGCTGCGCGCGCGATGTGCGCGGCGGGTCTTGAAAAAGGCGACCGTTTTGCGATCTGGGCGCCAAATATCGCCGATTGGGTGATCGCGGCTTTGGCTGGGCAACGCGTTGGCGGTGTCCTTGTCACCGTCAATACGCGCTTTAAAGGCGCGGAAGCGGCTGATTTATTGCGACGATCAGAGGCGCGTTTCCTCTTTACCGTGACGGATTTCCTCGGCGTCGACTACCCTGAATTGCTTGAAGGAGAGGCGCTCCCAGACTTAGAGCGCACCATTGTGATGCGCGGTCCCGCCTCGGGGGCGGAAAGCTTTGAACACTTTTTATCCCAAGGAGAAGCCGTAAGTTCCGAAGAGCTTTCGAAGCGCGCGGAGGCCGTAACAGGCGACGATATTGCGGATATTATTTTCACGTCGGGGACGACCG
>JBCCTV010000261.1:0-3149 GCA_039197915.1 Pseudomonadota bacterium | reverse complement strand
GGCGGCGGAAGATACCGATCGATAAGCATCGGCTCTTCACCCGTTAGTTATGAAAGCCGTTTGAGCTAAGCCCTGACCTGTGAAATGGCGGATTAATAGGTCGCGTCAAAACGATGCGCATGATAATCCGCCAGCTCAGGCTGCTGATCATCTTCAAAAACACGCCGGTTTGATAAAACGCGTCACGGCCCCGGTTGGCGTGGCGGCGGTGGTTCTTTGCTACTGCCTAATTCATACCTTAGCGCTCCTCGCGCCAGGCCCTACGCTGGCGCTAGATGACGTGAAGCTAAACGTCCTGACGCAGTCGCTAGAGGGCGGCTATCTACCGACCAACCCGCCCCTCTACGAATGGACATTGATTGCGGCGCAAACGATTGCGGGGCCGACCCTCATTAGCGCCGCGATTGCCAAATATTCGCTTCTTTCAGTGATGCTGCTTGGCGTATTCGCTGCGTCCAGAAATATCGGCGTCAATCGGCTTGGCGCAGCGCTTGTTGTCTTGTCGACACTCGCCCTTTTTCAATTTGGCTGGAATTTGCACCAGGCGTTTACCCACACGACGGCGCTGCTTGCTGCGACAGGGTTGCTACTCGCTTCAACCGCCGCACTGATCAATAAGCGCGAACCCTGGGCCTACGCGCTACTCGGTATCGCTTGCGGCGCGGGGCTCGTCGCTAAGTATAGCTTTGTTCTGATTGCTTTGTGCTTGTTCCTCGCGATGTGTTTGCGGCGCGAGGGGCGTTACGCGCTTGCATCCCCGTGGATGATGCTGACCCTTACCTTTGGTGTCGTGATTGTTTCGCCCCACGCATCGTGGCTTTTGAACCAAGACACGTCCTTAGGCGCCGCTGCTGCTGGTAGGCTCGAAGCTGGCGCCACGCCTTACATTCTTCGCGCTGCAAAGGGCGTTGCCTCCAGCGTTGGCGTGATCGCTACGTTTTTTCTGCCGACGCTTCTATTTGCGCTCGTGGCGTTCGGTCCCTCTACGTTGCGCCAAGGCGCGCTAGGGACGCGAAGCCGGACTGCTAGCCTTTCTGAGGCAGACAAAGCTAGCCTGTCGGCGGGCGCCCTCATGTTTCGCGACGCCGCCTTACTGGGTGCTGCGGTTCTTGTGATTGGCGTTTTAGCGGTGGGAGCGCCTAAACTGCAGGACCGTTATGCGGTTGGCTTTTTGTTGCCGGCAGTGATTTGGCTCGGCGCTGCGATCGCGCAAGTGAGACCAAGCCAACGGGCGGTGCATCGATACGCGTTTCTGATCTCGGCAGTCGTTGTTGCGTTTACCGGCGGTCGATTTGTCCAAGCGGTGGTCGCGGGCGCCCCTTTTTGCAGCACTTGTCGCCAGTGGACGCCCTTCGACGCATTGGGTGAAGAAATGAAAGCGGCGGGCGTTGACGCCACAGGGACTATTACCGGGTACACAGATAATACAGCGGGAAACTTGCGTCGCTTGTTCCCAAAGACGCGGGTTGTTTCAGCCCATCAGCAGATCTATGCGCCGCCAATTGGAAAAGACAAATCGACATCTTGCGTCTTCGTGTGGTCAGGCGAGATGGGGGCGCCAGAACCCGCGCAAGTCGTCGCTAAAATTCCACCAGCCAAAATAATAGAGGTAACAGCGGACTGGCGTCATCCGCTGCGCGGTGGAAACTGGCGACAAACGACGTGGCGATACGCTGATATCTCAGACATGCCAGAGCTTGCGTCTGGCATTTGTCGCCTCAATACTCGCTGAAACACTCGCTGTCACTTGGCATCAGGAGAGAGGCAAAAATGCAGGAAACGCCGATCACGCTCTATTATTTTCCGACCCCTAACGGCTTCAAGGCCTCCATTATGCTCGAGGAGGTTGGCGCGCCATATGAGGTTGAAATCGTCAGCATAGTCAAAGGTGATCAGTTTAAGGAAGACTTTCTGGCAATTTCGCCAAACAATAAAATACCGGTGATCGTTGACCCAGAAGGGCCGGACGGTAAGCCCATCAGTGTTTTCGAGACTGGCGCGATCTTGCAATATTTAGGGCGTAAGTTTGGAAAACTGTACCCAACCGAAGAGCGCGCTCGCACCCTCGTTGACCAATGGCTCTTCTGGCAGGTCGCCGGCCACGGGCCCATGGCTGGACAGGTGCATCATTTCTGGCGGTACGCGCCTGAAGATGTGCCGTATGCGAAGGAGCGGTATCTCAACGAGACGAAACGTCTCTACGGCGTCCTCGACAAGCAACTAGCGAACAATGAATTTGTTGCGGGCGATTATTCGATCGCTGATATTGCGATCTTCGGTTGGACGGTTTCCCATGACTGGCACATGATCTCATTTGATGCGTATAAAAACGTTGGTGAATGGCACGAGCGTATTGCGGCGCGCGAACCCGTAAAGCGCGGGCTAGCGGTGGCTGCAGAGCGCATTGAGGAGACGCGTAAGATCGCCGAAGACGAAGAGGCGAAGCGTAACCTCTTTGGCGCCGGCTCGGATAAGGAGGGCTAGAGCGTCGTGCAAAACGGCGCTGATGATTTTTTGCTTTTCGCTCCCAGCGGTTTACGACACGGGCGGTCAAGTCGTTGCTCTTCGGAGCGGGAATGGCGAAAAAGCCGTACACGGAGCTATGGTTAACGACTCCCTAAATTTCAGTAAAGCATTGATTAATAGGCGATTTACCGTATCTTAGCCCTTTCTCTTAATTCTTCTCCACATGATCACGGCGCACTTGTACCGGCGTCGTGGCGGGGAATTGGAGAGAAAGAATGTCAGCAACTGCCTCGGAAGCACTTGGTGTTGCGCCGGTCCTGTCTGGCGAAGAAATGTATAAACTCGGCCTCGAAGCATCGGTGAGCGATGGTGAACAAGAGGCGGATCTCGTTTCGGCGCATATGTGGTTCAATTTGGCTGCCTTGCGCGGCAACCTAGAAGCGCGCGCGTATCGTGCTGAGCTTGCGATGCAGATGACATCAGCCGAGGTCGCTGAAGCGCAGCGCCAGGCCCGGGCATTTTTGTCAGAACAACGCGCTGTCGCTTAACGCGGATCGACGCGTCCGGCGTCTTTCGCACAAACCGGGCGATCGGTTTGTGCGCCTAGGCGTTGTTTCTGAAAATATCCATATTGGGCGCTCGCGCGCGCTTTGGGTTGGTCTCAAAGCTGGAGCAGGTTTCGC
>JBCCTV010000260.1:0-3357 GCA_039197915.1 Pseudomonadota bacterium | reverse complement strand
CGATATTGATTTGGCGGCGCTTGAGCGGTGCTCTGAGCTTCGAAACCTTATTGCCGAGCTACCCGGCGATAAGTTTGTCTTCACAAACGGCTCCGCTCAACACGCGGCGAATGTGTGCGCAAAGCTCGGCCTTGATGACTTGTTTAACGGCGTCTTTGATATTGTCGCGGCGGATTTCAAACCAAAACCCCATCGCGTCACCTATGAGCGCTTTGTCGAAACCCATAATGTGGACGCCGCTAAAGCAGCCATGTTTGAGGACATCGCCCACAATCTCGAAGCGCCCTACGCGCTTGGCATGAAGACGGTGCTCATTGCTTCCGACGCCGTTTGGATCGAAGACGAGCCGCAGCATAAGCGACCGGCAAGTCCGGAAGACGACCATTCCCATGTTCATCATGTTACTGATGATTTAAAATCGTTCTTAAAACGCCTTGAAACGGCCGCCTAAAAATCATCTCGCCTCACTGGGCTGCGCCGAGGCTGGCCCAAAACACCAGCCCGCGTTAGGCTAAAAAGCCAACCACCAACAAGCTGACGGAAATCCGCAATGACTGACGACCTTCAAGAAAAAATCGAAACCGCGTGGGACGCACGCGACACCCTGTCGCCAGAAACAAAAGGCGAGCACCGCGACGCCGTTGATGCTGCACTTGACGCGCTTGACAGCGGCGACTTGCGGGTCGCGAGCAAAACAGGCAATGCTGATTGGTTTGTGCACGAATGGGCGAAGAAAGCCGTTTTGCTGTCTTTTCGTCTGAACGCCAATAGTATTCTGGGAGAAGCTCCAGGCCCATGGTTCGACAAAGTTCCAACCAAATTCGCAAATTGGACTGCTGATGATTTTGAACGTGGCGGCTTCCGTGTTGTACCCCCGGCGACCGTGCGCCGCGGCGCGTTTGTTGCGCCGTCCGCTGTCTTAATGCCCTCTTACGTAAACATCGGAGCTTACATCGGCGAAGGGACTATGATCGACACCTGGGCGACCGTTGGCTCATGCGCACAGATTGGCGCGCGCTGCCACATTTCCGGCGGCGTTGGCATCGGCGGCGTTTTGGAACCGCTCCAGGCTGCGCCTGTGATTATTGAAGATAATTGCTTCATTGGCGCCCGGTCGGAAGTTGCAGAAGGCGTGCGCGTGCGTGAAGGGGCCGTGCTTTCCATGGGCGTGTTTCTTGGCGCCTCAACAAAGATCGTCGACCGCGCCAGCGGTGAGATCCATTATGGTGAGGTGCCGCCATACTCCGTCGTCGTGCCAGGGACGATGCCGGGTAAAGGAGGCGCGCCCAGTCTCTATTGCGCCGTCATTGTCAAGCAGGTAGACGAACGAACGCGAGCCAAAACTTCAGTAAACGACCTACTCCGCGATTGAGATGACCGGCTTTGAGAGCAATGGTCAGAACACGGCTGGTGGAGGCGTCGCCAAAAGCGAAGTCTACGACCAGCCGAGACAGCCCATGATACGACGACGAAGTTTTGTAAGTCTGTGGGCGTCGTTTATCCTTGGGGTGTTTGCTGACAATCTTTTCCGCCAGGCCCTGATTATCGGGATTTCGTTCGGGCGTATCCCCGTTGCAGGTTTTGACAATACGGATGACGCCCTGGCGATCATCGGCTCGGTATTCGCGATCGCGATCATGGTTTTCGCCGCCCTTGCCGGCCAGGTCGCCGAGCGGACCGACACCGCAAAAATTGCCCGACGCCTAAAGGCGATTGAGTTTGCCATCATGGCAACAGCCGCCGTTGGGTTTTACCTTAATGACGGTCTTTTGCTGATTGCCGCACTATTTGCGATGGGCGCCCAGTCAGCGTTCTTTGGGCCTGTGAGGCTGACGGCGATGCCGAAATATTTTCCGCCGGAAGACTTATTGCGCGCTAATGCGCTTTTTAACATTGGATTTTTTACAGCGATCCTGCTTGGCCTCGCCTTTGGCGGCGCCTTGATCGCCGCACCGAATGGCGGCGCGGTTGTTTCGCTGATCCTTCTCGCGTCGGCGGGGGGCGGCTACATCGCCTCGCGTTTTCTCCCGCCAGCGCCGGCGGATGCGCCGGACTTGAAAATGCGCTGGAACGTTCCGCTGCAGGCAATTTCGATTATTCGCACGGCCTTTAAAGTGCCTGGTGAGGCCGCCGCCCTTTTGGGGCTCGCACTCTTCTACTTTGTATCGACCTTTGTAACCGTGGTTATCCCGCTTTACGTCAGGGATACTTTGGGCGCTGGCGAAGGCGCCGCAACCGCAATTATGGGCCTCTTCGCCATCGGATCTGGCCTGGGCGCGATTTTCGCATCGCTTTTAGCGCGAGGGCGCACCGGCCTAGGTTTTGCCGGCGCCGGGGTTATTGGGGCGGGTATTGTCTCCGTAGTCATCTTTTTTCTAACCGATGCTGTCGTTGGCGTCCCGCCCTTTTCAACGCCTTCCTGGGCGATTTTGGCGACCTGCTTCACGGCAACCGCGGCTTCACTTGGCCTTTATGTGGCGCCGCTCCAAGCGGCGATCCAGCGCAGGGCGCCAAGCATGACACGTGCACGAATAATGGCGGCGCTCATAATGTTAAACGCCGCAGCAGCAACCCTTGGGTCTTTGAGCGTTTTATTTGTCACCCGCGGCATTGTGTCGACCGCGGGGGCGTTCATCGCAATTGCTGTCGTATTCTTCAGTACGGGTCTTATCATGGCTATCCGCCTACGCCTTTTGCCGAAAGGCGCCTTTGAAGACCTCAAACGCTAAGGCATTGCGCCCGAGAAGTTCCGTATAGCGTGATCAGTAATCGGTGCGCGCAAAACGTCAGCGGCTGACGGCAATGATATGATGTCGGAAAAAAGCGCAGTCAGAAAAAGAGGCGCGCCGGAAGGGACCAAAATACGCAAGGCCCGCAACCAGCGCCAGCATTAGAGACCATAAAGATTTTAAAGCCCGCTTAATCGCCCCTTTAGCTTTCGTTAAGCGGCCGCGTCATTGAAGCCGAGCATTTCCTTCATGCGTTCAATCCGCGGATTGCCCTGCCAATCCCAATAGCGCAGGACGGCGCGGGAAAAATCGCGCGCAATGGAGTCAAAGACTTCTAAAAGCCCCTCCGCTTCTGCGATGTGGTCCTCATCATCAGGCGCGCCGCCCGCTTGAACGAAGGCAAAGAACTCATCGCGGGAGAGGCCGAGCGCTTTGCAGAGTATTGCGTAGGGCTCGCCACCAGGATCACGGATAATGCGACCGGCAAGCTCCACCGAAACACCCGCAATCTTCGCAACCGCGGAAATTACGTCCGGCGTCGGATTACGCCACGCGAAGCCGATCGTCTTTCTGATTTGTTCAACGGTCAGGGTTTCGTCAATCATACCCCGCGGCCGGTGACGGCGAT
>JBCCTV010000259.1:0-3443 GCA_039197915.1 Pseudomonadota bacterium | reverse complement strand
GTCGGTGAGGAATTCTTGATCTTCAAATGCACCGTAGCCTGCCGCGCCCGCCCCCTTTTGGCGCGTTAAAGCGACGTCTGCACCGCCAATGGATGCCGTTCCTTTACCGTTAGCATAGGCCTTGATAACGGGCGTCGGCGTTTCACGCTCTGATGTCCAAAGGATCAAACCACAAGCGCCTTTCTCTAAGGCAGGCTGAGATATACGCGAAAGCCGGTATTGAAGTGGATCAGATTGTTGCGTTTCTCCAGCCGATGTCGCTTCCCCCGGCTGCTTGCTCAGACGCTCGCTTTGAGCGCCCACCGTTTGAGCGCCGCCCGTTGATAAGCTTGCGCACCCGCTTATGGCTAAGACGGCCAGCGCAAGAAAGGCAAGGCTAACCTTACGAAAGAATTTAGACGCCAAGGAGATCACCACTCGCTCCCATTTGAAGGCCGTCAGAGGTTTCCGAAAAGCCAATTAACCGAAGGGCCCTGCTCACATTATCATCGTTTGGTGAGGCGATCGCAGTCCATTCATACCCGCCGCTGAGCGAAAAAAGCACGCTGAGATCGGCGGCGCCAGATGGTCCGTCGCCAGACAGCGCCAAGGAGAATTTTTCGCCCTCACATTTCAGCGGTCCCTCGAGATCGAAGGCGCTCAGGTCAAACCGTTGGGCGGGCGCCTGTAAAATATCGGTCCAGATCGAGCCCGACGCTGACGCGCATTTGCCAGCTGCGGTTACGCTCAACACGTCTAAATCAACGGTGGCTTGCCCGCCGATTGCAGCGCCAAGCACCTTAAAGCCCCGGCCAAAGGGTTTTAGCGCGACCGTGAAACGCGCATGGGAGAGACTGATACGGCCTTTCCAATTGGTACTGATGATCCCCTTACCGAAGATATCTCGTCCTGTCGCAGAAAGGCCGTATGCGGCGGAGCCTTTGAATAGAGCCACCGGATGAAATTGATAGCTTACCTGGCCAGCATGCGCGCCTTCAATCGACACATCCCGTATCACGCCGTGCCAAAGGGTGCCCTCCACACCATCAAATGAAGCGGAGGCGGGAGCCGCAACGGCAGAGAGCACAGGCGTTAAAAGCGACGCAGGAGCGCTGGCGACAAGCGAAAGAATGAAAACGACAAAAATAGACGCCCACAGACCAATGGAGCCAAAGGGCCTTCGACGTGAAGCGATTTCACTACGTTCCTGCATCCGCGTTAACCCTGCCCTTCGAGGGTCAAAGTCGCCTGCACTGTTGTTGCATCGGATTCAAGCCTGGCGACGTCTGCAGTTATCGCCCGGACGCCCTGTTGGTTTTTTAGTTGCGCCAACCAAGCGAAGACGGCGTCCGCTTCAGTTTCAGAGATTGTGACCCGAACGCGCTGGTCATTGATGCTGTTAATCGAATTAAGCGTGACGTTCGAGCGCGCTGCAGACGAAATAATCAGTGGGCGTAGTGGTTGCGAGGGATTTTTCGCACCACTAGAGCCGCGCGGGGCCGCCGCTGCTGTTGCAACCAGCGCGTAATCACTTTTAGCGAGCGTCAGCCTTGTTTCAGCTTCGGATTGCCAAGCTTGCACAGGCCTTACGAGAAGAAAGTAAAAAGCAGTCGCCGCCGCAACGACGCCGAGCATCAGTAAGAGGCCCTGCTCCCTGCTCGAAAGTGAGCGCCAATAGGCAACCATTACCGCCCCACCATAATTTCGCCGACCCAATCGCCCCGCGTTCTGCGGCCGCCATTATACTGGACGGAAAGCCCGCCCTGTTTGAGCGTCTCAATCAAGCGCTCAATTGCTGCGTTATCTTTTGTCCGTACAGTGATTTGTAATTCTGACTGAGCGCCATTGAAGCCGATCCGATCGAGCGCAACTGGTTCATTGGCGCCGAGAGCTTCGGCTACAGGCTCAAGAAGTGATACGAAATCATCTCCAGAGTTACCGGCTCCGACCACCATGCGCGCGTTAGAAACAGGATCCACATCGATTTTATCCGGGAACGCCGTTTCATGAAGGGCGGTCACCCGTGCCTTCCACGCATCCGCCGCGCGGTCGACGCGCAATGCATCCGTTATTTGCACCGCGCAGAAAAAAGCGAAAAGGCTCGCGGCGGCAAGCGTCGGGGCCCGCCACTGACCAAGCGTGAGCAACCAGTCTCTTTGTTCCGCATAGGCCCCTTGCAAAAGATTTGTGGGCGCTCCCTTTTTAAGCCCATTGCTTGCGAGTTGAAAAAAGACCGTATCGGAAGCGTCTCCCTCCAATGACAGGTTTGGGACGTGCGAAAGGCCAGCAGCGGCCAGATCGCCATATGCCTGAGCATCCACCTCGCCGAAACTGTCTGCGAGGCTCGCCCCCGCCGAATGAATAAGACCAAACTCGGCTGCCGCCTGGACAGTTGGCGCTGTAATTATCACGCGGTCGCCGTCCTGGAAAAGGATAGCGGCGTCTGAAGACGCCGCCAACACCGCCGCATCAGACGTCAGTATCGTGACTTTTAGACCAGCCGCTTCAAACGCATCACGCCACTGCTGCATCAGATGATCGGAAATACCAGCGATCTCTGCGGAATCATCGTGCCGATTAACAGCGATATGGAGCTCGTCGACCGGCTGACAAATCGTATCTTCAAGCGCCAGGGCGGCGGCCGCCATAAGCTTCTTCGCCTGGCGCGGAGGCGACGGCAGCCTCCGGTAAATAACCTGCTCCGCTGGAACCAGGGCGAGCGCTGGATTGTTGGCGGCGGCGCCTGGGATCTCGTTTAACGCAGCCGCCGTTTCAACCGCGCCCGTCGAGACGATCTCTACACCATCCGCGCGTGTTTCTGTCACTGCCCAGTTTATCGGGTCCGCGAGGCTCTCCCCTAGCTTTAAGATGAGGCGCTGCGTCATGTGGGGCGTCCATATCTCCGTGCGAGCGTCACTGCGCGCCCGTTGCCTACCTGTAGCAACAAGGTCGTTTCAAAAGTTAAACCGTTGCGCGATATTTCCGCGCGAGCCTCAAAAAACTGACTATTAAGCGATAATCGCCCGCGGATGTCGCTCGGCACGGTTTGGTTGTCGAAAACGCCTGTTATCAATGGGTTTGCCCAAAACTGCTCAAGCCCAGGATATCCAACGGGCGGCCGCGAACGGATAATCTCCACCGCTTCGTCAATTGCGATGCGCCCGCCCAGGACCGCAACGAGCAACGGTGCGTCAGCTTCCGTTAACAGATTTGCGTTGATTTGGTGCGGCTCATTACCGGGACGCGCGCATAAATAGCGCGCGAGTTGCGTATAAGTGAGCCTTGTAACGCCGGACATTGCCCTCAGCTCACTGATGTCCGCAATGGGCCGGCCGGGCGTCGAATAGGGAATAGGCAAGGCAGAGTAAACGCCGTCCTCCGCCCCGCCCACTTCTGTGAAATTATCGGGGTCTATCCAATCGGCGATAACCGCCGCGAGGCGTTCGCCCTCCACCTGGCCGAGG
>JBCCTV010000258.1:0-3467 GCA_039197915.1 Pseudomonadota bacterium | reverse complement strand
ATTGAGCCGCCTCCGGCTATCCGCGTTTGACCCGGGGGTGGCGGCGGGGCGGCTCAATTGATGATGCGCCCGTGATCTTTGAAGGGCTTGAGAGCGACGTCGGCGTTTGGCCTTTTTCGGTCTATAGCGACGGCGCGATTTACGCCTTCATCACCCGGGCGGTGACCTTCCACGAAACGGAGCATTACCGCGTCGACGAAAATGGCGATTGCCATCGGCTGCCGTTCCCGGCGAAATCCGACATAAAGGCGGTCATTGGCGGGCTTATTTGCGCAGTTCTGCAGGAAGACTGGACGTTCAAAGATCAAGCCTACCCCACCGGCGCCGTTGTCGCCTATGATCCCGATAAAGACGAAGTTGAGCTCGTCTATGCGCCCGGCCCGCGCGAGGCGGTGGGGGGCGTCGCCGCGACACAAGCCCGGCTTCTTATCCAACGCCTCGACAATGTGATTGGCAAAGTCACTGCGTTCGAACGCAAAAGGGGCGCATGGGCCCGGCGCGATATCGAAACGCCCGGTGACGGCGCGGTTGCACTCGGCGCAACCAATCCGATCGGCGAGGATTTATTCTTCTACTTCGACAGCCCAACAACGCCGCAAAGCCTCTTTCACGCCGATGGGGACGGCGGGCGCTGCTTTGTAAAACAGAACCCTTCTTTTTTTGATGTTGACGGCGTTGCCGTCCGCCGGTTTGAAGCGACATCGTCAGATGGCGAGAAAATACCGTATACGGTCATTGGCCGTGAACGGCTTCTGGTAAAGGGCCCGGCGCCCACAATTCAGTATGGGTATGGCGGCTTCGACGTCCCGATAACGGCCGGGTATATGGCGGTCGCTGGAAAGCTATGGCTTGAGCGTGGCGGACTTTATGTCATCGCCAATATTCGCGGCGGCGGCGAGTTCGGTCCCCGGTGGCACCAGGCGGCCCTCAAACACCAGCGCCAGCGCGCTTTTGATGATTTTTTTGCCGTCTCTGAAGACTTGATCAACCGTAAGCTGACGACACGGCAGATGCTCGGCGCCTATGGCGGGTCTAACGGCGGTCTTTTGATGGGCGTTGCAATGACACAGCGGCCCGACCTTTATAAGGCGTTGGCGATCGGCGTGCCGCTCCTCGATATGTTGCGCTTCCATAAACTGCTCGCTGGCGCGTCCTGGGTTGCAGAATATGGCGACCCGGAAAAGCCGGAGGATCGCGCCATTCTTGAGGCCTATTCGCCTTACCATAGACTTAGTGCGGATAAAGACTATCCGACGCCGTTTATTTTTACCTCGACGCGCGATGACCGCGTTCACCCTGGCCATGCAAGGAAGATGGCGGCGAAGATGTCCGACCTCGGTTTTTCCTACTACTACTATGAGAATATCGAAGGGGGGCACGGCGCGGCCGCCAACCGAAAACAGGAAGCAAAGCGCGCCGCCTTGCAATATGTCTATTTTTCTAAAATGCTAATGGATTGAGACGAGTGCGCGGGCCAGCTTCGGTTCCTTTCGAATATGCGCACCGGCAAAAACCGTATACGAATTCAACCCTTCCATGAGGTCAACATGGCGAAACTCGCCTTAATCACCGGTGCGTCAAGCGGCATCGGTTATGAACTTGCGAAAATTCACGCCAAGAATGGCGGTGACGTGCTCCTCGTGGCCCGTCGGCTTGACCGCCTGAATGCGCTTAAGGCGGAGCTTGAGGGCGCCCACAAAGTTTCGGTCGACGTTCTTGCCGAAGACTTGAGCGATGAGGGGGCTGCGCAGCGGATTTTTGATCACGCGTCTACGCTTCGCTCACCCGTTGAATTTCTCATTAACAATGCAGGTTTCGGCGGGCGCGGTCTCTTTGTGGAGCGGGACTGGGCGAGCGACCGGGATATGATACAGGTTAATATTATCGCCTTGTCGGCTCTGACCCGGTTGTTTCTTCCAGGTATGATTTCGCGACAGTCGGGGCGTATCCTGAATGTGTCATCGCCCGCGGGTGAGCTGCCGGGACCGATGCAGGCTGTATATTTTGCGTCAAAAGCCTTTGTTACGTCTTTCAGCCTCGCCCTTACGGAGGAAACGAGGGGCGCCGGCGTCACTGTTACTGCGCTTTTGCCCGGTGCTACTGCATCGGAGTTTGCACAGACCGCCGATATGGAAAAAACGCCCCTCTTCGTCAATGCGGCCTCGCCAAAAAACGTAGCAGAGACTGGCTATGCCGCAATGATGGCCGGTAGGATGAAAGTCTTCGCAGGCATACCGTTCAGTCGGCGGATTATATATGCGTTTGCGCCCTTTGTGCCGATAGCCTCGCTCATGCGGTCGGTGCGGAAAGCCCAAGAAACACCGAAATAATGAAATGCCTTCACGGACGCTGCATCGGCAAGATATTCTCGATACAGATATGATATGGGTTGATAGGCTATGACCTTGGAACAGTTTCTAGCGTTTAACGCGATCTTACTTGCCGCTCTGTTGACGCCGGGGCCGGCAATGCTCGCGATGCTGCACACCGCAATGAGCGACGGACGCCGCGCTGGGCTAGCGCTCGGCCTTGGGCTTGCAACGATGGCGTGCGCCTGGCTCCTCGCGGCCGCCCTCGGCTTACAGGCAATTTTTGCGGCGTTCCCGTGGGCCTATTCGACCATGAAAGTCGCCGGCGCGCTCTACCTACTTTATTTCGCATGGAAAACTTGGGGCAGGAATGATCATACAGATCCCTATACGAATGAAAGGGATCCCGGCGCGGTTCGCAACGCTCACGCCGGGGCGTTTCTGTCCGGGATTTTTATCAACAGCTTAAACCCAAAATCGGTTTTGTTCGCTGGTGCGGTTCTCGTTGTCGTGTTCCCAGCCGGGATCAGTATGGGGCAGGGGGCGTTCCTCGTCGCAAACCAGATGGTCGTTGAAGCCGCGTTTTATTCCGCAGCTGTGCTTTTGGTCAGCCGACCGGTAATCATGCGCCGTTATGTGGCGGCGCGTAAAACCTTTGACCGGATCTGCTCACTTGTCCTCGGCGCGTTCGGTTTGAAGCTGCTCTTAAGCCGCGCGGACTAAGACCATCGACACATCCATTTAAGGCGATATAGTTCACGCCAATGCCGGACCGATGGCGGCGCGCTTGCGCGCTAACCTGACGTCTGGCTTCGTTGTACTCGCGCGCCAATTCCGGTCGGTCTTCTCGTAGGGCTTCTTACCGGCGCGCAGTGTTCACCCCGCAGGAGGACGCAGGATGGGTTGGTGGTTTGCGATTAAGCTGTGGCAGCGCGTTCTCTTGGGCTTGGTGCTCGGCTTTGCGTTTGGCCTCGGGGTCATGGAGGTGCTTGGCCCGGAAGCGGGCGAACAACTTCTACTCCAGGTCAAGGTCGTCGGCGATATCTTCATCCGACTGATTAAAATGATCGTTGTGCCCCTTGTTTTCTTCACGCTGGTCGCCGGGATCTACGCCATGGGCGACCCGAAGAAATTGGGCTCCATCGGCGTCAAAGCGTT
>JBCCTV010000257.1:0-3491 GCA_039197915.1 Pseudomonadota bacterium | reverse complement strand
TTGCGACGGCCCCCCCCCCCCCCCCTGTCATCACCGCCGCCGCGGTGGACAATTTTAACGCCCCGGGGCGGCCGCCCCCCGTCCCCCTTGTGTCGCCGCGGGGGGCGGGGGCGGCGACCCGAAGGGCTTTTGAGCGCATAACTTCAGCCGCGACCGAGATTTCCTCGATGGTTTCGCCGCGTGCGGCGAGCGCCCCCAGAAACGCCGCAGCCTCAACGTCGCTAACAGCGCCGTCGAGCAACGCCGCCATTGCTTCCGCCATCGCCTCGGACGGCAAGGGCTTCCCCGATACTGCCGCTTTCAGTAAAGGCGTAAAATCGCTCACGCGGTAAGTTCCTTTCGGCCCGCTTGCTTTGCGCGGGCCGTGTCCAGGAAATTTTTAATCAGCGCCTCGCCATGTTCCGAGGCGATACTTTCCGGGTGGAACTGAACCCCGGCGATTGGCTTCGACCGATGGGCGACAGCCATAATCTCTTGATCGTCGGCGCTTCGCGCAGTCACTTTCAATGTGCTTGGTAACGTTGCTGGGTCGGCAATGAGCGAATGATAACGGGTCGCCGTGAAATCATTTGGGAGATCTCGAAAAAGGCCTTCGCCCTGATGCGTGATCTCACTTGTTTTGCCATGCATGAGTTTATTCGCTCGGATAACCCGGCCACCAAACGCCTGGGCGATTGACTGCAGCCCGAGGCAAACCCCAAAAACTGGCTTTGAGAGCGCAGCCGCGCGCGCGATTAACTCAAGGCATATGCCGGCGTTATCGGGTGTCGACGGGCCGGGCGACAAAACGATCGCATCGGCGTCGAAAGCGATGGCTTCGTCGGCACTTATTGCATCATTGCGAAAAACCTTCACGTCGTCATCCAGCGCTGCGACGAGATGGGCGAGGTTATAGGTAAAGCTGTCGTAGTTATCTATGATGAGGATCATGCGCGCGCTTAGGCCTTATGCTGATCGCATGTTGCTGTTATGCGGCGTCTTTTACAAGAATCATGCAAGCACAACGACAGTTTTTCGTAGGCCCGGCGCGCGGTGCGCTGGTAACTTCATCCCGCTTAATATGGCCTTCAGGAATGGCGCATAGGACACCCCTTTAATGGCTAAACCTGGTACAGCAAAAAACCGGGCGCATTGGCTGAGCGAGGCCGCTGCGGAACGCCTCGCGATGGTGTCTATTGCCGCTGTTGGCGTTCTATTGGGGGCGGGCGGCGCCTATCTTGCGGGGCAGGGCCTTGTCGCTGATGCATCGACCCAAAGCGCCAGACAATTCCGCGCCGATGCCCGGGCGCTGCGCGACGCAGATCTGGATGATGTTACCGCAGCAGCGGCTCTTTATTCCCAACGGGCAAGATACGTTGAGGCGCTTTCGGAAGCCGCCGAACGGCTAGAGGCCTCAACGCCAAACAAACGCTCCGTATTTCCATTAAAACCCGGAACAGAAGAACGGCTAAAGGTCCCGGAGCCGCCGCCGCGGATGTATAATAAAGGCCGGCCAAAAATTATCATCGTTTTTGACGATATCGGTCTGGACAAATCGCCCTTCAATCAACTGATGGACCTACCCGGGCCGATCACGTTTTCATTTCTCCCCTATCCAAACGGTCTCCAGAAAATGGCGGACCGCGCGAACGCGCGCGGCGATGGCGTTATGCTGCACCTGCCGATGGAGCCGCTAGGGCTGGCTGATCCCGGTCCGCATGCGCTGACCAACGCATTAAGCCCAAGCGATTTAAAGAGAGAAATCGCTTGGAACTTAGCCCGTTTTGACGGTTATGTCGGCGTGAACAATCACATGGGCTCCGCGTTCACGGCAAATCCTCGGGGCATGGCCACGGTGTTTTCAGCTCTGAAAGAGCGAGATGTCTTTTTCTTGGATTCTCTGACAACGGAGAAAAGCGTCGCCGCGAAAGTCGGGCGGAGCGACGGCGCGCAGGTCTTTTTGCGTGACGTTTTTCTTGACCCGGACGAAAGCCGTGCGACCGTCGTTCGCCAGCTCGGCGTGTTAGAAAAGATCGCGCGTGAGACTGGCTATGCCGTCGCAATCGGACATCCGCGCGAAACCACGCTCGAGGCGATAGGGCCTTGGCTAACAACGGCGCCGCTTCGGGGGTTCGAGTTAGCGACGGTGGAAACGCTGTTAGACATCGACGCGGGCTTGAAAGTGAGCGAGCGCGAAACCGTCCGTCTCGACGCCCTAGCATTTGGCCGCTAATTCTCGCTGTAAACGCGAAAAGTTCAAAACGCGCAGTGCACCGAGCGCATCGATCATCAATCTGGATCTATGGGCTGCCGTCTGATTATCAAATCTAGCCGCCACCATTCTGATGACCAGACCCAGTCTTCCGATAACCGTATCTCACACTTTGTGAAAACCTCTTTCTCATCGGCAAATGGATCACCGCAAATTAAGTCGCCCACGCTATGGTCGGGGTACCGCACAAATGCAATATGCGCCAAAACAGATGGTGGTGGCGAAAAGCCAATTCTTATAATGCGCTCTGCCCAGTTTACGGCAGTCAACCCACATGTGCCGAAGGAATAAGCAACCAACGTGCTATCCCTCTGGCGTATGCTGCTGACCGCAAAATAGTTACCCGTCATAGACGCAAAATTTTCGATCAATGATATGCGTTCGGCTTCCCTTAATTCGATTACTTGCCCTACTTCCCTTACTGATGAATCTACGAATATTTCACTCGTGTCGTGATAGAATAACAGGCTGATATCAGTGTCATTACTATTTATTCGGGACGTAATCCCTTTGAGCGTCGACGATATTTCGTTGAGCGGCTTTTCAAGCTTACCGAAGTTCTCCCTTGCGCGAGCGGCGCATATTTTCGGCTCTCTACCTGGCCCGAATAATTTTACGCTTAGCGATGTGTTTGGAAGCACTTGATGTGTATACGCAACAAACCCTAGAACCAAAACGAAAATGAGCAATACGAACAAACGAAATACTCTCACATGATTTCCCTTAGCTAGTATGGTCGGTTGACGCTCAAATACTTGACGCAAAAATTGAAGGCGACACCCAAAAACAATCACTCAGAGTAAGCTGACCGAGGAAGACATCAAAAGCGCCTAGCGCCAATGCTCCGCTGGTTCTATTGTAATGCAAAAAAACCTTTTCGCGGATAGGGAGACAATCCGATGCTGCACATGACGCAAAGCCTTCACTGCGCTGCCCAAGTGCAAATTTGATAGAGTGGCGCCCCTAGGCTCACTTCGCGCCAGATGAAATGATCGCCTGCTCCGCATCGTCTATAATATTTGCTACTTCCGGGATCCGACGTTTCGCCAGCGCTAACAGAGACGCGCTCAACGTGATCTTTTGAGAAAATCCTACGTCGCAAGAATGGCGGCCTATGAAATTGTACGAGTCTTCAATACGCGCTTCCATTAAATATAGCGTTCCGTCAGTACATATCCCATCTGATAAATCCACAGTTTCATCTTTAAAAAACGTCGTTTTTATCGTTCATGAGAGCTTT
>JBCCTV010000256.1:0-3524 GCA_039197915.1 Pseudomonadota bacterium | reverse complement strand
TGGGCGACGCTCGATATCTCGCGGCCGCTTATGCGCTCGTCGCGCTGGTGTTTGGCGCGGTGTATATTGCAGTGACGCCGCCCGCTGGCGTGGGCGATGAACCGATGCATTTCGAACGCATTTATGAGGTTTCAAGCGGCCAACTCCTTGGCGCGGTTGGGCTGCCAAAAGGTGACGCTGCGTTTATCGATCAGGCTTACGACAAGTTGCGCTCGCGAACGCCCTATAGAGACAAAGATCTATCGGCGCTTAGAAGCATTGCGACGGACAATTCGGCGGAGAACGCCTATCGGAACCCGCTGAGAAAGGTCATGCGCATCCATCACCCGGTGGCCTATGCACCATACGCGCCTGCCATTGCTTTACGCTCCGGCCTCGACCTCAGTCCGTATCAGTACCTTATCAGTCTTCGGTTATCGAATTTGGTTATCAGTATAGCGATGGTTGCGTTTGCAATTTCTATCGCGCCCTTAGGCCGTGCGCCACTTGCATTGTTGGCGCTAACGCCGACGACGCTGTCTTACTTCGGCGGCGTGAACATTGATGGGTTTCTGGTTGGCGCCAGCTTTTTGTTTATCGCCGTTGTTTCAAGACTTCTGCTGACAAAAAGCGGTGAGGCTAGCCGTCGAATTAATACGCAAACGTCTCTTCTTCTATCTGCGCTGCTCTTTTTTATCGGTTCGATCAAGGCCCCTTATGTTGCGATCGGTTTGCTCGCGCTGGCGGGCCGACGGGCGCAATATGAGCTGCCTGGAGGGCGCGCTGCAGCTGCTGCGATCATTTTGACGCCCGCCTTGGTGAGCGCATTGACCTGGGCGTTCGTCGTTAAAACAATGATGCTTGAGGGGTTGAGCTACTCAACGGACGGGGGCGATTTGGTTAACTCCTCTGCGCAGATGGCGCATCTTTTTGGGCGTCCAAGCGAAGTCTTCTCCGTCTTTTCTAGAACGATGATCAATGCAGACTTTCTGTCTGGAACGCTTTTAGAAATGGTTGGGCAGCTCGTCTGGAGTGCGACGTGGACGCCATTCCTTATCAACGCAATCGTTTTGTTTTCGCTGTGTATGCTGATCTTTGGTCAGGAAGCGCCCGTGGGTCAAAACGCTTTCACAGTGAGTTTCCCGCCGCTATTCCGTCCGGTTAGCGCACTAGTCTTTCTTGCGGTGACAAGCGCGACGTTGTTTTTCTTATACTTACAGTGGACGGGCGTGGGCGCTGAAAAAATCGCTGGTTTCCAAGGGCGATACGTTATTCCTGTTTTTCCCTTGGTAATATTTGCCGTTCCAAAGGTCCTGTCCGTGGTTCCACGCGGCGGCGGCGCTGGTCTTTCAGCGCTGCTTATGGGCGCCGCTGCGTTATATGGCGGCTACGGAACGTTATCGTCTTACTTTTACGGGATGTAACCGGTCGCGAATGCCGGTCAACGGATCAAAAGTGATCTGTCCAATGAGTATCATCAAGAGTGCGAGTGTGTGGGTTGCCGCGATCACTGATTGGGCGGCGTCGGCGGAACTCGGGTAAATGGCAAAGGCGAGGGGGGCTGCTTGTCCCGCAAGTAAAATTCCTCCAGCGAGCAGAAGCGCATTGGTTCGCCCCAGGGCAAACGCTGGAATTGTGACGATCAGCCAAACATAATCATAACTATGGTTAGGCGACGCGATTATCGCCGCGGTCACGATAATGCCGACGGCGTTCAATGTTCGAAACTTGGTAGGTTTTGCCCGTCGCGCAACCAAAAACGCCGCAAGCCCGCCGCCAAGCAACGACGTCAGTACAGAGACCTTCAAGTTGACGACTTGCAAAATGAAGCCGCCGCCAGCGCTCAACGCGCTGTCGTTCCATTTTTCGCCGGAATAGGAACTCATGTTTTTGATGAAGCCTAGGACCGCGTCTGCAGGCGAGGGGCCTGCGATGCCGGCGATTGTCAGGAGCCCTGCGATCGCTATGGCGACAATTCCGGCACGCCTAAACTCGGGTGTGATGAGGCAGTAAAGTAATATGGGTATACTGAATTGCGGTTTGACGAGTAAAATGCCAAGCAGCACCCCGGCTAACGCGAACTTGTGGTGGGCGAGCGCAGCGGCAAATAGCGCGCATAGGCCACCTAATGCGAGGGCGGGTTGTCCGTAAATTGCCGACGCCAAAGCCGGGTGAAAAAACACTGTAAAGCCGAGGGCGACGGCTGGCGCGCATAGGCCGCTTAGACGCTTAAATTCGCCTACGGAGGGTTTTCCTTGGCGCGCGCGTTCGAGCTCTCGCGTAAGGGAATGGGCAACAACAAAAAGTCCGCCTGCGTAAAGCATGGTGTTGCAGGCGAGGAAGACGCGCGCCGCAACGGCAGGTTCCAGCGCTGAAAACGGGGCGAGCAACGGCGCAATCGTCGGCGGGTAATAAAAGGGATATTCAAATAGCCGAAAGTTTTCCGCGCCCGTTTCCATATAGGCGGGGCCGTAAAGAAGGCCGCCATCCAGCCAAACCCGCCCGGCCGTCCAGAAAAAGCGAAAATCCAGCATCCACCTTTCTGAGAAGACGGGCGCCGCGAGCGCTATCAGGGCTGCAACGCCCGCAATCGCCGCGCTGAGATCGACGATCGTCGATCTTGTAGAGCTTTGATCCCTAAAGCGCGCGGTCATGGGGAAAAAAACGCCCTTCATTTATCCGCTTTTCGCGATGTGATTCGGTCTTAGCCCCTTGCGGGGCGGGTTTCCGATCGATACCTTGCAAGTGTTAACGATATCGTTGTTTCTGCGTCCTGCGGGGCGTCTGTTAGGCAGCGAATGTGCTCTCAAAGAAAATCTTTCTGGTCACATAAAAAAGCGTTGACACGGTGCGGGCGCAGTTCTACATCCGCGCTTCTCCGACGCGGCCGGGATGGCTGCCTAGCAAGAAGACGCTGTGGCGGTCTCGGAAACGTCGGTTTTTTGTCGGCTAAATTCGATGAATTGGTCGGCTGGCTGTTTGACAAGTGAATATTGAGGAAGAGAAACGTGGGCGGCGCAGGTCCTTGCGGCTCGCATTAGCGAGCACCCTTTGGATCGATCGTCTCTGACGTTTCTATACAAAACCAATTACTTCCCTTTTAATTCGAGGGAGTTTGGTTTTGCGACATCAGTAATAACTGAACCGAAACGTCCGAGACGAGCGTCGGGAAATTCCCCCGACGGACGCCAGCCCTAACACGGATGGCGTTTCAGAAGATCCCAAACTCAAACTTGAGAGTTTGATCCTGGCTCAGGACGAACGCTGGCGGCAGGCTTAATACATGCAAGTCGAACGACATAGTGGCAGACGGGTGAGTAACGCGTGGGAACGTACCCTTCGGTACGGAATAGCTCAGGGAAACTTGAATTAATACCGTATACGACCTCCGGGTGAAAGATTTATCGCCGAAGGATCGGCCCGCGTTAGATTAGGTAGTTGGTGGGGTAAAGGCCTACCAAGCCTGCGATCTATAGCTGGTCTGAGAGGATGATCAGCCACACTGGAACTGAGACACGGTCCAGACTCCTACGGGAGGCAGCAGT
>JBCCTV010000255.1:0-3551 GCA_039197915.1 Pseudomonadota bacterium | reverse complement strand
GCTCGAATTCGAGGCGTTTGCACCAGTGCTGTCTGAATTCGCTTCGCCGCCATTTCGGCTTGGTTGCCGTGGGGCGCTTTGAAGGCCGCGGCCGTAGGGGTCAAAGCTCATGGGATTATCTGAGAGGCCTTCGCGGTAGGCGCGGTTCGATAAATCCCTCTGCCTTCCGATTAAATCGCCTGCGCGTCCCGCACTCGACTGTCCCTGTTCGCCCATCCCGCCATTGCCGCTGCCAGACTGTCCTTGTCCGCGTTGCCCCTGACCTTCGCCCTGACGGCTCCCTTCGCCGGGCCGAGAAGAAGCGGATAGCTGCAAATTATTGAGGATCGCTTCCAGGTCGGCGAGGGCTTGCTGGGCGGCGTTTTGGGCGCCGGACTTCGAAAACTGTTCGATGGACCGCAGGAGGTCGTCCAGCTGGTCCCGTTCAATCGCTTGGTCGCCATTGCTTTCAGCCGTTTCTTGCGGTGGTGCGACTTGCGCTAGCGCCTGGAGATATTGGTCCATGGCGGCGCGGAGTTGCGCCACAAGTTGAGAGATTTCTTCCGGGCTCGCCCCGCGTTCAAGCGCCTCGCGCAATGCGTCGCCAGCCGCTTCTAGCTGGCGTCTAGCGAGTTCAAGCGCTTCATCTTCCAGCTGTAACGCCAACGGCCAGAAGCCCGCCACGGTTTCAGCATAATCAGTGTTCCGCTCACGAACGACTTGTTTTAGCGCCGTTTCAATGAGGAGGTATTCGCTGGGGCGGTCATAAAAAGCCTCCGGCGCAATCGTCAACGCATCAAGCGCGCGCCCGGCGCGTCGCCAGGAAGACGGCGCGACTGCAAGCGTGCGCCTTTGGTCAATGATCGACTTTGCCAATGGGTTGAAAAACCGCCGCTCGGGCAGAACAAAAGCAACTTCTTCGCTTTTTCCCGTTTGCCCGGCGGCGTCTTCAACAATCAGGACACCAATCACAGCAAGGCCCGCCCATGGATCCGACTGCAGATCAACGCTCACCTTGCGTTCACCGGCAGCGCCCGCAAGTTCTTCAATTCTGAGCTCTCGAACATCGTTTGCGGTCGCGTCGTCAAAGGCGGGTTCATCGAGGGGGCGGGGCGCGTTTTCATCGAGGCGAAGCGACAAATGCGCCTTTACGACGCCATAATCATCCGACAGCCGAACATTTAGCGAAAGACGGCGATCTGGCGTCGTGCTTGGCGTCTCGTTGAAGGCGACGCGGGGTTTCAAATCCGGGTCGACGCCAATGGGCCAGACGCCTTCGCGGCCCGCGATCCGTAGGCGAAGCGCGCCGCTGCGCTCTATGACGACCCGCGCCCGGGCGGCGTCCTGTCCTGCAATCGTATTATATTCCGCCGTCTGAACGTCTTCTGTCGTCACATGGCTAAGCGCGTAACGCTTGGCGCCGTTAATCTGCGCGACGGCGACCGATCCCTGGGGTGCGTTGACCTGCTCGCGCATGCCCGCCAGGTCATCACCGGCCCGCATCAGATAGATCGGCGCCTTGCCGGTATAGGCGGGGGGTTCGATCCAAAAGTCCGTTCGGGCGCTCGCTCCGCCATCGGCCATTTCGGGGTCAAAGGACGCAAACATGCGTGTGCCGCGGTCGTCCCCGGCGGCGACCAAACCAACAATGAGACCGCCAATCGCAACATAGCGCAGGCCCCAAGGGTCGCTCTGGTGAACGGTTGACCGGGGTAAGCGCAGGCGCACAGCCTTCGCCGCTTCGGCGGCTTTCGCCTGGGCACTGCGCCACAGTGGATTTTCGTCATCGCCATTGGCGGGCGCGTCGTCCAGCAACTGCAATGGTCCATGCTGGAGGCCAGCGTCTTCTTCAAGACGGCGGATCGCATCGCGTCGCGATATTGATTGGACTTTCGGGAAAAAAACCGCTGCGGCCGCTCCCGTTGCAATGACGGAGATAGCGATCGCACCCCAATGCACCCAACCGGGCGTCGCCCGCCAGAAGCCAAAGAGTCCAACTAAAACAATCACATATAAAGGCGCCGCCACAGGTAGGACGGCGGGCCAAACCTGCTCCCAAATCATCGCAGCGCGCGTCAGGGCTATTTTCCCTTTGGGAAGGTGGGCCCGCGCGAGCTGTGGCGCGTCTGTATCAAATTGGGATTTTTGTTCTTTTTCAGGGGCTTGCCCGTCGTCGGCGGCCACAACGGCATCGCCGCTCGACGTTCCATTAGCGCTCTGGGCTGCTTCGCGGGACGCGGCCTCTTCTTCGGAACTGGGCGTCAATCTTGTCGTCATTGTTTTGAGGAAATATCCATAGTTGGTATTTCTAGTCAGGATCCCGCGTTTCGGTCTCGCCGCCCAGTATGGCATATCGTAAGCCGAAACGCAGTTAACAGACCTCGAGAGGGTCAAAGCGTGGTCTGGTCGCTATTTTCTGAAACACGCCGTCAAAAGCTGAGCCAAGACGCGCTTCGCTCCCGTGAAGAGCCAACGGCATTTTATTTCGCGTTGGGGCTGATCGTTTTTTACAACCTGGTCGGGCTCACGGATATCGCCTCAACGGTAACGGCCATTAAAACCGGCGTTGGCGAGGAAGCGAACCCGGTCATGCGGGCCGCCATGGCGGCCTTCGGGCCCGGTTGGATCGGCGCGAAGCTCATGTTGCAGACGCTCGTGTCGGTTATGGTCTTATGGTTCCCACACCGCATGGTTTTAGGGATTTTTCTGGTCGCGGCGTCCTGGAACGCCGCGGTCGTCGCCAATAATATCCGTATTCTATTAGGCGTTTGAGGCGGCGATCGGCTTTTCGACGCTTGGCTCCTGGGCAGAAGCCTCGCTGGCGGCGCCCCTTAAGGCGTCATCCGCGTCGTTCGATAGCCATGGCGGTGAGGCTTCCAGCGCCAAGATCTCATCAAGGCTCGGTCGGCGGCGTACGATGCTAAAGGCGTCGCCTTTTACCATCACTTCTGGCGCAAGCGGCCTGGTGTTGTACTGGCACGCCTGTACAGCGCCATAGGCCCCGGCGGACATAAAAGCGACCAGCTCCCCGGCCTCTTGCTCTGGAAGGCGGCGCTCAGTCGCAAACTTATCGCCGGTTTCGCAGACCGGCCCGACGACGTCATAGGCGACCAACGGGTTCTTATCGGTGGCTTCTCGAACCGGCTTGATCTCGTGATAGGCGTCGTAAAGTGTCGGTCGGATGAGGTCGTTCATTGCCGCGTCAACAATCAAAAAACGCCGGGCGTCGCCTTTTTTGTCATAGATGACCTTCGCCACCAGAATGCCTGCGTTCGCAACGATCATGCGGCCCGGTTCAAAAATCAGCTGAACATTAAGCGGCTCAGCAACCCGGCGCACCATGGCGGCGTAATCCGCGGGGTCGGGCGGCGGAGCAGAGCCTTCTTGATACGGAACACCGAGGCCGCCGCCAACGTCCACGCGTTCGATGTCAAAGCCGTCAGCACGCAACGTTTCCACGAGGCCGGCGACTTTTTTGAACGCAGCTTCAAAGGGCTTAAGGTCCGTGATTTGCGATCCGATGTGAACGTCAACACCGCAGACGTGAACCCCGGGCAAGGCCCCTGCGTCCT
>JBCCTV010000254.1:0-3801 GCA_039197915.1 Pseudomonadota bacterium | reverse complement strand
GTGAAATGCCACCACTCGGCTTCGTAGTTTTTAAAGCCGGCCTCTTCCATAACGGCTTTGAGAAGCATCCGGTTTGCCCGCGCTTGTAGGGGGACATCGGGCGACGCCGTGTGGGAAAGACTGTCGAAATAGTCGAAGCTCGCGCCCATATCGAGTTCATCAATTGTGAGGTCGACGGTCGATGCGCGCGAGTGGCCGGATTTCTCAGCGATATAGCCCTGCTCGAATAATTCGTTCTTGGGCACCCGTGGATAGTAGCTCGCTTTTGTTTTCGTATCTGAAAGGTCGGCGGCCCACCGGACGAAGTGATCGACGGCGCGCTGCGGTCGGTAGCAATCAAAAATCCGTAGGCGAAGCTTCATGGTTTCAAGTTTGTCTTGCGCCGCCGCTAATGCTCTCGCCGTTTGTGGCGTTAAATAGCACTTAGCGGCCTCATACCCATCAATGCGTTCACCAACAAAATTGTCAGCGGTGGCGTATTTAATGTCCATGATAGCGCCGTCGGTCACGGATGTGATATCGACGAAATTATGGGGAGCGGCGACACTTGGCGCGCCGTTGGCCACTAACATGGCGGCGATTAAGAGGAGCGCGGTCATAACGGTCGCGATCGGACGCTGTCGGTACAGCCGTAAGAGGGCGGTTTTCATGGGGCAATGATAGGCCATATTCGCACGTGGCGCTCAAGGTCCACTGTGTGTTTCCGGGGCGCTGGAAAGATACAATAGGGCCTTGTGACGCAGGCGTTGACACGCTATTGTGTCAAATGAAATAGACAATCGCGTGTGGTTTCCAAGCGGAACGCGAGCGGTCGGGTTTGTTCTGGTTTCGTCTGAAGCGGTGGTCGCTCATGGGTATGGCGCTGCCGATTGGCGCCAATCAGAAATGGCCAGGAACGGCCCAGACGAGGCCAGATATAAGAGGCAGCGACCAGCGCGCTGCAAAATGATTACTAGTGACCGGCATGAGGCTGGTTGTTTGACGGAGGCGACATGAGCACGGCTACAATTTCAAAAATGGAGCAATTGAGGCGGGACGTAAACCGGATCACCCTGTGGATGGTTATGACGCCTTTCCTTGCTGCGTGGCCAATTGCATCCTTCCTACCGCTGATCAATTTCTTCGCGGAAGGCCAGACGGCTCTCTCGATTTTTATGAATATTTTCTTTTTAGGCACAAGTTTCTTAGCGGTCGCTGGCGGATACGCGTTCGCCTATTTATCAGCGACGCCAGAAGCTCGGCTCGATATTGATAAGCAGCGCCGCGGGTCTGCGCCGCTGCTCGCCGGATGCGCTTTTGTCTGGCTGACCTTCTTCACACTCTGGGGCTTTTTGAATTAGGCCCAAGGGGCCCCAATCGCCAGACGCTACGTTGAGGACGCCAAAGCTAGGAATTTGCGTCCGGAATAAAGGCGCTAAAAATAAGAAAAAATTGCGCCTGGTGAGGAACGACCAAACCTACCTTGGGCTTTAACCCTACTGAGGCAATGGGCCTTCAGATGGGTGTGGAGCGAAAAGCCGGGAGCGGTTCAGCCGCCCGGCTTTTTGTTTGTGCGTAGGCGAACGAGAGGTTCTCTGGTACGATGTGTCCGCACGGTCGATGGTTCCCATCCAACAACTCCGTACGAGAAGCGCTAAAAATCAAAAGGTTAAAGCGCTTCGCGGATAAGTGTATGCTGTTAACGGTTCCCATGCGTCACCGCCGCAAGAGAAGTGAGACAAAATCAATTGCCTAGAGCATCGGGCGTTTAGTTTGGATCAACCCGATGCCCTAGAGTCTTTGTTTTGAGCGCCTGAGACAGTCTTCGCGTGATTCCATGTGATCATCTGGCGCGCTATCGCTACTTCGCATCAATCTGAAACGCTTCGTTGCTCTAGGTTTTTGTTTTGTCGCGTTTTCTTACGCCCAACCGGTCCCCACTTGGTCGGAAAACGCTCTAGGGCACCGACTCATAATTCCGCATCCATATTCGTGATGCGGCGAGCTTAACGAGCGCCAGGAAGTTGGCGTCGTGCTTATCGTAGCAGGTGGCGACTGCACGGAAGTGCTTGAGCCTATTGAAGAAACGCTCAACGACGTTGCGGTATCGGTAGAGGATCCTATCGAAGGCGGGAACGTTTTTGCGTGTCGGCATCGGCGGTTTTTTTGAGCGTGCCTTGCCATTGGCGGCATGCTGATGAACCTTGATGGATGACGAGTCGACCGATTGCAGATCGCCGTCGTAAGCCTTTGATACTTCACCGAATATACGGTCCCAGACCCCAAGCTTCCGCCATCGGACAAACCGGTTATAGCACGTTGTCGGCGGCCCATAGCGCTCGGGAATATCCGCCCAGGGCGAACCGGTCCTGAGCCGCCAAAAGATACCGTTCAGCACCTTTCGGTCGTCCGCTCGAGGCACGCCGCGAGGTTTGTTTGGAAGCAGCGGCTCGATGATCGACCACTCAAAGTCACTAAGTTCGTACCGGCGTTGCGACATGAAAGGCTCCCTTCGACGCAAAGGGAATCACTGTTCGCAAAACAACAAAACCGTTTATGAGTTCATGACCTAGCGCCCCTTGAACGATTCCAACGGAAGAGACGAGAATGGGTTTAGTCTGATTTTTCCGCCAGAAGACCTTGCATTAAGGTAAGGGTCGCCACTGCACGGACGGCGTTTGGATATCGTCTATTGGCGAGAACAACGATACCGATGTCTTCGCTAGGGACGACCGCTATGTAAGCCCCGAAGCCATTCGTCGACCCGGTTTTGCTGAAAAGCGTCGGACCGATTACGGGCCCGTCGCGCGTCGTGATCGGCTGGGCGCTGAGGATCATGTCGTTTCCGTTGCCGGCCGAGAGCTGCGCTCGGTCAACCGGCCAGGGGTATTCTTCCCATATCATCGCTTGGGCGAAATAAGCGGTGTCGTAGGATGCTTGTCGCGTGCGGACGAGTGCGGCGACGATCGTGTCTGAGACCTGAGTGCGCCCCAAATGCGCATCGATAAAGCGCACCATATCAGTAACAGACGACTTCACCCCGTAGGCTTCTGCGTCCAGCATGCCGGGGTTGACCCGAATCGGCGCGTCGCTTCCCTGCGCGTATCCAAACGCATAGCGGGACAGTTTACGGCTCGGGACTGTAATGAATGTGTTCTTGAGGCCGAGGGCTGGAAGCAGGCGCTCGGCGAGCGCCGCCTCGTATGACGCACAACACTGCGCTCCAGAAATCCGCCCCAAAAGCCCGATACTGATATTTGAATAGGAGCGAAGGGATGTCGGATCGCCTTCGGTTTTCCAATCGGACAACCATTGAATGAGGTCGGCTTGGTTTTTGATCGACTCTGGCACTTGCAGCGGCAACCCGCCATTGGCGTGTGCGGCGAGATCCTCAAGCTCGATCCGATCGAAAGCGCTTCCCTGCAATTCAGGCACTAAGTCTGAGACGACCGTTTCAAGCGACAATGCGCCTTCCGCGTCGAGCCATGCAGCAAGAGTGACGTTAAAGAGCTTGCTGATCGAGCCGAGTTCAAAAAGCGTTTGCGACGTGACCGGCGCGGCGTTCGCTTGGTCTGCGACGCCTGCCGTGAAGAAATAATTTTGACCGTCTAAGCTCGCGCCAATCGCAATCCCCGGCAGATTATATTCCTCTATGATCGGTCGGAAGGTTTCCCCGGCAATCGTTTGAAACCGTTCATCACTGATCGGTTCGGCATGTAGAGGCGTCGCAAGCGCAAGAGAGGCTAAGGTCACGCGTGAAAGACAGTTCACGCGCGCGATTGCTTGAGGTAACCTGCGTCTATTGGCAGGCAAGGCACTCTT
>JBCCTV010000253.1:0-3859 GCA_039197915.1 Pseudomonadota bacterium | reverse complement strand
CTTCTGCATGAGTTGCAGCGGTCCGGCAAATCGAAGGGGCTTGCCACGCTTTGCATTGGCGGCGGAATGGGCGTCGCCGTTTGTGTTGAGAGACTTTAAAAGAGCACTACACGGAGAAAATGGCGACTAAGCCAGGGCTAAACCGAAAGGAAAACGGCCATGACAGATCGTGTTGCAATTGTCACCGGCGGCACCCGCGGAATAGGGAAGGCGATCGCGCAAAACCTAAAAGACGCCGGACACCGCGTTGCCGTAACCTATGCGGGCAATGAAGAGGCGGCACGCGATTGCGAAAGCGAGCTCGGCGTGTCCTGCTTCAAATGGGATGTGGGCGACTATGATGCCTGCAAGGCTGGTGTTGCGGAAATTGAAAACGCCCTTGGCCCCGTTGATATTTTGGTGAACAACGCGGGGATCACCCGGGACGGCTTTTTCCATAAAATGTCGGTTGATCAGTGGCGGGAGGTTTTACGGGCTGACTTGGATTCGGTTTTCAATATGAGCCACCAGGTATTCCCCGGCATGCGCGAGCGCGGCTTCGGTCGCATCATCAATATCTCCTCGATCAACGGTCAGAAGGGTCAGGTCGGTCAAACCAATTATTCGGCCGCCAAGGCTGGAATGATCGGGTTTACCCGGGCGCTCGCCCAGGAAGGCGCGCGTAAGGGCGTCACGGTGAACGCGATTGCGCCCGGCTATATCGCAACGGATATGGTCGCCAAACTGGATGAGAAAGTGCTCAACGGCATTGTGTCGCAAATCCCCGTTGGGCGCCTCGGAGAGGCCGATGAAATTGGCCGATGCGTGCGGTTTTTGAGCGACGAGGGCGCAGGCTTCATTACCGGGACGGTCTTAACGGTTAACGGCGCGCAATATATCGCCGCATAGCCGCCGAGCTGCCGCGCGGCTAGTCGGTCTGGCGGTCGGGATGCCTGCGAAAGCAACGTCTTTTGCGGGCCTATTGTCTGGTTGGATAACCTGCGAGCGTGGGCAAGCCCTGGCCGATAGCCTGTCGCAACAGGTTCGAGGTGCCGGAAAGCCACAGCAACGCTTCGCTTTTTCGGTTGGCGCCGGATAAACCGTTTAGCGCCCGTTTTTTGCCCAAAAGCCGGAGTACCTCACGCCCTTGGTATCCCAGCGTATTGTACGCGCTGGCTTGGGTGTTCAGGCGTTAATGAAACTTCGCTTCCAATTCTTGTCTGTATTTGCGTTTCTTTGCAGCGCAACGGCTTCCCACGCCTGGGCGCAGGTCCGCGCCCAGGTGCCTGCCCAGGCCCCCGCAAAGTCATCGCCCCTGGGTGTTGAAGCTGAGCGCGGATTTTTCAGGGCCGAAGCTTCGATGGATCCGTTTTCGAAGCTTGTGCGCGGTGGGCAAAGCGAGGAGCCCCAGAGGCAACTTTCTATTCAGATCCAGCGTTATGCGATTACTGGCGACGCAAGGGCCTTTTTGCTCGAAAATGAGGGCCGCCGGTCGCGGATTAAGTTTCTCTGTGGGCCAGGCGACCGTCGATTTGACTGCATGCTGAACCCGACCCAGCCGAGCGAAGAAATATACAGCTTGCGCATGCGGCCGAGTTCCGGCGGCGGCAGCGTTTACCGCGACCGCAGGGGAGCAATTGTATTGAAAATCGCGTCCCACGGTGGGGCCACGGTTTACTGGCCTGGCGATGGCCGAGGCCTTGCCGCATCAGAAGCGATTGGCGATGAGACCTCGCTTCGCTTGCCTTTTGCGAGCGTTTCCATGGCGCGCGCCCTCTCGGAGCAAGCGGCGACCTATCTTTCGGCGCGTGTTGGTGCGCCCATCGATTTTGATTTAGGAACGCCGGCGACCGATCCATCGAGCGGCGCTGCGGTTCTTTACGATACAATCGCGCGCACCGCCCGCGGCGTTTTCATTGCCGCCGGCGCTGCAGCGTCGGATCAAAATAAGGAAGCCTTTGACGGGCGCATCAAGATGGTCCGTTTTAGCGCCGGGCCGACGCCGGAGATCAGATACGCGAAAAATGTCGTGATGGTGACCTATAATCCGGCCGCTGATATGGACGGGCGCTTATCGTCAGCACAGGTCGCGCGTTTTTTGACCCAAGCGATGAAGTAGGAAAATGCTAGGCCTTCGCTTGCGACGAGAGCCGCGCGGCGATCCTTTAAGGACGCCTGCCGCTTTAGCCATCAATCAGTGTGCGGTTATTCATCGCCAATGCGCCGTAAAGCTCAGCGACCCTTTGGGTGATCGGCCCATTGAGATGCGCGAGGCTGCGCCCATCGACCTCCCGCACGGGGCTAACACCGGCAAACGTGCCAGTGATAAAAGCTTCGTCTGCTGAATAGACGTCAAAAAGCGAGAAGCGTTTCTCATGCGCTGTAAGTCCGGCATCGCGGCACGCGCGCAGGATTGCGCCCCGTGTGACGCCGCTCAAGCAATAATCCGGTGGCGACGTCCACACTTCTCCATCTCTAACGATGAAGAAATGCGTTGAATTACAGGTGGCGACAAAGCCGTTTGCGTCCAACATCAAGGCTTCGTCCGCGCCCGCTTTGTCGGCTTGAATGCAGGCGAGAATACAATTGAGTTTTGAGTGGGAGTTTAGTTTCTGGTCCTGTTCTGCGGGCCCGGTGCGGCGCACATGCACTGTGAATAAAGACTGCCCCTTACTGATGATTTCAGGAGCCGGCGATTTATATTCGGGAATAATGACGACCGTCGGCGGCGATATTGTGAAGCGCGGTCCCTGGTAGGGCGTTTTTTTCAGTCCGCGCGTCACCATCAGCCGAATGTGGACGCCGTCGCTCATTTTGTTTGCGGCAAGACAGGCAAAAAGGCGCTCGGTCATTTCATCCGGAGATATATTCATCTGCATATCAAGGGTTTTTGCGCCGGCGTAGAGACGTTTGAGATGCTCATCCAAAAAGATGACGCCGCCCTCTTTAAGCCGAAGCCCCTCCCAGACCCCGTCGCCTAGGATGAAACCGCTGTCGAAAACAGAAACAGTAGCTTCATTGCGGTGTTTAAGAGCGCCGTTCACCGAGATTAGAATATCCGCGTTACGCGGATCGTCCTGGTAATCGTGCACGCCCTGTAAATTTTGAGCCACTGGATCTGTCATGAAGCATTCTCTTCCATTTGAATTTCCTGGTTTTGAAGAACCGGGGTGAAAAAGCCGGTCCACGCCCAGAGCAAATCAAATAACGGCGCCGTCCAATTGGCGATCGCAAAGGGTGCGTAGGCAATAACGGGCACGCCAAGCGTTGAGGCGACGAAAACGCCGCCAGAATTCCAGGGGATCAAGGGCGCTGACATGGTCGCCCCGTCTTCCAGGGCGCGCGAAAGGTTTTCCGGCGCGAGATTAAACCGCTTGAAAGCTGGAGCGAACATCCGTCCAGGGATTGTATAGGCGACAAACGCATTGCTCGCAAAATTAAATCCTAGACTGATCAATAGGGCGCCCGTCATTAAGCGCGCCCTCGTTGAAAGGCGCGCAACGCTTGCTCGAACAATCGCCTCCAGAGACCCGGTAGCCTCGAGGGCTCCGCCAAAGGCAAGCGCAATAACGACAAGTGAGATCACCCACATCATTGACATCAAGCCGCCTTTTGAGAGCAGCGTGTCAACGCTGTCGAAGCCTGTGTCGCTCACATATCCGCTCATCATGGCGCGCGATGCGTCCGCGGGCGAGGCGCCTTGGACCAATAGGGCAACAATCACTGCAGTTGCGACGCCTAGAAAAATCCCCGGTATGGGCGGAATGCGCCGATATATAGTCAGGGCAATGACGAGCGGCGGAGCAATTACAAAAATGTTGAAATTAAAGCTAGATTTTATGGTCGATGAAATCTGCATTAAGTCGGCCGAGCTATCGAG
>JBCCTV010000252.1:0-3880 GCA_039197915.1 Pseudomonadota bacterium | reverse complement strand
GTCAAAGCCGAGCGCGCCGCAAAAGCGAGCCCGCCAAACGAAAGGTCGCGGTCGTGGTCGGTAAATCCTTGGCGCACGCCATCAGCGCGCTCGATTTCCCAGCAAAAGCAGAGCGTTGTCGCGACGCCGCTGATATGCGCATCAAAATTGCTTGCAAACGCGCGCATTATTCAAAGACCTCAATTAAGGGAACAGAGGGAATATCGCCGGCGTTGAACGCGGCCAGGTTGATGCGGAGGTCGTCCGTATCAAAACGAACGGGTGTATCGAAAAGAAAACCCGCCGTTATAGCGGCGTTTTGGGAAGGCGGGGTCGACAGGGTGACGATGCCAGACACATAATCCGTGGTAAAATCATTTCCCTCTGTCAACACAGCGCCGTCTATCGCAACCAGGAGCGAATTCGCCACAGGCTTTGTGATTAAGCGGTCCGCAGAATATGCGCCGCTCACATAGGTTTTTTTGAGCTGGAATGTCGTCGTCGCGCCGTCGCCAAAGCCGAGCGACTGGTCGAGCGCTGAAACGCCTTGGGCCGCCGTTGACGACCTGTGGTCAAACGGGTCGCGAAACCGAAAACTATGTAAACGGCCAAGGCGGGCTTCAAAAAAGGCGATAACAGCCTCAAGGTCTGCTAATGATTTTACGCCGTAGCCCGCATTATAGGAGCGCCTCGCCCCGGCCCAAGGCGTATTGCGTTGCTCGCGGCCTGAGGCAAGGGTGACGATTTCGGTCTTGCGGTGGGGGCCGCCTTCGGCTCCAAGACTAATCCCTGTCGGGAACAATACATCATGAAAGCTCATGGGATTTTCCCTCAATTATTGCGCGCGCCGCGCGCGACCGCCCGCCCAATAGCGGCTGAAATCTGGGTTTCGGAGCGGCGGAAGCTATCGGCGTCCTGAACATTCGGCAGTGTGATATTGACGATTGGGGCCGCGCTGGCGCCGCCAGACCTGCCATAGGCGCCCGGATAAACCCGGCCCGCCGCATGGGGCACAAAGAGTTCTGGCCCACGCTCGCCCACCAAATAGGAGGCGTTCGGCGCAACCCCGCCGCCAGCGGCCCGCGCGCCTCCAAAAGGCGCTGACAATGCCGACGTCAAGAAATTCTGGATCGGTCTGCGGACAATCCCATCGACGAGCCCATGGCGAAGATCCGACGCTAGGCGCTTCAGCGAGAAATTTCCTGAGCGCACGGCGCGCCCAAGCTCCGTTTCAATGGATTTACCAACGGCTGCAAACGCCGCATCTATCAGAGCGATAGACGGCGTAATCTCGGTACGAATAATCGAATCGATTTCCCGACCGGCGGCCGAAACGGCCTCCGTTGCAGCGCTTGTATCAATTGCTAGAGAGATTTTCTGTTCCATACGTGTCATCCGGATAGTGTCTACAAAGCTTTTTGAGCGAAGCGCGTAACGGCTCGACCTGCGTTAGATGCGCTGTCAGCCAGCTCCATTCAGTGGGGGTCAGCCGCCAGAACGCCTCCGGCGCGAGCCCCAGGTCGATAATTGCGAAACGAAACCAGTCCGCCCACGGTGCGTTTCGCTTTAGCGCTTTTCCGGCGGGGTCGGCGCTGCAGCCGCCTCCGCTTTGGCGCTTTTTTCACCGGCCATGCCTGCCACAAACGCGCGCGATATTGCTTCCGCCGCCATGGCAACCGATAAGCGCCCCGTCTGCAGCGTGGTCTCAGGGATGGGGCGGCCGGCGCCAGCGCTCAAAACGCGCAGGATCTCAAGAATGTCCGCGGCCGTTGGCGCAAAAAGCCGTCGCTCTAAGGTTTCAAGATTGCCCTCGCCGAGGCGATCCTCTAACGCCGCAAGGGCGCCTAGCGACACACGCAAAGGGTATTTCTCACCATCGATTTCAATCAGGGGATCAATCATGACGCCTCCGCCGTAAACGTCAGTACACCCGCAGATTCAAGGGCGATTGCGTAAGCGCCTTCGCCGTCATAGTCGCCGCTATAATCAAGGTTTGAGACCAAAAACGCCCCCTCGATGAAACCGAAACCCGGGATGACGATCCGCCATTTCCGAACCGAGCCTGCAAAAAAGACCGAGCGAATTTCACCCGCGGCGGCGTCATTCAGGAAGATGCCTGCGCCTGAAACCGAAGCCTGGCGCACACCGCCAGCAATCAATTCCCGCCAGCCGCCGACCGATTCTGAGTGCGTTACGTCAATAGGCTGAGCATTTAGCGAAATTGACCGCGTACGGAGCCCGGCGACGGTTGTAAAAACTGACTGGGTCGCCTCATCGCTTATTTTGAGGAGCAAATCCTTGCCGCTTATTGGGGGCACTTTTTAGCCTCCTAAATTCTGTTGGGTGACAATTCGGAACTTCATGACGCCTCGAAAGGCGCCGCTTTCGGTGCGCGGGAAGATGTCGGAAAACAAAAACCGCGAAGAGACAACTTCCCCGCCGGTGATGCTGAGCGGCGTTTCGTGGAGGGAGCCATGGACCGCATCAAGGATCAATTTGACTTCGCGCCGACCGCGATACTTCGATATGATCTCGACACGAATTTCGTGGCCATAGGCGCCGGGAGCCGCAGCAATTGGCTTAACGTCGGTTTGACCGATCACGACAAAGGGAAATTCTGGGTCCGGCGGCGGCGCATCGTGAATACGCGCAGGGTGCCCCAAAACGGCAGTGATTTCCGGGTCTTGGGACAAGGCGGCGTAAACAGCTTCTTGAACCTCCCAGGCTTGGGGAGCCGCCATCACGTTGTCGCCTCCTCGCCGATCAAAGTAACTCGATCCGGGTTGCGATCATCGCTCTCAATGGAGACGACATCGTAGTCAGCGCCGGCGATGCGAAAACGGTCCATGAAAGAGATGTCCGTTCGCGATCTTATTTCTATTGCGGCGCGGGCCAAGCGGCGTTCTGAACCGCCGATGAAATCCCGGGTGGAGGAAAGCAAGGTCAACGCCGCCCAAACCTCAGCATATTGGGACCACACGACACTCGCCCCGCCACCGCCATCATCGGTCCGAACCGGCTTCATGAGGGTCGCTGTGTTTTTAAGTTTTCCAATCACAGCTGAACATCCTTATACGGAGCCATAAGGGCATCTATACTTTCAGGAATCTTGAAGACACGCTCAGCTGATGCGGCCTCTCGGTGCTCATAGAAATGAGCGCCGAGCGAGAGAACCGCCTGTTTAAGGGCCGCGGGCACGCTCGCCGCGTCAGCCCATCCCGCAGTAAAATCAATCCTTATACCACTTAATGACGACGCAGGTTGTGGCCAATATCCCGATTGCGTCAACCGGGCCGCGACCCCAAGCGTATAGTCATAATCGGCGCTCGGTACGGCTTCGAACGATCCGGCGTCGTTGAGGACAGCAACGAGATCCACCGATGAAACGGGCGACCGCGGCAGCTTCAACGGACCATTTGGAGCGCAGTCGCGCTCCATGCGCCATTGCTGCGAGACGAAGCAAACACCCGTCCGCATCTCTAAGGCGTGCCGGGCGGCCATACCGATGCGTGCAATGGACACGTCTTCATCCGTATGCGTAACCCGCAAATAGGACTTCAATTCCGAAAGCGTTACTGGCTCTTCCGTCGGCGCCGCTATGAGCTGTGTCGTCACAAGCATTTCTCCGATTGAGTAGGAGCACGCAGGCGCCGAAACACCTGCGTGCTAAAGCGGGTTAGCTCTGTGAGAATTTTAGGAGTTTGACGGCGTTATGGTCTTGGACCCCACCGCCAACGCGCTTGGTCGTATAAAAGAGAACGTATGGTTTAGACGAGTACGGATCACGCAAAACGCGCACACCGCGCCGGTCAACAATATCTGCCATCTATCGTACGGTAAATGTCGGTGTCGACATTTTGGGCAAAAAAACCGGAATTCAGTAGGCCCAACAAGAGGCCTG
>JBCCTV010000251.1:0-3890 GCA_039197915.1 Pseudomonadota bacterium | reverse complement strand
CTAGAGCATCGGGTTGATTTCAAGCTAATTGCCCGATGCTCTAGCTTTTCGGGTTTCGGGCCGGCGGTATTGGCTGCTTTTTGAGCAGTTGAAAGCCTTTAAATTCAGCGTTCTGGCGCATAGTGTGCCGCCAGAATTTGGTCCTCGGCGACGCGCTCAAGGGCTGGGTATAAAGGCGACGATGACATGGGCGCTATTCACGCGCTTTAGTGCTTTGTTTCCGCTTACTGATGAAACGCTAATCCATTGAGGAGAGTTGTTCCGTGCCATTGGTTTTAAACGAAGAACAGGAAATGTTGCGTGAATCCGCGCGCGGATTTCTCGATGAAAAAGCCCCCGTATCGGCTTTACGCAAATTGCGCGATACCAATGACGAGACGGGCTTTTCACGCGATCTCTGGAAAGAGATGGCTGAAATGGGCTGGGCCGGCATCCTTGTAGACGAAGCCCATGGCGGGTCGGACTTTGGTTTTGTAGGGGCCGGCGTCATCGCTGAGGAAATGGGGCGCACACTGACGGCGTCGCCCTTTCTTTCGACATCTATCCTGGCGGCGACGGCCCTAAAGAAGTTTGGCAGCGAGGCCCAGCAGCAAGAAAACTTGCCTAAGATTTCGGCGGGTGATTTGATTGCAGCGCTCGCCGTTGACGAGACGAAGAAACATAATCCGACCGCGACTGCCCTCGCGGCGGAAAAGTCCGGCAACGGTTTTAAACTCTCGGGTTCTAAGACATTTGTCGCCGACGGCCATGTGGCGGATAAACTGATCGTTGCTGCACGGACGGCCGGCGCCCCAGGCGACGCCCACGGCCTGACGCTATTCCTCGTCGACGCCAAGGCCAAAGGGGTTGAGACCGAGCGCACCCCTATGGTCGACAGCCGCAACGCTGCGCGCATCGATTTCAACGGCGTCGACCTGACGGGCGAAGAAGTCCTGGGTGAAGTCGATAATGGCGCACAGGCGCTTGAGGGGGTGTTGAGCGCCGGGCGCGCGGGGCTCGCAGCGGAAATGTCCGGGGCCGCGCAACAAGCCTTCAGTATGACGATGGATTATATCAAGGAACGCAAGCAGTTCGGTATTGTGGTTGGCTCGTTTCAAGCGCTGCAGCACAGGGCGGCGCAGCTTTATTGCGAAATGGAGCTCATGAAATCGGTCACGCTCAAAGCCTTGCAAGATCTCGACGAAAACTTCGGCATGGCTCACATCACGTGCTCTCTTGCGAAAGCAAAGGTAGGCGAAGTTGCGAAGCTCGCCAGCCAAGAAGCGATCCAAATGCATGGCGGTATCGGCATGACAGACGAATACGACGTCGGTTTCTACATGAAGCGGATCCGCGTCGCCCAGGAAATGTTCGGCGATTTTTCTTACCATGCGGACAAAATTGCCGCGATGCGCGGGTACTAGAGCGTGGCGGACCTGACGGCGGTGCCGCCCGCGGAAATCAAAGAGTTGGTCGGTAAGGAAACCGGGGTTTCGGACTGGGTCGAACTCGATCAAGAGCGCATCAACGTGTTCGCCGATGTGACGGAAGACCACCAGTTCATCCATGTGGACCCGGAGGCGGCGCGCGCGACCCCCTTTGGCGGGACGATCGCCCACGGATTTCTAACGCTCTCAATGCTCTCAAAGCTAGCGATGGGGTCAGTCATCGGCCTTGAAGGCGTTAAGATGGGCGTCAATTACGGGTTTGAGAAGGTGCGCTTCGTCAACCCTGTGAAAGCGGGAAAAAAGATCCGTGGACGGTACACCCTGATGTCGGCGGATGAAAAAATTCCCGGACAGTGGACGTTCAAGTATGGCGTGAAGGTTGAAATCGAAGGCGAAGAAAAGCCGGCGCTCGTCGCCGAGTGGATCACGATGCAATTTGTCTAACGACTAAACCTATTTACTTAAAAGTTGCCTTGAAAACAGGAATTACGGAGTGGTTGATGTCGGAGATCCGTTACGACGGTAAAGTCGCAATTGTCACTGGCGCAGGCAATGGGCTCGGTCGAACCCACGCGCTTGCGCTTGCAGCCCGGGGCGCCAAAGTTGTCGTCAATGACTTAGGCGGCGCCCGCGACGGCTCCGGCGGGTCGCTCTCGGCGGCGGAAACGGTTGTTGAGGAAATTAAAGCAGCGGGCGGCGAGGCCATCGCCGATGGGGCCAATGTTGCGAAGGCGGATGAAGTATCTGCAATGGTCAAAAGCGCGATGGACGCCTGGGGTCGCGTTGATATCCTCGTGAACAATGCAGGGATCCTCCGTGATAAGACGTTTGTGAAAATGACCCTCGATGATTTTCGCGCGGTCATCGAAGTGCACCTCATTGGCACGGCCACGTGCACCCATGCGGTTTGGCCAATCATGCGCGAGCAGGGCTACGGTCGGATCGTGTGCACATCGTCGCCGTCCGGTTTGCATGGGATTTTTGGTCAGGCAAACTACGGCGCTGCAAAATCAGGCATGGTCGGCTTTATGAACGCCCTGAATCTCGAAGGGGCGAAATATGACATACGGATCAATATCCTTTCGCCGTCTGCGCGCACCCGCATGACGGAAGATCTCGGCATCCCCGAGCCGGCGCTCGAACAAATGACGCCCGAAGCCATCACCGCGGCGTGCTTGTTTTTAGTTGGTGACGATGCGCCCTCCCGGTCGATTATTTCATGCTCGGCTGGCGGGTATGCGCGCGCCTATGTCATCGAAACCGACGGCGTCTACCTTCCGCCAGCGGAGCAAACGCCCGAAGCGATCGCTGCGCGGTGGGAGGAAATTTCTGCGGCCGATGATCCGAAATTTTACCAGTCAGCGAATGAGCCGGGCGCGCATTTCATGGGCAAGCTACAGGCCTTTTCAGCAAAATAATCAGCGGCCCAAATTCAGTAATCGGCCCAAAAGAAGGACAATCTCATGAGAGAAGCAGTCATCGTATCAACCGCTAGAACGCCCATCGGCAAAGCATACCGCGGCGCTTTCAATAACACGACCGCGCAAGCGCTCGGCGCCCATGCGATCAGGCACGCAGCGGAGCGCGCAAAAGTCGAATTCGAAGAAGTCGAAGACGTTGTGATGGGGGCGGCCCTGCAACAAGGCACGGCGTTTCAGAATGTGGCTCGCCAGGCGGCCTTGCGGGCAGGCTTTCCCATTGGCGTTTCCGGCATGTCCCTTGATCGTCAGTGTGCGTCTGGGATGATGGCGATCGCCACCGCTGCAAAGCAGGTTGTTTCTGATAACATGACCGTCGCAATCGGCGGCGGCCTGGAATCGATTTCGCTCAACCAAACAAACGATATGTTTGTGCGTCCGGACCCGTGGCTCCTTGAGAATATGCCGGCGACCTACATGCAAATGATTGAGACCGCGGAAGTGGTGGGTGAGCGTTACAATGTCAGCCGCGAAGCCCAGGACGCGTACGCGTTACAATCGCAACAGCGCACCCATGAGGCGCAGCAGGCCGGCAAATTTGACGACGAGATTGTGCCCCTGCCGTCGGTGATGAAGTTCACAAACAAAGAAACCGGTGATGTCTCCGACAAAGAAGTCACGCTCGATAAAGACGAGGGCAATCGTCCGCAGACAACGCTTGAGGCGTTGAGCGGTCTGCAACCGGTCTTTAAAGGCGGCTTACAGATCAAAGAAGGTAAGCATATTACCGCCGGCAACGCCTCCCAATTGTCCGATGGCGCATCGGCGGCAGTCGTCATGGAAGCCAAAGAAGCGGAAAAAAGGGGCTTGCAGGCGCTCGGCGTTTATCGGGGAATTGCCGTTGCTGGGACGCATCCGGACGAAATGGGCATTGGTCCGGTTTATGCCGTACCCAAACTTCTTGAAAAAAATGGCCTGAAGATGGATGACATTGGGCTTTGGGAGTTAAACGAAGCCTTTGCAGTGCAGGTTCTTTATTGCCGCG
>JBCCTV010000250.1:0-3892 GCA_039197915.1 Pseudomonadota bacterium | reverse complement strand
GCGATCTCAGGATGGTCTCAAGGATGGGTCGGCCGCCGATCGGAATTAGCGGCTTCGGCGTCTCTTGAGTAATTGGCCTCAGGCGACGCCCCTCGCCGCCAGCCATGAGCACGACAGGTATATCGCTAAACCCGCCCGTGCGCGGGTCGGACAAGAAGCGTACATTGACGACGCGACCGGTCGCTTCTTCCACAACTGGCATTTGCAATACACGGTAGTGCAGCATGGCCGCACGCCCCGCCGCAGCGGTATCGCTCGGGCGGAGCACCTTCGGCGTCTTGTTCATCACGCCGTCGACGGCTTCTTCAAGGCTGATCCCCCGCAGCAAACCACGGCGCACGTCGCCGTCAGTGATGACGCCGAGCAGCTTTTGATTTGCGTCCGTAACAAGAACGATTTGCGCCGCCGATGCATCCAATAGCTTCAACGCATCAAGAACGCTTGCCGTTTTTGGAAGACTGATATCGCCTATATTCATGCTCGCCTCTTATCGCGACGCGCCCATTGCCAAGTAGTAAAGCCAATGCCCATTCCCGCTCATTGCTCGCTGCCTCTTTCTTCAGCGTCAGGAACGTGGCCGCTTTCAAATGTCGCCACTTTCTTCTCGAGCGCATCAATTCGCGCCGCAAGGGCTTTGGCCGTCCTGTCCTCAGCGCTCGATCGCGCTCGATCGTCTGCGGCAATAAGCCGGTTCATCCGCCAGCGCAGGGAAAGATATCCGATGCATAAAGCTGAGGCCGCAACGGCACCGATGATAATCGCATAAACCATTCCCAGGCTGTACACTGCCCCGCTACACGCGCCAAGCGCCATCGCTATGGAGACAGCCACCCGCGGTCGATCTTGCAACGCGTCAAGCACACCAAACGCACGCCCGGCAAGCTCGCGCGCCTGACGGGTGAAAACAAACCGCGACGATGACAGGCTGCCAGCCGTTTGAACACGAGCAGACGGGGTATGGGACTTTTGACTATCAGGCGCTGTCGCCAAGGGCCCCGGGGCGGCAACGCGCCATCCCTTCGACCGCAGTGCCTGAAGGTCCAGCGCGACCCTGCGCCAATGGCTGTCATAGTACTCCCCCAGCGCAACGACATGGCTGCGGCTATGGGTCAGCGTCGCTTCCAAAAGATCCGCAGTGTAGTCGATTTTCCGATCATGACGCCATAGAACCGCCCCGCAATCTTTGTCCGCTTCTTGATCGTCGTCTTTTCCTGCGCCTCCGCCCCCATTGGCGCCATCGACGCCAGCGAAACGGATGTCATTGCTCAATGCCGCCGCCGCGGGGATCAAAAAGGTCGTCAAAACGGTCCGGGTCGGCTCATAGGAGAAGACATCGGAAAGGCTGGTCCCGATCGGACGTTCGCGTTCCGTCGGAACGGCAATGACGCGTTCAACAAGATCCTCCGGCCACCAAGCCTTTAAGGATCGCCAGTACCGTTCGGGCGTCAGCACATGAGCGCCTCGATGCTTGCGCAACACCGAATAAAGGCGGTCGCGACGGCGCGCCGCCGTTTTTGACGGACCGGCCTGGCCGGCGACATCGGCAAGGGCAATAATATGCGGCGGGCGAGCATGGATGACAGCGTCATTGTCAATCGCCGAACCGCCATAGACATTCAATGTTTTGGGTGGATCGAATTTGGGATCCGCGGCCGTGGAAAGACTTGGGCCGGCCCCCAACACAAGGGCAGACGCGCCGCTCTCGCGAAGATTATCGGCCAAAGCGTCAAATCTCTGCTGATGGGCGCTAATGTCGTCGATTGGCGGCGCTGCCTCCATCCATTCGTCCGCGGCGCCAAAGTCACATAATTCATCGCCAGCACGACATTTTTGGCGCAACCAGGCCGGCGCGCTGAAGCGCGAGGCGCGATCCCAAGCAATCACGACATCGGCGCGCCGCAGCAGGCCGAACATATCCGCCGCCTCAGTGAGACGAGGCTGTGGCGCAGTGTCATCACTTTCGATGTAAAAAACCGACGACGGACGCGCAGGAGCGGCATTCGCCGCGAACACAATGACTTCAGCGCCCGCTTCCATGGCACCCCGGAAATACCAAGCCGCCCGCGCGCAGGTATCAGCAGCGTCCTCAGGCGAAGCGACCGGTGGATAAAACGCGATCAAGGCGTGTTCCCTTTTCGACGCGACGCGAAAAGTGATTTCACTGATTTCGCCGGACCGCCTAAGGCACCGATCATCGCCAAGAATTTGCTTAATCGGTCTGCCGTTAAAGGGTCGCGCGTATTGGTGATCATGCCGAGCCCGGCGCGGCCAGCGGCAATATCTTGGCGGAGATAAGCGTTGCGACGTTTCACCAAATCATCCTCGCTTGAAGCGACGCCGGAATTTCCCATACTGCCATCTTCTTCCGGGCGCTGATGATAATAAGAAAGAGCATCTGGGGCCGCACAAATATCGCCCTCGATCAAAAGACGCAAAATAAAATCCCAGTCCTCAAGAAGGTCTACCCGCTCGTCGAAACCGCCGATTTTCTCAGCAACGCTCTTCCGGAACATGACCGCATTAAGCGGCGTCGGGTTACGGTAAGCAACATCGATCAACGCCAATCGGGACGTGGGCGAATAAAAGGGACTACGCGAGATCTCAGCGATAGAACCGTCTTCGGACAGTTTTTCGGACACCGCCATGGACGTGCCAACAGCGCCCACACAATCTGGATTGGCATCACAAGCTGTTTTCAATTGTGCAAGGCAATCCGGCGCAAGCGTGTCGTCATCGTCAAGCAAAATGTTTAAAGGTGCATCGGCGTTCGCGACCGCCGTGTTGGCCGCAGCCGTTCTGCCCTTCGCCTCATCATGATGAATAACTTTGACGCTGACGCGATCGGATGAAATGCGACCGGCGATCTCTTCCACACCGGTTCTCGCGCCGCCGTCATTAACAATAACCCACTGAACACGCTCCAACGCTTGGTTGGCGACCGAATGTCCCGCACGAAACAATAGTACGTCGCGATTGCGCGTCCGCGTCAAAACTGATGTGCTAAAGTGTAACTTTTCGGAACTCATTTGTGAACCAAACGCAAGCTGCCATGGACATAAATGTTGTGATCCACATCGCCCGCAATCCTTTTAAACTTTACAAAGACCTTTCAACTCGTGACGGAGCTTCGTTACTGGCGCTCCCCTATTGGGCCGATCGAAGAGCAAATGTGGTATCGGCATCCAGCCGAGGTTTCATTGCTCGCAAAATTCCCTCGTTTACAGCGTTGACCGTGTTCCCGTTTGAATACAACAGTTTAAACAGGGAGACGGAAATGCAGTTTTCATCACCCTCGCTTCGCGAAGTTTATGCATCAGGACAAAAACGGTGAGATCGTTGTGATCTGCATTCTCTTTCAAATCACAGAGGGTCACTCTGACACTGAAGCTCTAGGTCTTAAATAACGTTCGAAAAACCGTGTGGTTGTGGCCATTCTGTGGCGCCCTTGCGGGCCCGTTTGAATTGCATGCCGGCGGCCCGGATAGGTCATCATCTCGAACGGCACATCAGAGGATTGGAACCGCGCAAACAATTGCGTGGCGTTCTCGAAGATGACGTTATCGTCAGCCATCCCGTGGATCACAAGTAGCGGCGTCGTAAGCTCATCGGCGTAGGTGAGAACGGAACTCAGCTCATACCCTTCTGGATTGTCCTCTGGTGTGTCAAGATATCGCTCCGTATAGAATGTATCGTAATACGACCAATCGGTGACCGGCGCGCCCGACACAGCGGCGGCGAAAGTCCCCCGTTCTGCCCTTAGTGCGAAATGCAGTGTCATGTAGCCGCCGTAGGACCAGCCCATGACGCCCACTCGGGTGCCATCCACGTAGGGAAGTGACTTCAAGAAGGACACGCCGAGCAATTGATCAGCGAATTCCGTTTTGGCGAGCTG
>JBCCTV010000249.1:0-4056 GCA_039197915.1 Pseudomonadota bacterium | reverse complement strand
GAGAATGGCTTCAACGGTCGAACCGTTAACTCCGAGGTCCGCCATAACGCCAAGCCCCTCCTCGCCAGAGACGCCCACAATATTGTCGGACTTCAAAAGTTGAATTTGGTCACGGGTAATTGGCGCTTCCAGAAACGGCAAAGCCCCAGCGATTTCACCAACGAGACCGACAAGCGGCGCAATAGCGAACGGAATTGGCATTAAAATCCGCTTACGCCCTGTTTCTTTTAACATTAGCTGAAGAAGCTCTTTAAACGTATAAATATTTGGACCGCCAAGCTCATAGGTCCGACCGCGGGCGTCGGGCCGCGCCAACGCTTCGCACACGCAATCCGCGACGTCGTCTACGTAAACCGGCTGAAACCGTGTTTTTCCGCCGCCGACCAACGGCAGCGCCGGCGACAGGGTCGCCATTTCCGCAAACCGGTTGAAGAAGGAGTCTTCCGGACCGAACACAATCGATGGACGCAAAACGGACGCCGTTGGAATGGCCGCGCGCACCGACATTTCTGCTTCCGCTTTGGTGCTCGCATAGACGCTTTTGCTCGACGCATCTGAGCCAATTGCGGAGACTTGAATGAAGCGCTCAACCCCCTGGTCGACTGCGGCTTTTGCGATCGTTGCGGCGCCGCCCGCCTGTACCGTTTCAAACTTTTGTGCGCCCGTCGGCGCGAGAATGCCAACGAGATTAACGACCGCATCGGCGTCCTTTATCGCCTCTTTGACTGAGGCCTCGTGGCGCACATTCGCCTGCGCCAACTGGATTTGTCCGACAGCGCCCATGGGCCGCAAAAACTGCGCGTGGTGCGGACGGCGAACCGCCACACGAACGCGCCAGCCTCGTTTTGCGAGCTCGCGCACAACATTACGACCGACGAAACCCGACCCGCCAAAGACGACGGCTAATTCACCTGACATAGAACCTTCTCCAGTGTTCACAGGCTACTACGTAAGGCCGTTCTGGGCAGACTTCACCCTCAGAAGGCGCATAAGGTTTTACCGCGGACATGGTGAAGCACGTCTTGTGGGCGAGCGCCAGATTATGGCGACGTAAAGATGCGCCGTTTGCTCTTTCCAATATGGTTTGCAGATCAGTGTTGCTATGGTCGACGTCGGCGCTGCGTCGCCGCGACCGCAATAAACGACGAAGCCTGTCACGTGATTAAAACAACGTATGCGAATAACAAAAGCTGGCCCGAAATAAACGCGGCGCTGCCGCAGCCTTGCCGGCTCACTGACGCCGCCCCCTTAACCGAAGAAACCTTCGCCTGGCAGGGGCACGCCATCCACCTGGACAGGTTCGTGCTTCCCAACGCCCCCTTCAAAGTCTTGCTCACACACGGCGTTGCGGGGAATGCCCGCCTCCTATCCGGCCTTATCGGCGCCCCTCTTTATGACCGCGGCGTCGAAAGCGTCGCGATGGATTTCCTGGGCCTTGGAGAAACACACACCAGAAAGGGTCATGCGCCAAGCTACAAGGACTGGGTCGAGCAAACGAAAGCTCTCATTGTCCATGAAGCCGAGCGCGATAATCGCCCACTTATTGTTTTTGGTTTCAGCACCGGCGGAATGGTCGCCTATGAGGCTATCGCGCAGATTGGCGGCGTTAGCGGCCTTGCCGGCAATTGCTTCATTGATACACGGAATATTGATACCGTAAAGCAGATCGTTCGCACACCCTTTATTGCCTCGATGGGCCCGTTTCAAGAGGTCGTCACCGCGCTCGCCCCTGGCTTAAAAGCGCCAATAAGGGCTGTCGTAAAAGCGCAGGCCCTTTGCAACAAGACAAAACTGCAAAATGCCTGCTTGCGGGACCGCACTGGGCTTGGCGCCTGGGTTACAAATCGATTTCTACTGACCCTCAGTAAGCTGAACCTTTCAGTTGAACCAGAAGACTTCGATAAATGCCCCATACTCTTAACAGCAGGTAACGCAGACCGTTGGACACCGGAGCATCTCTCCCGTCTGTTTCTCGATAGGGCGCCAGGGACATTCCAACGGGTTGAACGCCTATCCGGCACGGGCCATCTCCCCGATACCGAAAGCGCAGTTGAACAATTGGCAGAAAGCCTCATCGCTTTTGCAAAAACATGCATTGCGCGCTAGACTTTGCGCTGATACCTCGATATCCCGACTTCACCCAGTAATATTCAGCGGTACACTGAACTATGTCGAACGGCGCCTTCCAGTTGACACCGGCGTTTCGGCGCCGACACTTAAAATCTGGGCCGGCAGCAAAGCGCCTAGTGTCGCAAAGATCCTCTAAATATGGAGCCCATCGCCATGTCACGAGCTGAAATCGACGCCGCCAATCAAGCGCTCATGGAGGGCGTTGCCGCTGGCGATACTTCCGCGATCGCAGCGCTCTATCACGATGACGCTATTCTAAGCGCAAGCGGTACGGACCTGTTCCGCGGGCCCGAAGCGATTGCTAATTTTTTTAAGGGCGCCATCGACCAGGGCGTTACGTCGGCAAAGTTGACGACAATTTCGCTTGAGGAATTGGGTGAAACCGCAATCGAGGACGGCGCCTATGAGCTTTATGCCGGCGACAAGCTCGTCGACAGCGGCAGCTTTTTAGTCGTCTGGAAACAGCAATCGGGAAATTGGCTCCTATACAGGGACTTCATTTCACCGGGGACATCATCCTAAGCGCTGGGTCGACCGGCTCTTTTGCGGGCCGATCGACTTAAGTCTGCGGTAGCCGACAAAGCGAAGTAGCCTCGCGCTCCGATAATCGGCTACGGATAACATATTTGCGACGAGATCCGAGAGTCGGATGCGGGTGGGATCGTAACTCGTCGCACCTCGGAACCCGAGTGAGCGTCGCCGGCGAGACGCCGACTTCCTGCGCAATATGCTAGCCCGTCCAGCGTTGGCGGCGCAGCCCGATGATCTGATCGATAGTGAGCTGCGGTGTCGGAGCCCGGAGCTTTGCGGTCCCGCTTGAACCATCCTGCAGGCCTGCGTGCCCTGCCGCTTGTGCGGCGGCCTCCAGGCTTTGCCCGCTCAGCATCTGATGCCCGGTTGATTGGCTCATATCCAATCAACCTCTCGGGCCAAAGGCGTTAATTTGGCATTGCTATAGATGTTCAGTCGGCGTCCCCAGCGACGGTTAAGGCTTGGTCACTCCAATCCTTCGCCTCGGCGTCGAATGAAGAACCTATTGAAAGCCCACAGCCAGAGTCCTTTGAGCGATCCCGAAGGATCACTAAAGGCTTCAGTTCCAAAGCTTTGCGTTGAGGACTGAAGGAGCGGCAAAACCCGCTTACGGAGAGCGGGCGGATACGGGATCGTTAGAGACTCGTCTTGCCTTGTACGCCCGGAAATAACGCGGGCACCGAGAAGCGAACGCCAGGTCAAGCCGGCAAGCACGTCGTCAATTGACAAGGATGCGGGCCAGGCATAGTGCTTCGCGCTCTCATGGTGCGCCCAGGTGGCGGAATTGGTAGACGCGCTGGCTTCAGGTGCCAGTGGCCTTACGGTCGTGGAAGTTCGAGTCTTCTCCTGGGCACCAGCAACAAATCTCCAAAGCATTGTAATTAAATAGTTTTCTGCGTGTTCACTGTGCGCTTACGCGCTCCGTTACACACTGCGATACACAAATTGTGTACCGCTCGGGAGATTTTGATGCGAAAGAGAGATTATCAATCCTCAGTTCGATACATGCAGGAAGTTGACGGAATGCTGCGCTATCGACGCCGTGTTCCGACTGATTTGCAGACAATCATTGGCCGGACCGAATGGGTCCATTCGCTAGGGTTAAGCGTTGGCCAGGAAGCGCACGCAGCAAAGCTGATCGCCGACTACAATCTCGCTTATGCCTCAGTCATCGCCCAGGCGCGCGTGCAGAAAGTCTTTAGCGGCTCGCCTTTTGTCGCCATCGCCGCAAATCCGTCTGCCGCCCAAAATCCTCAACTCAATACTCAGCCTACGAATAAGGTTTTGATTTCTGAGGTCTATGCATATGACCTTAAAGTTTATGGCGGAAACCGGGATGAAAAGGCCTTCCAAGTGGCTGTGGACAGTGTTGTTAGGCAGATGGGTGATCTCGAT
>JBCCTV010000248.1:0-4057 GCA_039197915.1 Pseudomonadota bacterium | reverse complement strand
TTCTGCGCGACGCGTCCGTTGCGCCCCAGGAAATTGACCGCATCGGCGTCGTTGTGGGGCCGGGCGCCTTTGCGGGCGTGCGCGTCGGTTTGGCGTTCGCTCGGGCGTTTTCGCTCGGCTTGAAAGCCGCTTGCATCGGCGTCACGAGCCTAGAGGCCCTTGCCGCTTCAGCGTTTCCAGAACGCCAGACCCCAGACATCGCCAGCGCCGAGGCCAGGCGCACCTATTATGTAGCGCCGGTGATCGATGCCCGCCGCGGCCAGGTCTATGCGGCGCTCTATGACGCTCAGGGCGCTGCGATTGTTGACCCCTTCGTCGCCGCCCCGGACGCGGCCTTGGAAACCATAACTGCGTCGATGGGAGCGTCGGCGCCTAAACCGGACGCTGGCGAGGCGAAAGTTTTTATTCTTGGCGACGGGGCGGGGTTGATCGATGGGCCACCCGATTGGCGCCGGCTAGAACGCCTAGCAATCGATCCGTCGATGGTCGCGCGGATGGCGATGGCGAAAGAGGTCATGGCAACGCGTCCGGCGCCGCTTTACCTGCGCCCGCCGGACGCCAAAGCCCCGCAGCAATCCTTATTTGCCGGGCTCGTTGCTGGCGACACGTTAAGCGAAAGCGGCAAGGGGTGATTTTCATCCGCCCCGCGCAGTCAACCGAAACCGTAGAATTGGCTTCCCTCATCGCCGAAACCAACAACGCAGAGGCGTGGGACGAAGATGCCTTAGCGCGGCTTGTCGAGGGTCGCTCGAGCGGCGTTATGGTTGCAAGGCGCGCCGAAAGTGGGCCGGGCGCGCCTACTGGCGGGCGGGCGCTCGCAGGCTTTTCCCTATGGTCAAGCGTTAAGGATGAGAGCGAGCTGTTACTCATTGGCGTTTCTCCTGAAAGGCGGCGCCATGGGCTTGGCGGCAGGCTTTTGCGGGGGGCGATGGTCCAAGCGGTCGCCGTCGGCGCTCGCGCAATGTTCTTGGAGGTTTCTACCGCAAACGACGCGGCGAAAGCGCTTTATTTCGCAAACGGATTTCAAGCGGTGGGGGTACGCCCTAACTATTATGGCGAAGGCGCAGACGCCTCGATCTTGCGCGCAGCACTTTGCTGATCAAGCGACAAGCCGCACGCTTTAAGGGGGGCTAATCTTCCAGACATAGACTTGCGTATTGAGCATAGATAAACGTCTGCGTTGCAAGAAAATCGCGGTTTAACGAATGCCAACGCGCGGTTTCATAGCTGGCGCGTAGTAATTGTTTGCAGCGCAACGGTAGTGTAATAGGCCGCAAAAACTCCAACGCGCCGCGAGGCGTAGCTGCAGCTCTCGAGGAAAGGTGACGGCAATGGATCGTCTTGAAAAACTCTGTGTCGAGAAAGGCATGCGAATGACCGAACAACGCCGCGTCATTGCGCGGGTGTTATCGGTTTCCCAGGACCATCCGGATGTGGAGGAAATCCATCGGCGTGCAACTGAAATTGATTCGCGAATTTCAATCGCAACCGTCTATCGCACGATGCGCCTTTTCGAAGAAGCTGGTGTTGTCGAGCGCCATGATTTCCAGGACGGCCGCTCGCGGTATGAAGAAGCGTCCGATGACCACCATGACCATCTGATCGACATGCGGTCTGGTGACGTGATCGAATTCATGAACGAAGAAATCGAACGCTTGCAGCACAAGATCGCGGAAGCCCACGGCTATAAGCTGCTTTCCCATCGCCTCGAGCTTTACGGCGTGCCTCTCGAAAAAGAGGCCTGAGAGGCAAACCGGTGCACGCGGCGTCGCCGATACGTCGGTTTTTATCCACGACCTCGGGCGCTGTTAGAGATTTGTCGGCGCACTGGAGCTGGTACGAACTGGGACACGCGTTCAGGCCGTAGCGCGGCGGGCCTTCAAAACAGCAGTTCGGGCGCATGGCGATTGCTGGCGCCCTTTACGGGCGTTGATCGGACAAGGGCTTCGCTGAAACGCGCTGAACGCTTCTTCTCGTATCAACCCGGCGGCGTCGCCGGTTCCCATAATTCGATCGGATTTCCCTCCGGGTCGTGAATACGCACAAAGCGTCCAATTTCGCTGTTCCATTCGGGGTCCGTTAATATTTCAACGCCTGCAGCCTTCAGTTGGTCGACCATTGCGTCGAGATCATTGACGCGGAAGTTCAACATCCACTGGCGGTCAGCGGGGAAGTAATCCGTGTCCGCGTCAAATGGGGCAAAGACCGTATAGCCCTCCTCCTGTCGCCACGGCGGGCCGGACATGTCAACGCCAAGATTATCAGCATACCATTTAAGTAATGACTGCGGGTTGCGGGCGCGAAAGAAGAAGCCGCCAATGCCCGTCACTTTTTCCATAAGACGTAAACCCTTGCTTCGCGCCGTTAGCGCCCTCAATGACCAACCAACGATAACCGGTCTTCAATCGAGTTCCGCATCGCGTCGGGGGGAGCGCAAAGCGCTGTGTTCAATTTGAGCGTCTTCGACCGCGTCTTTCGAGACCTGCGCATCGACGCTTATGGGCGAGCCAATCACGCGCGATTCCACATTTACAACGACCGTGCGCGGCACGAACACAGCGCCGATAAGCGCTAAGACAATCAAAAGGGCGATAAAATTCACCAGCCATTTTGCTAGCATCAAAATCCTCCCCGCTTAGGGCGTTGCGCAGCAAGCCAGCAGCGTTTTTTTGCTCGCCGCTCCATGGCGTCGAGCGGCCAAACTGGCTGTATGGAAGCCTAAACCGGCTGGGGCGGGCGGTCGAGTTGAATAGGCGCCGGCGAATTCAAGGCTTACGAGCGAGGAATAGTCGGGGGCCATAGCGCGAAGGCCCCAACAACGCGATTGCAGGGCGCGGCGCGCTTCAACGGCGCTTAGCGAGGGCAGTAAGAGCCCGTCCGCACGGCGCCAGCGGCTTGCTGTACAATCACGGCGCAGCCATCGCCCGTGGCGAGAGCCGGCAAGGGTGCGCGGGCGCCGTCTCCAGGCAACGGCGCGATTGTATGCACCACATGGGCGCTTTCAAAGACTTTGCCGGCATTATACCCCGCGTGGATGCTCGACCGGGCGCGATCATAGAACTGAACGAGCAAAGCGGTTTCGCCCTCATTCAGCCCTTCCACATGGACATTTGGCTGGCCGTCGCCGCTCTCAAAAATGATCCTTGGCGACGTCTCGGGCTCTGCGTTGTGGAGAGCGGCCGCTTCGGCAAGGGCCGCTTCGACTTTTGCCTGGCGCGAGCCGATAATGCTTGAGCGCCCATCGACAACAGCCTGCGGCGTGAACACGCGCCCGCGCCCGCGGATGGTCACATTGTACTGCCGCTGCCGGGCTGAAAACGCCGATTTCGCGTAAGGGTCGCGCCACCGGCCTTTGGTGGGGTGGGTGACGGTATCCCAATAGTCCACGTGCCAGGTCAGAACGACGGTGCGCGGGTCCTCGACATAGTCCTCGGTGACTTTCGCCGCCGCCGGGCAATTCGCACAGGCCTGTGACAGGAACATTTCAACCACAACGGGCGCTCGCGCGCGAGCCGGCTCAGTCGCTTCAGCCCGCGCCCCATCGCCAGCATTTGAAGGCGAGGCGTCGCCCTCAACGGCTGCGCCCATCATGGCGGCTATGACGACCAAATGAAGCAACTGCGGTGTCCTTTATCGCGATCTGTTCTGCCGGGCTTTAAGTATCGGCTGCCAATTCTTCTACGCTTCAGTTGGCATGACGGTCGCCTCTTCGCAATTAGCCCCACCGTCACATCCTAGGCGCAAGCTTTCACATCAACGCGATCCAGGAGCTAAGCCCCACTTTTCATGGTTAATGGCGAATTAATGGGTGCTGCCCGCGGGCTTTTTTTAGGCTTTAGTTGCCTTACGAAGCCTTGCGCGGCATAGACGCCTGACGGCGCTTTGAGCGCCATTTCTATTTGTTGATAAAGCGCGAAGTCCGATGTCCGAGTTGGTCGAGGATCTGAACGAACGAGAAGGCCCGCCGTCCGACGAGCGCGCCGCCCGGCGCCGTGTGCATATTCGCACCTATGGCTGCCAGATGAACGTTTATGACAGCGAACGCATGGCTGATTTG
>JBCCTV010000247.1:0-4133 GCA_039197915.1 Pseudomonadota bacterium | reverse complement strand
TCGGCATTCATTGACGCCTGACCCGCTTCGTCAACAGCTTTCGCGCTGACGCGCGCCCGTTCGGCGATGGCGGCTGCAAAGTCGTCCGCCTGTTCGTTTAAATTCTCCGTAAGCGTAATAAGTCTTGTGCGCTCGCTCGCCACCCTGTCGACCGCCGTCGTTGCCCGTTCCTCAATGGCGACGCCGGCCGCTTCAATTGCATTCACGTGATTGCGGATCATCGCTTCGACCTGGGCGAGGAGTGCGAGCGATTCATCGATACCAGCATTGAGCGCGGTCAACTGGGTTTGGACGGCCTCGCCAACCGCGTCCGCGCCGTCAATCGCCGCTTGGGCGTTCGCGTCAGATGGGGGTTTCGCGAAGCGGGCGGCCGCCGCCGCAATCGAGTCGGCGGCGTTCAGCATTTTGTAAGCGTGGGACAAGAAATAGCCACAAAACAAAATCAGCAACGGCGCGAAAATCGTGAAGACGATGATGCCAGGGTCGAGGGTCGCGAGTAGCGTCTCCCACCATCCGCGCATGGACCCATAAATTTGCCCATGGCTGAGGGCGGCCCCGATTGGCCAACCGAGCACCATCGCGGAGAAAATCATCAACGCGCCGAGGCGTGTCGCCTGACGGACCTGGCGACTTTGACGGTTCCAGTCCCGTTTCCGCCGCTCTTTGATGGGAACTGCGATAATATCTTCGTCGCCGGTTGGCTCTCGACCCCCGGGCGTCGGCTCCGTTGATTCGGCCTCCACAACGCCTGAAAATTTTACCCGCCCGGTGCGAACCATTCTTTCGCCGCTTCCCCTGCCTGCGCCCGTTTGCCCTTCACCAGTTTGCCCTTCGCCCATTTGCCCGTCGAAATGTCGGCCATCAGTACGCGCGGGCGCAACGGTCGGAGTAACCGCGGTTTGTTGAGTAGTGGTGTCCGGCGGCGCTGGCCGTTCAGGTGCGGGTTGGTCCGTCATGCCATTTTTCGCAATTATGTCATTTCAGTACCGGGTTTCTCCCAAAACGCCAACTGGGGAAAGGCGCACATCCTCTCGTCCTGGCGCGATTTCTTAGGGCCGCTGCGGCGGCATTTTGAATTTCAGGATACGCTCGGTTTGAGAATTGCCGTAAAGCACATCCGCTTGTTACGTCCAGGAAGTCGCTGATGCTCGAGAAACTTCGCGCCTTTGTTGAAAGTGCGCCATTCCAAGCGGTGGTGCTGGCGCTCATTTTAGTGAATGCGGTCATTTTGGGCGCAGAAACCTTGGCCCCGGTCAAAGAGAGCTATCTCGATGTGCTGATGCATATCGATCGAGCCATCATCTACGCCTTTACGATCGAGGTCGCGTTGCGAATTGTGGCCTATCGCGTCGATTATTTCCGGTCGGGATGGAACCTGTTTGATTTAGCAATCGTCATCGTATCCCTTGTCGCTGCAACCAGTGGGTTGGCGGCGATCCGAGCATTTCGTGTTTTACGTGTCTTACGCGTGGTCACCGTTTTCCCCCGTATGCGGCTCGTTGTGTCGGCGCTTTTTGACTCAATTCCAGGCATCGCGTCCGGCGGGATTGTTCTTGTTCTGATTGTTTATGTGTTCGCGGTGATCGCAGCAAACCTTTATGGGCCGCTGCACAACGAGTTATTCGGCGATGTTTTTGCGGCCATGTACACGCTGTTCCAGGTAATGACCCTTGAGGGGTGGGCCGAAATCGCGGACGAGGTCGCCCAAACCCATCCCAACTCCTGGATCTTCTTTCTGTCATTTGTTTTTATCGCGACATTCACGATGCTGAACCTCTTTGTCGCGATTGTTGTCCGTGTCGTTGACGAGGACGCCGAGGAAGCGGAAGCAGCGGACGGCGCTTTGCTCGACCAGCGTGAGGAGCTCCGCCGCTTGCGCGCTGAAATATCGAGCCTCAAAGCGTCGATTGATACGCTCTTAGAAACGCGTCGCTAAGCCGACTTGAACTGGCGGATGCGACTGGCCTAGCAAGATCGCGTGAGACTGGAGACTGACCCATGCGCCCCAACACGCCGATGAGTTTTAATTTTGGGCTTGATCCTGTGATCGAGGAAATGCGCAGTGTCGTTGGCCGTTGGGTAGACGACACGCTTGCTCCGAGAGCGGCTGACATTGATGCGTCAAATGAATTTCCCCGTGAATTATGGCCGGAGCTCGGCGCGCTGGGGCTCCTGGGGATCACCGCTGATGAAGACTACGGCGGGGCTGGTATGGGGTATCTCGCCCATTGTGTTGCGATGGAAGAAGTCTCGCGCGGATCTGGCGCCGTTGGCCTTTCATACGGCGCCCACTCAAATCTGTGTGTCAATCAAATCAACCTCAACGGGACCGCCGACCAAAAAGTGCGCTATCTGCCGAAGCTCATCTCAGGCGAGCACCTGGGTGCGCTCGCCATGTCTGAACCGGGTTCTGGCTCGGATGTTGTTTCCATGAAGCTGCGCGCAGAAAAGCGCGGCGACCGCTATATTCTCAATGGCAACAAAATGTGGATCACGAACGGTCCCGGCGCAGACGTTCTGGTGGTCTACGCGAAAACAGAACCGGATAAGGCGTCCCGTGGCATCACAGCGTTTTTAATCGAGAAGTCATTTTCGGGTTTTTCAACGGCGCAAAAACTCGACAAGCTCGGCATGCGTGGGTCGGACACGTGTGAGCTCGTTTTTGAGGACTGCGAAGTTCCCGAAGAAAACGTCCTCGGCAGCGTGAATGACGGTGTTGGTATACTGATGAGTGGACTTGACTACGAGCGTGCGGTCCTGGCCGCCGGTCCGCTCGGCATCATGCAAGCCTGTCTCGATATTGTTGTTCCCTATGTCCACGATCGCAAGCAATTCGGAAAACCGATCGGGTCCTTTCAGCTTGTCCAGGGAAAAATCGCCGACATGTACACCACGATGAATGCATGTAAGGCTTATGTTTATGCGGTTGCTGGCGCGTGTGACCGCGGCGAAACCACGAGGCAGGACGCGGCGGGCTGTATCTTGTACGCTGCGGAAAAAGCGACCCAAGTGGCGCTCGACGCGATCCAGCTCCTCGGTGGGAATGGCTATATCAATGAATACGCCACAGGTCGTTTGTTGCGTGATGCGAAGCTTTACGAAATTGGCGCCGGTACGTCAGAAATACGGCGCATGCTGATTGGCCGAGAGATATTCGAGGCAACCGGCTAAAGCCTTTCTTTTTGGTCGCCCGCTGCTCTAAAGCCGGTTGCAGCAAAAGTGGGTCACCGGTTTTGCGGTTCGCAACTGGCTCCAGCTAGACACTATTCGGCGAATAATCGGCGCCGGCGGGCGACGTCTGCGGCGCGAATATATCCATTCGTTAGCGGACGGGATGTAAGTCTCGCAGCGATAACCCCCGCAACAACGGCGACGGCGCCAACGGTTAAAACACCGTCTTGGTCTGCAAGGGCCTGACTATTCAATAGCGTCATTAGGAACAATGCGGACGCGGCTCCTGGCGCGCCGCCAAACCAAGCGAGGAAAAAGCGGCTTTCCCGGGTGATTTTATTGCTTGATAAGATCGCCAGGCGCGGCGCGGCGCGCAACACGGTGACAGCAATCAATGCAAAAATGATTGTTAAAAGATCCGCCTGCAGAACGCGAGGAGCAAAGAGCGCGCCGAAACATACATACGTCACAGGCGTTACGGTGCGTTCAATCAGGCCACGGAGCGCGATGCGCGTCGCCAATCGTGCGTGTGTTTCCTCACTCCAGACCAACCCCGCTGCGAGGCACGCGAAGACCGGGTCTCCTCCGAACATTGGCGCAACAAAAAACACGACAAGCGCGCCAAGAGCGATGGTCTTGCCTTCGATGCGGCGGGCCCGGTTGCGCGCCGCGCGGGCGCCAAGCCAGTTGCTCGCAAGCACAATACAAAGACTGACGCAGCCGCCGATCGCAAAGCCTTTAACGGCGGCGACACTTGCCCGCAGCAAAGGGCCGGCGGCTGGCTCACCGCTCGCGGCGGCGCTGGCGTTCGCGGCAAGAAAAATCGCTGCAGGTGCGCCCAGGGCCAGAATTGCAGCGCCTTCCAACCTCACGGCGGATTTTATGCTTTTCGGCGCCGGGGCCCGGGCGAGGGCGCGCCAGTCAAAGGCGGCGCCGTTGACCATCAGTGCGCCACCCAAAAG
>JBCCTV010000246.1:0-4185 GCA_039197915.1 Pseudomonadota bacterium | reverse complement strand
GAAGCGATCGACACCGCTGTCGATTGATGTGGCGTCAATCGTAACACTCACGGTTGATGCTGTGAGATCATCTGGATTCCAATTCAGGTCAGCGTCCCATTCGCGCCAGCGCAGAAATGGCATCGAATAGCCCTGGTGGCTGTAGGAAAACGTAATGTAACGGTGGCCTTGGTCAGCTTTGTAAAGACCAGCTGGCGCTTTACTCAGATCCGGTCCGTCGGCTTCACTTGTTTGCGCAGCGGCTGCAGGCGCAGCTTCGGCGGCAGCAGCCGGAGCCTCTTCAGCGACGGCGGTTTCCGCGGCGTCAACCTCGGAATTTGAACAAGAGGCGGCAAAAACAAGCGCCGATGCGCCTGCAAGAATACTGAAATGGTGGATTGGGCGGTGCATGTGGGTTCTCCCGCGTTAGCCTTCTCGAGCCTTGAGACATACGGGTTTCGAAGGACTTTGCAATCGTTTCAACGCAACCGTTTCGAACTGGAACCGTTCCCAACTTCGTGAACAGCCCCAATTTCGTGAACAACAACGTCGCGAAGCCAAATATCGAGCGATCTTAGACTTTTCCACAGCCTTGCTGATCCAGGCTCGGATCCCAGGCGTAGCTCTTTACGTGGTTTATGTGAGTAGCGTTATACTGGTCGGCGGGTCTTCGGGCCCGCCCTTTTTTTTTGCCTATTAAAACTCGGAAATAAGCGCCGAGAGGTCCGGACGGGCGCGCTCTTTGGGGGGCTGCGAGGCCGTCCCGATGTAAACGAAACCGGCAATCCGCTCCTTTTGCGCTAATCCAAAGGCCTCTAAGACGTCACGGTCGTAAGCATACCATTCGGTGAGCCACTGGGCTGCGAAGCCATGGGCGCTCGCCGCGATCAACATGTTCTGACACGCCGCCCCTGCGGTTAAAATTTGTTCCCATTCAGGCGTCTTGTGGTCGAAATTGACTGCTGACACCACGGCGACGACAACCGGTGCGCGCAAGAACCGAAGCCGCTCTTTTTCAACCCGCTCGGCGTTGGCCTCCGGCTCGCTCGCTTTATAGTTCCGAGCCAGAACGTCCCCGGCGCGGGCCCGGGCGTCGCCGCGAAACACAACGAACCGATAGGGCGTGACACGGCGATGGTCCGGGACGCGCGACGCCGCCGCTAATATTGACTGAACAGCCGCCTCGTCTGGGCCTGGCTCCCCCAAAAAATCAGCCGCAGTAGAGCGACGCTCCCGCAATAGAGAGATCGTGCTTTCGTTTGGATGGCATGGGGCCATCTCGTCACCAAGCACCGCCGCTTGGCGCGCGCCCGCGTTAGGTGTTGTCGCGTCAGCCATCGTTCATCGCCTCTTTCTGCTATGGTCTAATTGTTCAGCCTGAGGCCAACCGTCAAGGTTCGCTCTTCGCCCGGAAAATATCGCTCTGTACCAAAAGCAAAGTCGGCGCGTTCCGCGTAGAACTTGTCCAAGACGTTTCTGAGCGATGCAAAAAGAGTGACGCGCTCAACGGGCGTCCAATTTATCCGCAGGTGCAACAAATTGTGGCCGTCATATTGGCGCGTATTGGAGGCGTCCAGGAAGTATGGCCCCACATAAACCCATTCCGCTTCGCCGACGATAGGCAGCCTGTCGGGCGTCCACAAAGCGCGCCCGCCTGCGAGCCAACGCGGCGCACTGTCCACGTCATCGCCAAAAGCAATAGCCTCAAATGCGTTTTGCGTTGAATCGATTTCGCGATTGAACCGATAGGTCTGGCGCGAATAGGCCGCATTGAGAACAAGCTGCACGCTCTCTGTCAAAGCGGCGATCGCATTTGCCTCCACGCCGATATGGCGTGTACGGCCGTTATTGACATTAAAGCCATCGGCATCGCGAAAGAAAAAATTCCGCTTATCCATGAAGTACCCGACGGCCTCAAAAGATATCCGGCTCGTTAGGTCGCCACGCCACCCGCCCTCAATCGAATCGATGGTTTCAGGCGAAGCGGGATCGATCGTTTGGTTGATCTGTAATCGATATAAATCAGTCGTCTGCGGCGGCCGCGCGCCACGGGCATAGCTGATAAAAGCCGCGCCGCCGCCCACATCATACAGCGCCGATAGCTTTGGACTGACAGTGGTGAACTGGTCCATCCTATCACCAGGCCTTAGAAAACGGCGGACGACGCCATCATCTGTGTTGTTGCGGTAATCGTAGGACGTCCAATCCAACCGAATAGCCGTTACAACATCGAGCCGGTCTGTAATCGCGAAGCGCGCCTGCACGAACGGTGAAACATTTATCGCGCTGACGTCATAATCGTAGTGAAGCCCTTGCGTGAAGGAAAACACTGTCTCTATTTCTTGGAATTCACTCAAGAACCCTTCCGTATACTCCCCATCGACGCCAGCAGACAAAGATATCCGCTCCGTCACTTGGCTATACACCGCGCTTTGCGCCCCGACGCTCCAATGACCATTTTGCTCCAGTGCTTTTGACGGCAGGAAATGGAGCAAAAAGTCCATATCGGTCCAACGGGCGTAGGGCGTCACCGAAATGGTTGTTGCTTCGTTCAGGTCGACTTCAATGTTACTTGATAAACGGACGGACTTCGCATCCCTAAAGGCTTCGGGATTCGGATTGGAGCGCCTCAACACCGGGTCTAAAAACGCGTCGTCGCCGGTGACGAAGCCGGCTGTTTCTTGATTTAAATTGGCGAAATCGAGAAAGCTCCTGATACGAATCGACCCACTGTCAAACGAGTGTTGGAGCGAGACCTTTTGTTGGTCAACGCCTGAAGTCGCCCGAAAGCCAGGGTCATCAAGGATGGAAAATCCAACCGCAAAGCCATGGTCGCCAATGGTTGTCGACCCAAAACCGGCGCCTTTAAACCGTTCAATCGTATCGCCGGAAACCTGAACATATCCGGTGGGCGTCTGCGCGATTTCTGCGCTGATGACGTTAATGACCCCATGGATAGCGTTCGCCCCGTAAAACGCGCCCGACGGTCCGCGCACAACTTCGACGGCGCCAGCAACTTCCGTTTGCGCTTCAAATAGTCCGTTTACGTTTGCAAACCCGGCTGAGCGCAAGGGCACGCCATTCTGCAGAAACAGGAACGAGCCGGCGCCGGCGCCCCCAGTCAATATGGGCGACCTTATCGAGGTCAGATGCTCCTGGCCGCTGCCCCGGTGGATGAGAACGCCAGGGGCCCGCGCCAACAATTCGCTCGGATGATCAGCGCCGACGCGTGCAATTTCTTCAGCGCCGAGGCGCGAAATACTTGCTGGTGTTTCAACCAGTCTGGTGCGGCGACGTTCCGCAGTCACCACAATCTCCGAGACCAATGCCGCCGAGACTTCCGAGCCGGCTGCCTCGCCGGGTTGGGCATAGGCTATATTTCCTGACGCGAGTATTGCTGCATGCAAAAAACCGCATCCAATACCGAGCAGTAGGCGAAAGGCGTTGCGGGAAGCCAAGGAAAAATCTCTCTACAGACCTGTAAAGTTGCGGTACCGCCATGGTCCATGCGATGCAAATCGAAAAGGCGGGAGCCTTTGCGGTCGGTCGCGCCCCGCTTCACCAGGTTACGGCATCTAAGCCTTCAGACGAAGCGACGAGGGTCAGGTTTCGGTTTTCGACCGTCCGGAGGATTGCAATGATCGGTCTTGTGCTCAGCAATTTGGCGATTTTAGCGGTCGCTATGACCGGCCTATGGGCGCTTAGCGTTCTCGTAAAAGACGCTAGCATCGTTGATATCGCCTGGGGACCGGCCTGTGCGGCGCCGGCGCTCCTAACGTTTATCCGCGTTGACGGCGCAACCCCGCGCGCTCTTCTCATCACGGCGCTGGTTGCAATTTGGGCTTTGCGATTGGCGGCGCATCTAGGGCGGCGGAGCATCGGCCACGGCGAAGACTTTCGCTATGTCAAAATGCGCGAACAAGCGGGTTCAGACGCAGCCTTTGCGCGCTGGAGTTTCGTTTTCGTATTTATGCTGCAGTGCGCCGTCGCTTGGTTTGTGTCGCTCCCCACCCAAATCGGCCAAATGGGACCGGACACCCCGCTTGGCCCCCTCGCTTACGCAGGCGTCGCGATTTTCGGCATCGGCCTCGCCTTTGAAGCGATCGGAGATTTCCAGCTGGCGCGGTTCAAAGCAAACCCGGAGAATAAGGGACGCTTGCTCACAAGCGGACTATGGGGCTTAACCCGGCACCCGAACTATTTCGG
>JBCCTV010000245.1:0-4202 GCA_039197915.1 Pseudomonadota bacterium | reverse complement strand
CTGCGCGTCGGTGCCGCCGTCCACATAAATGACCGAGCCCTGCATATATTCAGCAGCGTCGGACAGCATGAACTGAATGACGCCGGCGATCTCATCGGCGCTGGCGACGCGTTTCTTCGGTATCGGGATCATATCGACGCTCTTGCCGATCTCTGGGTGGTCAGCCGCGCCCCGGAACATCGGCGTTTCAGTCATGCCGGGGGCGATCGCGTTTAAGGTTACGCCAGCCCCGCCCCATTCGGCCGCGCGCCGACGCAAGGCGCGCGCGACCGCGTTTTTTGAAGCCGCATAAACCATGGCCCCGTGGGCGTCGCCGACGGTCTCAATGGCGGCTTCCTCGTCGCCTTCAAGCAAGGCGGTCGAGATCGGGTTATTCGGGTCCATGTTCATTTGCGACGAGTTTGAACTGATCACAACACAACGGCCCTGCGTCTTGACGAGGGCGTCTTTCAGCGCATCCAGCAACTCCACCGCGCCGAAATAATTCACCCGGGCGACAAGCGCCCCGTCGGCGATGTGCCCGCCCAGGCCGGCCGCGAGCACCAAGCGGTCGATCGCGCCGCCCGTATGCTCCAAAATGGCGGCGACAGCGGCGTCGCGGCCGTCTTTGGTCGAAAGATCAGCGCTCACCGTCGCATCTTTAAGGTCAACGCCGACGACCTCGAAGCCGTCCGCCACCAAACGGTCTTTCACCTTCGCGCCAATTCCGGACGCTGAACCTGTCACCACGGCTGTCGGCATATCGATGCTCCCTCTGACGGACGATTATTTCTTTGGCTGGCAAGATGCGAATAGGATTGACGCGACGTCAAGCCGTCAAGGTGCGATCAGCCGCCCACCCAGCGCTCCAAAAGCTGGCGGGCGATCGTGAAGTTAGGCGGTAAAAAGACCGACCCGTCGCCTTCGCCGTTCAGTATGGAAATCACTTCTGATTTTTCACACCAACGCGCCTCTTCAATTTCTTCCGGGTCAAGAGTGAGGTTTCGGTCTGCGGCGTCGGCAAAAAAGCCCATCATCAGTGACGATGGAAAGGGCCACGGCTGGGAAAACTGATAGCGCACATTAGAAATCGTCACGCCCGCTTCTTCGCGCAATTCGCGTACGGCGCATTCTTCAGGCGTCTCCGCGGCTTCCACATAGCCCGCAAGCGCGGACATAAAGCCCGGCGGAAAGTGAGGCCCGCGCCCGAGCAAGCAAGCCTCTCCGTGGAAAGGCAGAACAATCGCAACCGGATCAGAGCGCGGAAAATGTTCCGCACCGCAATTCGGGCATTGTCGCTTGGCGCCGCCTTCAACCATTTCTGTCGGCGTCCCACACACGGCGCAGAACCGGTGACGGGCATGCCAGTCTAGGAGCCAACGGGCCTGGCCCACCATTGAGAGGTCCGGCTCATCAAGGGCGCCTGCCGCTTCTCGTAGACCCTTATACTCTCCAATATCCGAAAATGGCGCTGCCTCTGGCGCAGCGCCGGAGGCGGCAGCATCCACCGCAAAATAGGCAACCCCGTTTTTTTGCCCAAGGAACACGGTGGGCGCCGCGCGCCCAAACTCAGGCAGGGCCGCCGCAGACAAAAGGGCTGCGCGTCCATCCACCACCAGCGGATCGCCCTCAAACAACGGCAGTAAAAATGTCTCCGGGTCACGCAACCGCGCGGCAACCCAATCAACATCCCGCCGCTCGGCTGAGGCCCGGTCGAGGGGCTCAGCGGCGAAAAAACATGGGTTGTCGATCAGCGTCTGAACCATAGGCCCCCGTAAGCAATGCGTAAGTGTTGTCTGCAGGACTGAAGTACCCCGGTCGTGGCAAAGGCAGGGCGATCGGTCAATCGCTTGATAGGCGCTTATTCGACGCGATAGACCAGCAAGTGACGACGACCGCAGGCGATGCGAGCGCCCGCGCACTCCAGGTCACTGACATGATCGGCCACTATAAGAAAGAACAGATCAGGGAAGCGATGAAAAGACTTACATTTATCGGCGCTATTATCGCTGCTCTCGCCGTTATCGCCTGCACGCCGGGAACCGAGGCGCCGGGACCACTCACGGACGCCGATCGAGCGGCAATTTCCGGCGAGATTGAAGCCTTTGTTGAGATCTATAACCGCAATGATTGGCAGGGTTTGAGCGCCTTTTTTACCGAGGACGCTGTTCTTCTAGCGCCAAACTTCGCGCCCGTTGAGGGCCGCACGGCAATCGCCGATTGGGAAGCGGCGAACGAGGCCGGCTTTCAAATCGCGCTGACGCCAACGGAGATCGACGGTTTCGGCGATATCGCCTATGTGCGCGGGACGTCGCTTTTGACCTACCGCAGGGCCGACGGCTTTCCCCAATTTGTGGAAGGCAATTACTTGGAGATCCGCCGACGCGGGCCCGATGGGCGCTGGTTGATTGCGCGAGATATCTTCAATGCGTCGAAGGAATTTCCCGAGCCCGCTGCTCCGTGATTGATCGGCTGATCCCTATTCCAAAACCCAAATCTTCGAGTGCTTCATTTATAATGTGTATTAGCAGAAAGCAGCGGGCGGCGAGGTGCGCCCTACAAGCAAAAAAGCTGTTTCTCAAGCCGCTGACATTCCGGATCATGTACTAAATCTAGTTCCCGTTGATTTCGGGGCTCACGTCACGTACGCCTTAAATACCTTACAAATATAAATAAGAAATAGTATCAAGGTGGGCATAAAGTGATACCAGGCATCTCAGTCTTAATTCTTAGTTTTGCGTTTTCGATGCACGCAAACGGTCTTGCGTCTCTAGACTTCGGGCAGCCGGGTCCCTACCGGGCCGAAATGCAACGGCAACTTGAAGCGGCGCAAGAGACTCATATCGGGGGTTCCGAAGTTCGGGTTCAATCAGATAACGGCGGAAGATATTGTACGTATAATGGAAACGTTTATTGGAAAGATGGAGACGGCTATTGCTCTTATGCAGCCGACGGTGGAGGCTATCGCAGCTGCGGCGGCTGTAAGTTTGAATAACATCGCTCAAAACTAGAACTTGCTTCAGCGTTATTTGCGTTGGCGCGTTTGCAAAGCGATCCAAAAACTGGCTTGCAATAAGGCCTCGGCGGGACGATAGTCAGCGTCGGAAGGCTGGCGGACGAGCGCCTCGCCAACCCGGTCAGGTCCGGAAGGAAGCAGCCGCAACGAGTTTCCGCACGGGTCGCTCAGCCTTCCACCCCTTTCATCCCGCCATAGACATCACGAAAACGACTGCTCGCTCGCCGTTTCATTGCAAACGCCCGCGTCACGCATTTCCCGCGTCACGCTATTTTAAAGGGCAAAGGTGGGATTCGCCTTCGGCATAACGCGGCGGCTACCTGCGCTCGCCAAAACGCCCGTCCGCGCGGGGGCGTTAGGAATTACTGATTTTCTCTCGCCGGCCTCCCTACACATCAGGCAAGCGCCAGCGCATAATGGCGCTATGAGTAGTGATTCCCTTGGGCTCGCGCCTTCCCCGGACACGGACACAGCACGGGACGCCGCGCATGACACAGCACCCGGCGCTGCGGCGTATGAGGTGTTGGCGCGTAAATACCGCCCCCAGCGTTTTGAAGACTTGATCGGCCACGAGGCGATGGTGCGGACGCTGCGCAACGCCTTCGCCTCTAACCGGATCGCGCACGCCTATGTGCTGACGGGGGTGCGCGGCGTCGGCAAAACCACCACAGCGCGGATCATGGCGCGCGGCCTCAACTACGCGCTGACCGGCGCTGACGACGAAGGCCCGACGGTCGATATGCCCAAAGACGGCCTCCACTGCGCCGCCATCGCCGATGGACGCCACCCGGACGTTTTGGAGATGGACGCGGCGTCGCGCACCGGCGTTGGCGACATCCGTGAACTGATTGAAGGCGTGCGCTACGCGCCAACCCAAGCCCGCTTCAAAGTCTACATCATCGACGAAGTCCACATGCTCTCGACAGCGGCCTTCAACGCCCTCTTAAAGACGCTTGAAGAGCCGCCGCCCCACGTCAAATTTATCTTTGCAACAACTGAATTGCGCAAATTGCCGGTTACGGTTTTGTCGCGCTGTCAGCGTTTTGACCTGCGGCGCATATCCCCTGATGTTTTGCAAAGTCACCTGGCGGCGATTGCTGAAAAAGAAGGCGCCGCCGTTGAGCCCGACGGGTTAGCGATGATTGTGCGCGCCGCCGAGGGGTCGGTGCGCGACGGGCTCTCCATTCTCGACCAGGCAATCGTTCAG
>JBCCTV010000244.1:0-4290 GCA_039197915.1 Pseudomonadota bacterium | reverse complement strand
CCGAAGGTTGTAACCGTATTCAGTTCAACATCGATTATTTAGGTGACGTGCACCCTTGTTGTATGGATTTCGGGAGTGAATACGTTCTTGGAAATGTGACTGAGACAAGTCTAATCGATATTTGGCGAAACACGCGTCACCAATTCAAGCAGCATTTCACAGGCGACTATCAGCGCGCCGTTTGCTTCCGGTGCGCAAAGCTTCCTGTTCCTCGACATCTTCAACCGCAAAAGAAAGCGGGCTGATCACTTTGCCGTTTTCGGAAGCGTCCAATTCGTTTGCCAAATCTAAGAATATTGCAGCTGCGACTGCAATTAGAATGAGTACAGGTTAATATAGCTAAATTGACCGTTTATCGGAAGCAAGCGAAGTAGATATGTTCAGTCAATAGAGTAGGGGCGAACCGGTTTCCATCCATACCGGTAAACCGAAAAGCTCTCTCGGCGCCCGCCTTCAAACTCTAACGTCGCGTCGATCCGATAAAGCGTGATTTCAAACCGGCTGGGCAGCCCGGCGCTCGACATCACACGCTTCGGTTCAGAGGTCGGCGTGGCTCGCCAAAGCAGCAACCCATCTTTAAACGGCGCCTCTCCCGCATTTGTCAGTGCGGGGTTTATTGAGGCGAATTCCTCAAGCGCGTTCGTTCTCAAAAATGCGCTGCGTTCAGCGCGCTCAATTGCTTGGGCGGTTGCCGCCATTCGGCGCTGCAGATCGAGCAAGGGGAGAAAGGCAATCGAAAATATCGCGACAGCGCTTAGAACCTCGATTAGGCTGAGCCCACTTTGGGAGCGCCGTTTATGAGCGGTTTCGTCATTCGGCCGCGTCATCCCGAGCGCTTTCCTTATCCTCGTTGTTCAGGAACCGAAGTAAAGGGGTGCGCGGGCGAAGCGTCAACAAATCCGGGCGCGCCATCGTGCGGTTAATCTCCCGGGAGAGATTGTTCGCAAGCGCTGTTTTGTCTTGCTGTCCTCGCAATACGTAGGCGGTAATCAAAATAACCAGCTCGGTTCGATCGCTGCTTGTCGCTTCGCTCCGAAACGCCCGGCCGAGAATAGGCACATCTTTGAGGAAGGGAACGCCGGACTCACTTTCCGAAAGGTTGTCTTGGATGAGTCCCCCAATTACCGCAGTTGACCCGTCTTCCAGCGAAAGCTGTGTTGATACGGATGTATTGTTAAACGTCGGACTGTCCACTGGGCCAGATGTCGGCGCGGTTGACGACACTTCCTGACGGACAGTCAAATCAATTCTGTCATTACTAAATACGATCGGCTCGATCTCCAAAATAATACCGGTTGATCGGTACACGACAGATGAAATGACGTCCGTGTTACCGCCGGCGCCGCCGCCTACGGGGAGGCGTTGCGAGCTCAGCGTCGGGACTTCTGCGCCAACCTGAACCCGCGCGATTGCGCCCGACCGGGCGACGATGCGGGGCGTCGCCAGGAGCGTGATCTCCGAGTTTGATGCGAGCGCATTGAAGTCGACGGTCGCGTCGGCCTGGTCAAACGGCGTAAATGAGGACGTTACCTCTCGTTCGCCGTCGAGGTCGCCGAAAAGGGCGATGCCTGTTCCGCCGGTTGAAATTTCTCGGATAACATCCTCAGCGCCCACATTTTGAATGACCCATTCGACCCCGCTATTGATGGAGTCCGACAGAGTAACCTGCGCCACTGCGGCTTCGATCAATACTTCCGCCGCAGGCTGATCAAGTGTCTGCAAAACATCACGTAATCGATCAAATTCGCTCGCTGAACCGGAGAACATGATCCGGTTGCCGGTAGGGTCAACCACAAGGCGCCCAGTGGCTGCGGGCGTTGCGGCGGAGGGATCGCCATCGCCCGGTTGATTTCGCCCAGATGCGAAGTCCCGTAATTGTTGTCGGCGAATGTCTGCGCGCGAGCGGGTATCCGACGGCGCGGCTGCGAGTATCCTGTTCACGGTCGCTGCGAGGACCTCAGCGTTTAAATGCCGCACGCTGTAGGTAAAAATCTGTGCTTCTCCACCGCGGCTCGATGGACGGTCGAGCTCGCGAAGCCAAAAGGATGCTCGTCGGCGCACTTCGGTCGTTCGTGTAAAAATCAAAAGATCGTTTGACTGTTCGATTGCCAGGATAAGAACAGGAAGCTGACGGGATTCGTTGTCGCTTACTTTCCAGCCTTCAGCAGTCAGTATGCGGTTTAGTTCTTGGGATAGCGCCGACGCGGACCAATACAAAGGCGAGTAGCGCTGCACTTGTGTCCCAGCATAGCGTAGCTCGTCCATCTCCTCGATAATTGAAAGGGCTGCTGACACATCGTCAGGCAGACCGTTCAAAATAATAAAATTCGATTGGTCTTCGGCGTCGACGCGCAGGCTGTCCCGGCGGGAGGAGAAAGCTTGTTCTAGAATGCCTGCCATATCGCTTGCGGAAATGGCGTTCAACTCAACATATTGAATTACAGGCCGGAGCGCCGCCGGCGTTTGTGGGCGCGCGCGTGTTCGCACGAACCTGGGTATGCGCGCTTGAAGTTCCGATGACTGAAAAATCCGGTAGGCGCCATCTTTCGCCTCAACGGCAACGCCAAAGTCTTTTAGCGATTCTGTGACCAGACCTAGGAAGACCTCCGCTGGCAACTCGCCTGACGACCTCAGTTGAACGATGTCGGAGCGGTCACTAATTCCAGGGCCCGTCACATATGGCGTTTGCAGCATTTTCCCGAAGACAAGATCGATGAAGCCGGGGAGGGCCAGCGGCGGTACGACCACATTTATGTTCTCAACGCCGAGTGCTGGCGCGTCCGCTATCGCAGCGCGCTCCGCAGACGCTTCAGGCTTGGCGATGGCGGGAATACGTGACGCCGAAATAGGGCGGGCGCTGTTGCCTGCAGTCCCACCGGCCCCATCATCTGTCTCAATTTGAGACGGGTCATCAGCGGCTTCGTTTGCTGTGTCTAGCAGGGTTTCATTTGGCGATAGGACTAAGCCTCTCAAACGCTCTGTGCTGGCGCATGCGCTAACCAGCGCAAACGCGACCGCTATTGCGCCGAATGACCGAAGCCGCTGAGCGCGCTCTGATTTTTTCTTTGAAACACTCAACATGGCACTAGCGGCGCAACGCCTGTCCCTTTACCCCGACCACTCCGCGACGCAAGATTCTAGCCAGCTATGACCCCGAATGCTGGTCGAAAAGGTGCTGAACGACTAACTCTTCACCCTTTTTGAAAGCAACGCTAGATAAATTTGCTTCGTGTACGGTCCAGCCGTCCCCGGCAATTTCGCCGACTGCCAATTTGGCGACGGCGCCCGTTTCGTTTTCCGTATGCACGAAAGTCTCCCCGTCGAGAATCGAAACGCTAACAACATTGGGCGGGCCGCCCTCGGACCCGTTTATGCTGGACGTTTCGTCCCCACCCGATGATGCAGAAACACTTCCGCCATTAACGGCGGAGGCGGCGACTTTAACCGTGAGCGCTTTGAATTGGCCGCTTTGAAGCAGACGCTCCTCCAACGCCGATTTCCTCCGGACGGATTTTTCGCCAGCGTCAAACTGGTTCCAATCCGTCACATCAGAAGCCGCCGGCTCTTTGTTGAAGAAAAGGGCGGATGCACCGCCCAGCGCTGCACCGGCCAAGACAACACCGCCCAGCAAAACGCCGATCTTTTTAATAATCAGTATACTATGCATCAGGCTCATCACCGTTGGGCGAACCTTCCAGTGGCGCGCTTAAAAGCAGAACTGGCGCGACGCCGCCTAAATTCATATACGCGCCGCCATCTAGATTTTGCGAGAGTTCCATCTCATCGAGTAGAATTATCTGCTCTGCCGCGCCCAAGGACGCTATCAGCTTCGCTGCAATCTCTCCCGAGGCTGAGGAAATGCGAAGCTGGAATCTCACCGTTGACAAGCCTGCAATCGTTACGATCTCCGGGTCAACTTCGATACGGGTGCGCTGTGCTCCAGCGTCGCTTGCCGCACGTTCTAAGGCTTCAGCGACATCAGCCGCAATGACGCCAGCCGCGACGCCCGTCCAAAGCCGACCGCGCCTTGAAGCAAGGGCGTCTTTCGCCGTCTCTGAGCGTTCAATCCAGGCGTTACCGGTGCCGATTATCGACGCCCGCGCGATCGTTTGTCGCTGAAGTTCGTCGCGCTCGCTTTTAGTGCGGAGTTTTAGCTCGCTCGCATAATCAAAAATCATGATGCTGAGCAAAGCTCCGAGGGCGACGAGCCCATATTGCGCGCGCGTCGATAAGCCTCCATCAGATCGTTCTAACGCTTTCATCGGCCCGTCTCCCGCGGGAGCATCGATG
>JBCCTV010000243.1:0-4305 GCA_039197915.1 Pseudomonadota bacterium | reverse complement strand
CCGTTTTCGCCAATTCGCCCCTGCGCGATCACGCCTTGCCCTTCGCGGAAGAGGTCCGGAAGGACACCCCGATAGGCGACATCAATCGTCGCAGCCCCGTCAGTCACCACAAATTCGGTGACAAGATCCTCGCTTTCAACGATTGATCCCTCAGCAACCAAGCCCCCAAGACGAACACTGCGCGTCAAATCGGCCTCACCATTTGCAATTTGCAACGGGCTGTAGAAATAGCTCAGGTTGTCGTTCAGGGCCGAGGTAACAAGAACGCCCGCGCCAGCCAGTGCAGCGGCGCCAAGGAGGATCAGGCGTTGATTACGTTTTACCGGCTTCATGGGCTTCAAGTAAGCGTCGTTCAGTCAGGTTTCTAGAATATGCGTCGCCCTTATAGCACGACTCATTCACGCAGCCCGTTGACGCTGATCGGAAATAATGCGCGCCATAACGCCGCCGTGTCAGGTCTGAGAATTTTTACGCCAAATGCCTAGCTATGATTGCGCGCTCTCGCTTGAAAAAGTGGACTGTGAGCGGGGCGGCTCTCCTGTCCTTAAGGGCGTTAATTTTGACGCAAAGAGCAGCGACACGGTTTTGCTCTTTGGCGCTAACGGCTCGGGCAAGTCCACGTTCTTAAGTGTTGTCGCTGGCCTAACCACGCCCACGAGCGGGGTGATTAACTGGCGGATTGGCGAAGCGAGTGGGCAGGGGGCGATCGACCCTTTGGGAATTCTATTCGTTGGCCACAGGGCGCCCGTCAAAACAGCGCTTACAGCATTAGAAAACCTGAATTTCTGGTTCGACCTTTACCACGCGCCTGAAGACAATCGTGCAAAAAATGGCGCGCTTGAAACCGCATTAGAACGCGTGGGTCTGCTCGGTCGTGAGAATGATCGCGTTGGCTCGTTTTCAGCTGGAATGAAACGCCGGTTAGATCTTGCTCGGTGCCTGATCGCGCAGCGTCCATTTTGGTTGATTGACGAGCCGACCGCGGCCCTAGATGAGGCCGGGAAAGCGATCTTCTGTGAGATCTTAAAGGAGCACGCCTGCGACGGCGGATGTGCTTTGGTCGCGACCCACGAAGCCTTGCATGTTGACGCCCGCGTGGTGCGCCTTGGCTAAGGGCGGTTTTACGCGAACCCTGTGGCCGGTGTTGGCGCGCGACCTCAAAACCGCGACGCGCACAGGCGGCGGTTGGTTACAGGCCTTGTTTTTCTTCGCAGTGTTTTGCACCGCAGCAGTTTTCGCGATTGGGCCTGAGCGGGCGGCGTTGTCGCAAACCGCAGCAGCGATGATTTGGCTTGGCGGCGCCTTTGCCGTGCAGTTGGCTGCGCCAGGCATTTTTTCGGTTGATTTAGAAGATGGAGCGCTTCCGGCTTTGGCGGCCGAAAACCCTTCACTATCAGGCTATTACTGCGCAAAAGTCTTATTGCTTATTATGCTCGCTTCCGCCCCGATCGCGCTCCTCTCACCGGTGTTCTTCATTTTCTTCGCGCTCAGCCCCGGAAACGCCCTATCGGCGAGTGCAGCGGTGCTTATGGGCGCCCCGACACTTGCGCTGACTGCCGCAACGACTGCGGCGCTCGGGTCGGGCTCAAAAGGCGGGGGCGTATTAAGCACCGCCTTGGCTGCGCCGATCGTAACGCCGGTGATCATATTTGGCGTCGCTGCGAGCGAGCAGGCCGCTACCGGCGTGTTTTTTTCGCCTGAGCTTCGCATCCTTGGCGCATTGACGCTGTTTTATGCTGTCGCGTTGCCGCCAATCGCGATTTCTGCTTTACGCGTAACACTTGAATGATACTGGGATCGGCCCCGATATAAGGTCTCGTATGGCGACTGTTTTTGACACCTTCGCGAACCCCGCGCGCTTTGAAGCGTTGTCCAAACGGCTCGCGCCATTTTGTCTGATAAGCGCCTTACTCCTAATCGTCATAGCGACACCGCTCGCACTCGCGTTTTCACCGGCAGACTACCAACAGGGCGACGCAGTGCGCATTAAGTACGTCCATGTGCCAGCCGCTTGGCTCGCCACCTTGGCGTTTACATTCATGGCCGCAATGAGCGCGATCGCGTTCGTCTGGCGCCATCCAATCGCCGACGAAGCCGCAAAATCGGCAGCGCCGGTTGGTCTGGCGATGACCGGACTGACGCTTTTTACGGGCGCGATTTGGGGAAAGCCCATGTGGGGCGCCTGGTGGGTTTGGGACGTTCGACTCACATCAGCGCTAGTCTTGTTCTTCATATATTTGGGGTATCTGGCTGTTTGGGATGCCGTCGAAGATCGAACCAAGGCGGCAAAATATGCGCGCCTCGTCGCGCTCACTGGCTTCATCAACGTCCCGATCGTCAAATTCTCCGTTGACTGGTGGAATAGCCTCCATCAACCGGCGAGTATCATCCGCATGGACGGACCAACCATTCACTCATCGATGCTGACACCACTGTTGATGATGATTTTGGCCTATTCGTTGTTTTTTGGCTGGTTTGTCCTGACGGGCGTTGAGGCGTCTATCCTAGAGACGAGGGCGCAGCGGCGCGTAGCGCCGACGCCTACGCCTTCGACAATGACCGAAGCGCCACGCCAACCCCTGGCAGACGCGGCGAGCGATACGGCCCGGGCGAATGGCTGAATTCTTCGCGATGGGCGGATATGGCGGCTATGTTTGGAGCGCCTATCCTGTCTCGGTTGTCGTCCTTGGCTATATCGGCCTGCGCCGCGCCGCGAGGCTTCGCGACGCCCGTAAGCGCGCGAAATTGTCCAAAAACGACAGCAAAAAGCCCCTTTAGGGCAATCTCCGCACGCCATGACGCTGATCGCCATCACAAACCTTTGACAGGACTTGTGAACCGCATAGCCTTCCGTGCGTGCGCAAATAGTCTAGGCTATGCGGATGGTTCGCGGCTCCACCGTAAGGGTGCGCGCCGCCAAAAAGAACGGAGCGCAAAATGGCTCAGCGCAACGCATTTGCCACGGTATCCAGAACCTTTGGCTATTTCCGCGATCTGTCTTTTGAAAAAAATACGCTTTATGTTCGCCGAACTGGCGCGCGCATAAAGTTGAACGCGTCGTTCCTCCGCTCCAGCCTGTCCGCACTAGAGATTTACACCTATTTGGTTGGTGTACGCATTTCGAGGATTTTGCGCGGAAAACGCCCGGCACGCACGATCGCTTTCTTCCCGCAGACCGCAGCACCTTGGTACAATATATGGTCAGTGGTGCAACTTGCTGGCCTAAGGGTGATATCCGATCCGGACACAGCGGACGTGGTGTTCCTGTTTGAAGACAATACATATTCGAGCGCCGTCGCGCGCTTGGCGCCGCAAAAAGCGGAGAGGGCGGTCAACGGCGCATGCGCAAACATTTCTAAGCAATTCGTCGCCGACGTTTTTGAGCAAGTCTTTGGCTATGCGCTGTCGGTCGATCCGGTTGTCTACCAAGGGACCGCAATGCGCAAATCCCAGCATAATGGTTCCCACGATGGCGTTGTTGTCGAGTGCCCAATCCCCGCAAATACGGTGGCGCCAGGCTTTGCATACCAAAAATTGATCGACACTTCAGACGACGGCGGAAAAACCCAGCAAGATTTGCGGGTCGCTTTTGTTCGCGGCGAAATCGCCACCGTCTTCGAAAAATATAAAGCAACAGATAAACGTTTTGGGACGGAGTACCTGCGCGTTTTCTTGCGTCGCGCCGACGAAGTCTTCTCCGAAGAAGAATGCAAGCAGATTATTGAATACTGCCAACTCGTAGGGCTGGACTTTGGCGCGGTCGATATACTCCGGAGTCGAACGGACGGTCGGATCTATATTGTTGACGTCAACAAGACCTGCATGCCTGTTCTGTCGCTGCCGCTTGGCAAGCAGATCGAAGCCTATCGTCGAATAACAGATGCGTTTATGCGCAGATGTGTCGATGGGAAGACGTTCAACGCGTAAAGTCCAACGCGTTACAGATCCGCGCTGACGCTTTATCGTCCGTGAATGTGAGTTTTCCTTGAGCCAAAATTTGTGCGTTTAAAGCGCGGCCGTCACTATAAAGAATATTTGGAGCTCCAGATGGGATTCGAGAATAAAACAGTATGGATAACGGGCGCGTCCTCAGGTATCGGTGAAGCTCTTGCCTTGGCCTTTGCAAGTCGCGGCGCTCATATTGTTTTGTCCGGTCGCCGTGAAGAGGCGCTCCGTTTGGTTGCTAATAATCTCGAAACTGACGGGTTAGTCTTGCCCTTCGAGGCGACGAATTTCGCCATACTACAGGAAAAGGTTGAAGCGGCCTGGGACTGGAAAGGCCGCGTTGACATCCTGGTCAACAAT
>JBCCTV010000242.1:0-4411 GCA_039197915.1 Pseudomonadota bacterium | reverse complement strand
CGACAAGACCCAGAGCAATTATGATTATGGTACGGAGCATTAGAATGGTTGTCCCAAGGATACAAAGAGCTGGAATGATGCGTCCGTCTCGCGCTTTTCAAGCGGAAACGCGATATCAAGTCGGATCGGGCCGATCGGGGTAATGTAGCGCGCCCCGCCGCCGACGCCGACAAAGTAGTCGCCGCCGAAATCCGGGGTCACGCCTTCAGAAATGTTTGCCGCTTCGATAAAGGCCGCCAATTGCACAGGCCCAAAAACTTTGTAGCGGGCCTCAACAGCGGCCTCGAAAATTGAGCGCCCGCCAATCGGGCGCTCCTCCTCGTCCAGGGGGCCTGCTTCCTGGAAACCAAAGCCGCGCACGGAAGATCCGCCACCGGCGAAAAAGCGTTGGGTGAGCGGCAGATCGTCAAGCGACGCGCCGACGGTTGCGCCAAGCCGCGTTCGTCCAGCGATCGTCGCCGCCCCAAAATTCACCCGGCTGCGAGCGTTAAAATCGAACTGGGTAAATGTGTCAGAGCCCGTGAAGGGGGTCGCGCTTAAAGACGCAAGGGCGCCGCGCGACAAGGCTAAGGGGTCTGTTTCGGTATTCCAAATCGCCGACAACGGCGCCGACACGAGAAACGTCCGTTCACTGACGCCGTCTTGGGTAATGCGCGCGGTTTCAAAGGCGACGCCGGCCTGGGTCGTGAGGCGATCATCCAGCCACCGTTTTGATAAGCCTGCGGCGACCGCGATTGTCAGCGCGTCAAAAGATTCCGTTGTCTGATTGATGAGGCTCGCTTGCCCAAAGGCCGCTCCCGGAAAGCCCGGCATAGGCTTATTAAGATCGAGCAATAGCGATTGCTGGATCTGCGTGGCGTTAATTTCAGCACGCGCGATTTCGCCGGCCCCGAAGACGTTGCGTTGTTCAAAAAATAGCCGCCCGCCTGGGCCTTCCACGGTTGAGAAGGTGACGCCGCCGCCAATCGTACGCCGTTTGCGTTCCGACACGGTAACGAGAACCGGGGCGACGCCGGTTTCATCACGAGCGCCCGGCGTCACGTCGAGGTCGCTAAAAAGCCCCGTCGCACCCAGGCGGTCGCGATAGGCGATCACCGTGTCCAGGTCGAACGGCGCCCCGACCTCCCAATTTTTCAGGCGTTGCAGATAGGCCTCGTTGGTTTTTTCAAGCCCGCTTACCTCAGCGTCGCCGAAGACCGCGCGCTGACCGCTTTCAAACTCAACTATGGCGGTTGCTGTTCCGGCTGCGAGATCTGCCCGCACGCGGCGGCCAATGGCCCGGGCGTTCGGATAGCCGTTATTTCTAAGCGCGGATAAAACGGCGGCTTGCGTGGCGGCAATTGTTGCGCCAGCGGCGCCGTCCGCAGCGGCGACGTTGAGCGCCTCTAGGGAGTCAGGCCGCCCATCCTCCTGCCCATCTTCTTGGTCGTCTGTATAAACAAGTTCATAGGTTCTGATTTTGAAGGCCGCACCGGGGGTGACTTCGAAGACAACGCGCCGGTCTTTATCGCCGTCGTCTTCCAGGCGGAAGTTTGCCTCGGCTGCATAATATCCGGCGGCTTTCATCGCTTGGGTCAGCGCGGCGACATCGTTCTTCGCAAGCCGCCGGGCCGCGGACGCCGTCGGGGCGGTTCGGCTGCCGTTTGTTAAAGACGAAACGGTGCGCAAAGTCGCGCCCAACGGACTCGGCGCGCCTTCAATGACAGCCTTAAAATTCTCGGCGTTTGCTTGCACCGTCGTCGCGACAAAACCTGTCGTCGCGATCAAAAATGCGACGACAATCCCCGCAAGCCCTTTTGATTTACGCAGAACACACCCCTCGATACTCGGTTTCGCTACTCTAACGATCCCGGCGAAAAAGACAGCAATTTGCGGCGCCACAGACCGATCGTTCCCGCATATTTGCCGGTTGGCCCGCTTGCGCTGCAACAGTGACACGTCTTTATTAACTATGTTTTTCGGGCGCTTTCGGCTCTTGTCGGCGGCGTTATGAAGGTGAGTTGAGACGCATGGCGCATCCATTAAGCGGGGCTGCCCCTGGAGTGATCGCGAGCGTTATTGCGCGGGGCGGACTGCCGTCGAACCCGCTCGACATGCTTTCGATCAGTGGCGCCGTGGCGGCGCGCTCGCCTTTTTCCGCTGTTGAGCGCCTGCTCACCGATCGCCGCTTGCCGAAACTAAAAGACTTGCCAGCGCCAATCTTTATTCTCGGGCATTGGCGATCGGGAACAACGCATCTCTACAACATCATGTGCAAGTCGGATGCGTTCTCCTATGTGCCGCCGGTCGCGACCGGTTTGCCGTGGGACTTGTTTGGCTTGGCGCGGATTTTCCGCCCCTTGCTCGAGCGCGCCCTGCCGGACCATCGCTATATCGATAACATCCCGGTCAATCCGGACAGTCCGCAGGAAGATGAAATTGCGATCGCAAACATGTCCGAGCTGTCGTTCTACCACGCGATCTATTTTCCGCGCGCCTTTGACGATCTTTTAAACAGAGGTCTCTTTTTTGACGGATGTAAACCGCGCGAAATACGGCGGTGGGGCGAGCGCTTTACCTATTTGATGCGTCGCCTGTCGACCTTACAGGAGCACAAGCCGCTCCTGATCAAAAACCCGGTTTACACGGCGCGCGCGGCGATGTTGCAACAAATATTTCCAAACGCGAAATTCGTCCACATTCACCGTAACCCCTATGATGTGTTCGTCTCCATGCAGAATTTCTACAAGAAGCTCTTGGCGGAGTTCGCACTCCAGGGATACGCCCATGTGGATATCGATGAGACGATCTTCGCCGTTTATGAGCGTATGATGTTCGCGCTTGAGCGGGATCTCGCGGAAATTCCACCGGAACGCCTTGTGGAGCTTCGCTATGACGAGCTCGACGCTGACCCGCTCGGCGCTGTTGAGGCGGTTTATGACGGCCTTGAGATCCCGGGCTTTAGTTACGCGCAACCGAAGTTTGACGCTTACTTAAAGTCGATACAGTCATTTGAGAAAAACAAATTTCAGTACAGTGAGGAAACCGCAAACCGGGTTGAAGCGCGGTTGCGCTATTTCATCGATAAATGGGGGTATGAGCGTCCGGGTGCTGCTTCATCCGGCGCTGCTTCATCAAATACGTCATCATCGGGCGCGCCTGCCGGGTCGCCGACATCGCAAGCTGGCTCCACGTTTGCGAACGGCGCCGCAAGCCCGCGGGTGAATTGACGCCGCTTGGCCGATTGTTGATGTCGGTGGGCGCTTCACTGGGTGGGTGACGAACGCCCCAGAGATGCGCTAATATTTGGCGATTGGTGCGATTTGGCGGGATCGTATTTGGGGCGAATGGGCATAAACACTCACACTTTTTTCGGGAAAGCCCTTTTTTGGAGAGCGTTGGCGCTCGCGCTTTCCGCGTTGGGGGGCCTGTCCTGCGCGCGCCAAGACGTGAGCGAAGAGTTCGGCGCTCCAACATTTCCTTTGGAAAGCTGCGCGCGCGTTGCGGTGACCAACGAGGCAACCGGTGAGCCGGTCATCGGCGCGGAGGATTTCGCGCTCGATGTTGCAGGCGAACGCATTGTCCTTTCAGCCTATGACCGTTTGGCCGTTGAACGCTCGGTCCGTCGTCGCGACGACAAGATCCCGGAGGGCGGGCTTTATGTAGTTTCGACCGGGGCCTTAGTCGCGGCTTTAGCCTCTAGCGAGTCATCAGCGACGACCCCGAAAAAAATCTCTGTACGCCCGATATTCCGTGACGGAGAAATGACCCACGGATTGCGGCCCCATGGGCTGACAATCGATAAGGCGACCGGCGACGTTGTTTTCATCAACCACGCCTACCTAAAGGACGGCACGCGTTGGCGTCGCCGTGCTACGCTTGAGCGGGCGTCATTGGACGGGGCCATTGTCATGGGCGCCGGCGCGCAAACCCACTGTGCGGCGAATAATCTTGTTACGAATGACTTTGGAGTTTTGACAAGCTTTGACCACGCCCATTGCGGATGGCGCTCGCTTATCGATGACGCGTTGCCGTTTAAGCGCTCCGGCGTTGCTGCGAGCGCCGGCACTCCGGTCTTTGCCGGTGCAAGATTTGCCAATGGCGTCGCTAATTTGCCAGAGGGGCGGGTCGCGCTCGCTGATACGCGCGGCCATTCAATTTTTGTTTTAGACGCCGCCATGAAAGAGGTTCGCAAAAGCTTCGACATGCCAGGGGGGCCCGATAACCTCACGCTTAACCACCTGGGCGCGCTGGTCGCTGCGCTCCACCCGTCGACGTGGCGGATCGCGCTTTATCGGAAGTTGAATATCGGTCTGGCCCCGTCGCGCGTGGTTGCGTTAGATCCCAAAACTGGTGAAACAACCCTTCTGTTTGAAGACAAAGAAGGCGCGGTGATTGCCGGTGCGACGGTGGCGCTACAAACGGCGGAATT
>JBCCTV010000241.1:0-4432 GCA_039197915.1 Pseudomonadota bacterium | reverse complement strand
TCACGGCGGAAGGCGTAATCGAAATTGCTCCCATTGGCTTTATGCGTGGGCGGACGCTTAACAACGCATTCGTTGTTATAGACGAGGCGCAAAACTGCACATATGCGCAACTAAAAATGCTGGTGACGCGACTGGGCTGGAATTCCACCATGGTGGTCACAGGCGATCCGGCGCAAACGGACCTTTTGCCCGAATTATCCGGCCTCGCGCCCGTTGCTGAGAAGCTAGAAATGCTGAACACGGTTGATGTCATTCGCTTCGACCGGCGTGACGTCGTGCGGCACCCGTTAGTCGCAGAGATGATCGAGGCGCTCTAAGTCTTTTTTTTGAGCAAACACTTTTTGCAATTTGTTCGGCCTCGCCGCCGTGCAAATTGCGAGGACCTTAAAGCGCTTCCGGTACCGTGTTCATCCGGGTTTGAGCGATCTTCCCCTTGGTTCGCTGGCGTGATACTGCGTAGGCAAAACCAAACGGTGTGGCGTTATCATGTCGAACTCCTATGGATTTGGCGGCGAGGAAATTCGCGAAGAATCGAGCTGGCGGTATCCGCTCGGCATATTTGTCGCCACGCTAATTTTGTCGGCTGTTTTTCTCTATTATTATGTGGGTCCGAGCGTTGAAGACCTGACGGGTGACGCCCAGAGCCCGGCGATCTCTGACGATCCCGTTGCCTTCACGATCGCCAACCAGCCTTTTGAAACTCCAACGAATTATACAGTATTCCCGAGGGACCGGCGTGGCGGCGACCGAGACGAGGTTTGGCTTTACGCCCTTTGGCCAACTATGGCCGGGTACAGTCCTGCGCGGCGGGTGGATTTTTTGGAAAATGAACCAGACACCCGGCGGATCGATATCTTGCTGAAAACGCGCAGCAATGCGTTTACGGAAGATCAGCGGATAGACTCCCTATACATGCCCCAGGTCATTGATGAGCGCGGTTCCAGGACGCCCTACCAGCTTATCAAATATGAATTTGTCGACCAGCGCTCTAGCGTGCCCACAAATGGCTATGCCCACACTGAGCTCTTTTTGGGTGAGACAACGGACGGCGACGTCATGGCGCTGATGTGCTTTAAAGAGCTTGACACCATCGAGAGTCCTGAGTGCTGGCGTGAATATGAACTCAACGCCGGCATCAGTGTGACCTACCGGTTTAAACGCGCTTATCTTGATGAGTGGCGCTTGATAGATGAACGCATCCGCAGCTTTATGTCTTCGATGCAGCGTTAGCGATTTGCAGCAAAACGTGTGCAGTTGGCCCGCCAAAGAAGCGCGAAAAAACAAATAGCCAAAGCCGCGTTCTATATGATTGGAAAGCAAATCGCTTCGGTCTTCACGCGCCGCTTTAAGTTCCGGGCGCTGAACTGGGACCAGTTATTCAGTAACGTGACGAACGGCTGATTGTCGCCGAGTGAGCGTTTACTCTGCCCCGAAGACGGCGCTAATTGCTGTCATAAAGGGCGCCGACGCCACAGCCCCGAACAGAGCAAGCAAGAAGAAATAGGCCGCAGCCTCACCGCCTGCAGGCCACAGCCCCGTGCTTGCGGCCACGAGAAACGCAGCAATCGTAATCGCCGTGCTTAAAATATAGCCGTAAGCACCGTCGACCATCGCAATTTCAGCCGCTTCATGGGGCTTGCGCCTTGGCCCCCTCGCGTCGCGCGCTGCTAGCGCCAGATGTGCATACAGCGCTGCGGCGCATGTGACCGCCACGATTTCTGCGATAAGCGATGGGGCAGACGTTCCCGCAAGCGCAACGCCCCAATCAATCAGCACAGAACCTGTAAAAAGCATTACGAAGATGAAGATACCCGTACGGATGGAAACAAAGGTCAGGCCCGCCGCAATGACGCTGCCGCCTAGGAGTGACAACTTCACGACCCGCATGGGCTCGAACGCTTCAAAAAGCGCAACCATAGCCGTAATCAGCGTGATCGCAGCGAAGGCGAGCGCAGAACTTGCTGGCAATGCGGCGCGAACGGGACGCCAGATTGTGCGAAAACGCCGGCGCCGGTGATTTTCGATAACCGCCATTGCGTCAGAGACATTAGCGAGCGACAGGGTCGCAACGGCTACGAGCAACGCTGAAAGGCACGCGACGGCAACGCCTGCGGCCGCCTGCGCTCCGGTCGCCAGGGACCAGGTTTGTTGTGGCGCAACCAAGGCCGCCAAGATAAAGGCGCCGGCGCTCAGCAAGCAGGCGTTTATCGTCGGAGCGAACATGGCGCCGCCCGCTTCGCTCGCCGCGTCGTGCGAGGACGCCCCACTAGCATAACGGCGCGCGAATTCTGTCACGACGCCAATCCCAATCAGTGTCGCTAAGGCGGCGCTCGTCGCGGTGACAGCCCCAAGGAGCGGCAGGCCGTCCGCACCACGCAGCGCCAGCATGCCGCCAGCGCCGACAGCGCCTAACAAACCAGCGGCTGGCGCAACCAAAGCTAAGCCCGGGATCACGCCGAAAAATGGGCGCAGCACAATAAGACCGGCAGCGATACCCGCCGCCGCGATGCCTGTGGTTAGCGAGGGAGCGTAGCCAACGAAATTATCCGGCGCCGCCGAAGGCGCATACCAGACCACCGCAACGATGACCGCCGCCAAAACGGCCGCGTAGCCGATCCGACCGCGCAGAACCGCCGGGGCCGCAACCGCGGCAGCAATCGGCGCTGCGAGCGCAAGCAAACAATGGAGCGCAAAAATCGCGATATTTGCAGAGCTCGGCTTACCAGGCACATCCGGCGCAAACCCCATAACGGAGAGCGCGGTCAGCCCGAGACCAGCGATCGTCGCTGTTAAAAGCGGTCTGTCTGCGGCGATAGCGCCGATCGAAAAGCGACTATTTTCCATGCTCGCTCCTCCTCCACTTCCCGCTTAGGGGCACGCCCAGCTTGCCCCATGGGGCCAGCGCGAGCGACGCCTTAATGCGGCAGGTCGATATCGAGGATCGCCATGTTGAACTGATAGACAAGCTCGTCATCCTCATCGTCCCTAAAAATTACGCCCAGGAACTCATCGCCCAAATAAACGTCCACCGAGTCGTCCTTGTTAGAACGGCCGCGCACGGAAATCGGTGCGTCGTTGAATTTTTCCTTTAGATAAGCCTGAAGGCGCTGAATTTCCGATGCATTCATGGTATCCGCCTTTTGTCTTCCAATTGTGTTAACCTTACGTGGTGTGGTCGCAGTAGGACCGATATTCGAAACTGATGTCCACGATATGACGGTTAACCCAACGTTACAAAATGGGATTGCTGATGATGCGGGCTATTGCAGGTCTATCTTTTGTTTTAATTGCGGCGTGTGCGCAGGAGGCGGAAAGCGTCGCCGATGTGTGCGCTGACGCCCCCGCCGACAAACTCACAATAGTTGATGACTGGGTCCGGGCGGCGCCAGTTTCCGCAACCACGGCGCTCTATATGACTGTCTGCAACAAGACTACAAACGCCGTAAGCATTGTCGGCATCGAAAGTGCGGCGGCGGTAACGGTGGAGCTTCACGAAACGACCCGGAATGATGAAGGCGCCGCTATGATGGCCCCGGTTGAGGCCTATGACGTCGCCGCAGGCGACCGCACCGACCTAAAACCCGGCGGCAAACACATCATGCTCATTGGACTGACGGCTGACGCCATGGAAGGCGCGTCCGTGCCCTACGCGCTCACGCTCGCCGACGGGACGAAAGTCTCAGGATCAGCTGAAGCGCGACCGCGCGGCAGCAACCCGGGTCATTAGTCCGGGGAAAAGCCGTTCTCAGCGAAGAAACAAGAGCGGAATAAAGGGTGCGGAGGCGCGTCGCGGGGTAAGGCAAGGCTTTGAGGCTATGCCGCTACGCGCTCAGCTTATGGTCGAAACTAGCACCGATCAGGCGGCGAATATCAACCGATGCTGTGGTCCATCGTGACCCCCGACGCGGCGGCGCAATCGCCCACCGGCTTCGCGGGAACGCCGGCGACGGTGCAATAGGGTGGGACCGGATGAAGCACGACGCTGCCTGCAGCGACTTTTGCGCCCTCGCCCACTTCAATGTTCCCAAGCACATTGGCGCCGACACTGATTAATGCGCCCCGGCCGATTTTTGGATGCCGATCACCTTTTTCTTTGCCTGTCCCGCCGAGGGTCACATTCTGTAGGATAGACACGTCGTCGCCAACGACAGCCGTCTCGCCAATCACAACGCCTGTGGCGTGGTCAATGAAAACGCCCTTGCCAATTTTAGTCGCCGGATGGATATCCACTTGGAAAAGCTCAGACATGCGGCTTTGCAAATAAAGCGCGAGTTGCTTACGGTCGTGACGCCATAACCAATTGGCGACGCGCTGGGCCTGCAAGGACAGATAACCTTTGTAATACAAGAACGGCTGAACATATTCGAACGTCGCCGGATCACGGTCGAAAACCGCAAGGACGTCGGCAAGCGATGCATCAACGATCTCCGGG
>JBCCTV010000240.1:0-4590 GCA_039197915.1 Pseudomonadota bacterium | reverse complement strand
TTCTCAGGTCCGGTGCGCGCGGCATTCCAGCTCAGAAAGTTTCACGCGCCTCTGGCCGAAATGGCGGATGCTAACGGGAAGCGCGACAGGGCTTCCGGCCAAAAAAAATCGCTTACCCCCCATCGCCATTGGCCGTGCAACGGCGTAAGAGCAGCCCAATGAAAAAGCAGTCGGCGTCGCCGTCGTTGATTAGATGACAGCCAGCCGAAACGATGGTGGCGTTTATGCAAGTCGTGATGGTTGGAACAGGGTATGTTGGACTCGTATCGGGTGCATGCTTTGCGGATTTCGGGCATCAGGTCGTATGCGTTGATAAAGACGAAGCGAAAATTTCGAACCTGCAGGCCGGCAAAATCCCGATCTATGAGCCGGGTCTAGACCGTCTTGTCACGGATAATGTCCGTGAGGGGCGTCTGGCGTTTACGACGGACCTCGCAAATGCGGTCGCAAATGCCGAAGTTGTTTTCATCGCGGTTGGAACACCCTCCCGCCGCGGCGATGGTTTTGCTGATCTCTCCTATGTCTATGCGGCGGCCAAGGAAATTGCCGAGGCCATAACCGGGTATACCGTCATTGTGACAAAATCGACGGTGCCCGTTGGCACGGGCCTCGAAGTCGAAAAAATTATCCGCAATACGAATAGCGCGCTCGATTTTGACGTTGTTTCCAATCCGGAGTTTTTGCGGGAGGGCGCAGCGATTGAAGACTTCAAACGACCGGACCGGGTCGTCGTCGGCGCCGATGCAGAACGCGCAAAAGACGTTATGGGCGAGCTCTATCGGCCACTTTTCATCAACGAGACGCCCATTGTCTTCACTAACCGGACGACATCCGAGCTCATTAAATACGCGGCGAACGCGTTCCTAGCGACCAAAATCACGTTCATCAACGAGATGGCTGATCTTTGCGAGCGTGTCGATGCGGACGTTCAACAGGTCGCGCGCGGCATGGGCTTAGACGGCCGCATCGGATCAAAGTTTTTGCATGCCGGTCCAGGCTATGGAGGCTCATGTTTTCCGAAGGACACGCTTGCCTTGGTGAGGACAGCGCAAGAAGTGGGCGCGCCAACTAAAATTGTAGAGGCGGTTGTTGATATCAACTCCGCGCGCAAAAGGCGTATGGCTGACCGGATTATCGATGCTGTGGGCGGTTCCGTTTCGAGGAAAACCATCGCAGTTTTGGGGTTAACTTTTAAACCCAATACGGATGATATGCGCGACTCCCCTTCGCTTGATATCATTCCGGCGCTGGTTGAGGCGGGCGCGAAGGTTCGAGCGTTCGATCCCCAGGGCATGGGGGAGGCGCAAAAGCTTCTGCCGGATATTACGTACTGTACGGATGCTTATGACGCCATCGATGGGGCTGACGCGGTCGCTCTAGTGACTGAATGGGACGAATTTAGAGCGCTAGATTTGGAGCGCGTAAAATCACTCCTCGCTGAGCCCGTTTTCATTGACCTACGGAATGTCTACCGTCCAGCGCAAATGTACGATGCGGGCTTCCGCTATTCCTCGATTGGGCGGCCATCAGCTAAATGATAAAGCGCGTCTTGGCCGTCGCAGCATTGATCATTCGGTTTTTGGATTAATCTCGTTTCCGAGCGATGGCGGGTTTCGTAGCTGTCGCTATTGCTTCGTATGCGCTCGGAGGGACATTCTTTTCTTAAGAAGGGCGCAAGCTGCTTGTACCGCTAGAGCGCTTCGCGGATAAGCGTGCGGTCGACAGTTCCCACCTGTGAGCTCTGCGAGATAAGCGTAAAAAATCAATAGCCTAGGGCCCTTTCAGCGTTTCCAACGGAACGCGAATGGCTTTAGGGGGGACACGCCAAGCTCGGATAAACGCATCGATTTGATATAATTTCTACAAGGAATAAACCCTATCCCCTTTGGCTTTTTGCGGAGCGAGCTGAGTCGGCGTCTTTGAAGGTGAAATAAGCAACCACCACTGGCGAACACGTTCGAATTTTGAATTGATGGCCTTACAGACTGCGCTTTTGTTCCGTGCAAACCCGATAGGCTCGCCTCCACTCACGACTATTTAGGAGACGTTGAGCCAGCCGGACCTTGCATGCCGGAACGACCGGGAACCCGCAAAACACCACGACCGTGATGTTCATGGTCGAGGGGTGATAACGCCGGCGGCATTTTTTGGCCCCCGCGAAACACTGGAGCGCCTTAGTCGCCTTCTATCGGATTGAAACCTTGGCTCAGACTTGGTTTTTTGCGGTTGCTTATTGGGGGCGTGCCAGGGATGCGAATAGAACGGCGGTATATAGCTTCAGCGATTATGATTTTTTTGGCCGCTGGATGTTCTGACGGCGACCCAAACCCGATGGGCTCAAGACCTGTTTGCGCCGCGCCAGAGGCGCTCAATCTTCAAGTGCAGGTGCCCGGCGGAGACTATGTGCTCGGTGATACTCGGTTTCACGCCGAGGAGAGGCCAGAGGTAACGGCCTCGGTCAACGCGTTTGAAATCGACGCCTATGAAGTCACAAACCAACAGTTTGCTGAATTTGTGGATGCGACTGGGTATCGGACGCGAGCAGAGCGCGGTTTACCTGAGGCGGCGTTCGATACTGTGCCGGACGAGATGCGGTCGCCGGGCTCTGCGGTTTTTTCCCCTCCGTTAGAAGATGGGCCTGGATGGTGGCGCTTCGTCGATGGTGCGAATTGGCGTTCGCCTGAAGGCCCCGGGTCGTCGATCAAAGGCAAAGAAATGCACCCCGTTGTGCATGTGGCGTTGGAGGATGCGTTCGCTTACGCCAACTGGCGCGGTCGCCGGCTGCCGACAGAAGCCGAATGGGAAGCGGCTGCCCGCGGCGGGCGTAGGGCGGCGCCCTACGCCTGGGGAAACGAAAAGCCGGATGCATTGGCCCAATTTCCAGCGAACACGTGGCAAGGAATTTTCCCCATTATTGACCAGGCGCGAGACGGGTATGCGGGCCTTGCGCCCGTTGGGTGCTTTGCGCCGAACGGGTTCGGGGCGCACGATATGACTGGCAACGTTTGGGAATGGACGACGGACCGGTATCAAAGTCGGCGCTCCGAAACGGTTGAGACCCTCGATGTCGCGTCCTCGAAAGAAGTAAACGCTCGAGCCGCAATAAAGGGTGGGTCCTATCTCTGCGCGCCGAATTATTGTGCGCGGTATCGGCCAGCGGCGCGCCAGCCCCAGGAGGTTTCGTTGGGCGCATCTCATATCGGATTTCGGACCGTAAGCGCCGGTAAATGACGGTCAGTATGGGCGTCGTGAGTGTTATAATATATCACTGAACGCACAATTCAGCGGCGAGTAAGCCTGCTACAACGCAGATCTGAAATTGAAAACAAACAACGAACAAAATTAAACAATTTCTGACGTTCTAGAAATCTCTTCGAAAACCCCGTCGCTAAACTTGGCGAAAACATGTTTTAAAAATGGCCGCAAACCCTTTGTTCATCAGAGTTTTTCTTCGCATGTGCAGCATCATTAAACAGCGATGCTTACCCGCTTTGCTAGCCCTTAATTGAGGCGACGGTTCTCTGCCAGAATACGTAGTCGCCAATGAAGTTTTTGGCGCAATTGGTAAGCGTTAAGTCCCTGATAAAAATGATAAAAATTTTATTACGGCGTTTGGGCTTAGGGGCGTTTTTCATACGCCTCAGATCTCGAAATTGACCCAGTTTCACGCTTCGACACGTCGTGCCGAGTGCCTAAACCAACAGTGAGCCGATTGTGCCACACTTGGTTAAAACGAAGCCCAAATGTGGCGTTGACCTCCTTGACACTTTTGTGTCGCGCAACTCATCTAGTCGCCAGTGGGCAACGTTTCTCGACACCGATAACACTAATAACGGGCACACGCAGAATGGGCGCAGCCTTTGGGGAAGAAGGAAACGCCATACCCTTAAACACGCAGGAGGTATGACGTGAATAGGAAGACACTACTTGGATTAACAACGGCGCTTGCCGCCTTTTCCGCCCCTCAGGCGGGTTTTGCACAGGACGAACCTGCCGCCAGCAGCGGTGATGACGTCCTTCTCGTCCTGGGTACGAGACGTCAGGGGCGTTCCATTGCGAACTCACCGGTTCCGATCGACGTCTTGGGCGCTGACGACCTTCTAAATATCGGTCTAACAGACACGAACGATATTCTCCAAACTTTGGTGCCAGCGTTTAACATCGCTCGCCAGCCAATTTCAGACGGCGCAACGTTCATTCGTCCTCCACAGCTTCGCGGCCTGGATAGCGACAAAACTCTTGTTCTCGTAAATGGTAAGCGTCGTCACCGCGCAGCGCTCGTTCTGCTTGGCGGGTTCGGTTCTCACGGTCCGGACATCGCAACCATTCCGGCAATTGCGCTGAAAAACGTTCAGATCCTTCGGGACGGTTCTGGTGCGCAGTACGGTTCGGACGCGATTGCGGGCGTCTTGAACTTCGAACTCAATGACCGATCGGACGGTGGTTCAGCCTTCGTCCGCTACGGCGAGTTTTATGAAGGCGACGGCGAGAACCTAACGGTTGCTGGTAATTATGGTTTCTCACTCGGCAGCCGAGGCTTTGTGAACATCTCGGGCGAATACAATACGCAGCAGCCAACGAGCCGTGGTG
>JBCCTV010000239.1:0-4594 GCA_039197915.1 Pseudomonadota bacterium | reverse complement strand
GTCGATCCAGATCGTGCGTCCGGAGACCGTCATCCGCTGGCATCGCATGGGCTTACGCGCACTCTGGCGATGGAAGTCCCACCCGCGCGGCGGGCGGCCAAAGATCTCAAAGGAAGCTCGCGAGCTGATCCGCGAGATCAGCCTCGCCAATCCGCTCTTGGGCACGCCGCAAATGATCGGCGTCAAGGTCGCACAGTCGACCGTCGCAAAAAACATGGCCGAGCGGCGCGGACTGCCCTCTCAGTCTTGGAAAACGTTCCTGCACAATCACACGGACGACGTCGCCTCCGCCGACTTCCTGATCGTCCCGACGCTGGGCTTCAAGCTGCTGTTTGCCTTGATTGTCTTGGAGCACCATCGCCGACGGCTCGTCCACATCGCCGTCACCACACACCCAACCGCACAGTGGACCGCGCAGTGGATCCTCGAAGCGTTTCCGTGGTCATGCGCCAACCGAGATCGTCCGGGACAACGACCGCATCTACGGCAACGTCTACCGCAAGCGGCTGCGCTCACTCGGCATCCGCGATCGACCAACCGCTTTTCAAAGCCCCTGGCGAAACGGCTACGCCGAGCGCCCCATCGGCTCAATCAGGCGCGACTGTCTCAAGCACGTTCTCGTTCGCGATGCAGACCACCTAAGCGGGGTTTTGCGCGCCTATGGGCGCTATTAGAACGCCGTGCAACCGTACCTCAGTTTGCGAAAAGATGCGCCGCTTTGCCGGCCCCAGATAACCGATGGACGCCTTACGGCCCAACCGCATTTCGGCGGGTTTCATCACGAATATGCACGGGTCTAGTCTTCGATACGGACAGGGCTGGACAGTTTTGGGCTTGCTCGCTTCGTGCTTTTCTGACCGCCTGGTCACAATAGCTTCCGCTTTACAGGGCGGCGCCGCCGCTCTCCGGGGGCATTGTGTATGTCGCACTTTTTGCGAATAAATCGCATTTACAATTCATCTCAGATACGGTAAGTGGTCGCCGTCTAATGGCGTCTTTTGATGATGCGTGGGGGTAATTATGCGTGGATTGATGTTGTTGACGTCGGCGGCGTCCGTTGCGATCAGTGGGGCGTACGCGCAGGAAACGTCGTCGCCGCCGGAGATGCGGTCAGAGGTTATTGAGGTTCTCGGCTCACCGTCTACGTTTGGCGCGACAAAATCCGAAATCCCTATCTTGGAGACACCGCGGTCCGTCACCATCATCACGGCCGATGAATTTCTACAGCGCGGCTCACTTACACTAAGCAACACACTCAATTACACGGCGGGCGTCACCGGCAACGCCTTCGGCATTTCAACGCGCGGCGATTTTGCGAGCATCCGCGGTCTCGATGCTCCCGAGTACCAGGACAACCTTCAGGTCCAATTTGGCTTCTTTAATAATGCTCGAGCCGACGTCTATACTCTAGAGCAAGTCGAAGTCTTAAAGGGGCCGGCGTCGGTGCTTTACGGCCAAGCGGCGCCGGGCGGAATAATCAGTACGGTCTCGAAGATAGCCAGACCCGACAGACTCAGTAAGGAGCTTGTCGCGACAGCAGGTAACTTCGATCGCTATCAGGCGTCTGCGGACATCGGCTTCGACTTGAGCGGAGATGGGCGTTTTACGGCTCGCTTCGTGGGTGTTTACCGCAACAGTGGGACGCAGATTGATTTTGTTAACGACGACGCCATCGTCGTTGCACCCTCTCTGACATACGATGACGGCAGAACATCGATTACCGCGCTGTTCAACTACAGCGACCGAAACAGCGGCGTTGATTCTCAATTCCTGCCGCTGACGGCTACTGGATGCCAGTCTAACCAGGTGTCGATCTCGGAGCCGAATGTGTGTGCGCTCGCGCCGCCGCAGGAAGTAGATCCGTCCGTTTTCGTTGGGGACCCCTCCTTCGACCGCTTCAATTCCGAAGCTTTTACAGGCACCCTTTTCGCCACCCACCAATTCAATGACGAGTTGTCTTTTGAAGCCACTGCCCGGTATCGGGACAACGAAGCCGACTACCAACAGTCTTGGATATCGTTTGTGGGGGACGGGAACCCGCGTCTCTTGCCGGACGGAACGCCATCTTTCGGGCGTACATTCTTTGGCGGTCCGGCCGGCTCTGATCAAATCGCGTTAGACGCACGTCTGCGCGCGAAGTTCAATACGAGCTTCATTACGCATGAAGCCCTCGCCGGCGTGAACTATCAGGACGTCGATACGTTCACCGATCAAGCGTTTTTGTCCGGTGTGCCGCTTACGCTCACAGGGCAGCCCTCCACCTTCAACATTTTTAACCCGGTTTATGATGGGTCCGAAGTTCCCGACGCCGCCACCTTTGAAGCTGCGCAGTTTCTTTCAGAAGATGAAACGGTGGCGCGGGATCTTTACGTGATTGATCAGATCAGCATCGCTGATCTGGTGATCAACGCGGGGGTGCGTTATTCATCGGTGAAATCGCGGGATGCGTTCACCGATCAAAAAGACGAAGAGTTTCCGATTACCATTGGCGCGCTGTACAAAACTCCATTCGGTCTTAATCCTTACATTAGCTACTCGGAGTCATTCCGTGCGACCGTCGGGACAGACGTAAATACCGGAACGTCTCTGCGCCCGCGCCGGGGCGACCAAATCGAGGTCGGCTTTAAGTACAGGCCTCCCGGAACGCTGCACTACCTTTCCGTCGCCTACTTCAATCTTGAGGAAGACAATCTTGTCGACTTCGTCACCGGCGGCGCGACCCAGCCCGGCCTGACGATCGAAGCGCAAGGGGTTGAGGTCGAGGCGCTTCTTAACGTGGGTGATTTCGCCTTCGACTTCGACTTCAGGTATTTAGACGCCGATGAAGTCGATCAAACCGGCGCTGCTCTACCTCGCCCGAGCGAGCCCGCAACAACGGCGTCATTGTGGTCGATGTGGACCCCTACCGACCGGACGCTGGATGGGCTACAAATCGGCGCTGGTTTCCGGTTCGCAGGTCAAAATGAGAGCAACGGTACGGCCTTCCTTGCTTCAAACGGTTTCGCCCCGACGCCCAATCGTGTTGTTACAGACGGGTACGTGGTGTTTGACGCGCTAGTGAGCTATGCGTTCAAAAATGGCGTGGACGCAATTCTCAACGTGCGAAACATCGGAAATAATGAATTTTATGCCACATGCTTGTCGCGAGGCGATTGCTTCGTCGGTGAAGAACGAACGATTGTGGGTAGCATAGCAAAAAGGTTCTAGATTGTCGGCGTCGGACGTCATTGTCAGGATCATCGGATACGCCGGGATTGTTGGCGGCGTGTGGCTGCTGCGAACGTCGTGGCGGGCGCATTCTCACAACGCTTGGCGCTTGGCGATCGCATGGGCGCTTATTGGGAGCTCCATAGTCGCTTGGTCGATGACGAGCAGCGTCGAAAAGGGCGCTGCGCTTGGCGTCGTCTGCATTACGATCGTCGTGCTGGGGTATCTGGCGGTCGATTGGATTGAGGCGCCGGCGCGCGTCCGAAGAGCGTCGGCGGAAAAGCTGGGGGCTGCGCCGGAACGGCGGCAATGTGCGTTCTACGTCCGCAAGGTCTTCGCCGGCGTTCTTATGGGTCCCCTCTCGGGCATTTCGGCTTTGCTTGTCACAACAGCAACATTTGCGGCCCTCGCCTCGATCGGCTCCGAACACACGGCAAACCTCGTCCTCGCTATGTTCCTGTTTCCGCTGGCGTGGGCTGGGCTTGCAGTGCTGGTGGGCGCTGATGGACTGCTGTGGCGCAAGAGCCTTGTTATCGCCAGTCTCAGTGCTGCGCCGCTCTTGTATCTTGTGGCCGCGGGCTGAGAGCGGCCGATGCCTGGATCCATATGGCCAAAAGCCTCCTCCGACCGTGTTGCGCGCGCGCTGGATGCTCATTCAGCACTCGCATTGGCGATCGGCGGCGTCCTGTATATTTTGGCTGTCACTGGAACTCTGTCGGTCTTCAATCTCGAACTGCAGCGGTGGGAACAGCCGGGCGCGCCAGAAATGGCCGCAATCGCCCCAAGCGCCGCCGAGGCGGCGGCCCGTCTTGTTTTTGAAAGTGAAGATACGCCTACGACGCATCTCTATATCAATTTTCCCCAGCCCGGTCTTCCGCGCACGGTGATCACGACGGACACGCAGGCGTTCTATGCGACGGCCGATGGCCGGATCGCGGGTGAGGAGAGCTTTCCGTGGACGCAGTTCCTCTTAGATTTGCACTATTATCTGCATCTTCCCCACACACTTGGGATTATTGTCGTCGGCGCATTCGGCGCGTTACTGCTTGGCTTGTCCCTCTCCGGCTTTTTGGCCCATCCGCGTATTTTCCGTGACGCCTTTACTTTTCGGCGCGGCGCCGGAAGGCTGACGCTCGCAGACGTTCATAACCGCTTAAGTGTCTGGACGGCGCCGTTTCATATCGCCAATGCCCTCACTGGCGCGATCTTGGGGCTGGCGACGATACTGGCGTTCACAATTGCCGGTGCGCGATTTGACGGCGATACGGCAGCCGTATTCAGCCCTATTTTCGGTGGAGAGGCTCCAATACAGGAAGGCCCCTCGCCTCTGGCCGAGATCGCCGGCCCGCTCGACTTCATGGCGACCGCTTACCCCAGTGTTCGAACC
>JBCCTV010000238.1:0-4605 GCA_039197915.1 Pseudomonadota bacterium | reverse complement strand
GGCGTTTCGATCGGGCACATCCGGCCATAGTGGGTCGGGTGCACGTCGCGCACCTCAAAACCCGCCCGCTCCCGGGTCAATCCGCCAGGCCCGAGCGCCGATAGGCGCCGCTTGTGCGTAATCTCCGACAACGGATTTGTTTGGTCCATAAACTGCGAAAGCTGCGATGAGCCGAAGAACTCGCGCACCGCCGCCGCGACCGGCTTCGCGTTGATGAGGTCATGCGGCATCAAGGTTTCAAGCTCAGCCGAAGACATGCGCTCCTTGATGGCGCGCTCCATGCGGAGCAAACCGATCCTGTACTGATTTTCCATCAACTCGCCGACAGACCGCACGCGCCGGTTGCCAAGGTTATCGATGTCATCAATGTCGCCGCGCCCGTCGCGCAGGTCGACCAAGGTTTTCAAAACCGAAAGAATATCTTCTTTGCGCAGCGTCCGGACCGTATCGTCGGTTTCGAACCCTAAGCGGATATTCATTTTCACACGACCAACGGCTGATAGATCGTAGCGCTCGTCGTCAAAGAAAAGCCCGTAAAAAAGACCCTCCGCCGTCTCAAGCGTCGGCGGCTCACCCGGACGCATCACGCGGTAAATATCGATCAGCGCCATATCGCGGTTATTATTTTTATCAGCCGCGAGCGTTGAGCGGACGTAGGCCCCGATGGTCACGTGGTCGACATCAATCGTGTCGAACGCCGTGATGCCGATTTCAGCGAAAGTCTCTAAGTGCTGCGCGCTAATTTCGTCGCCAGCCTCTGCGTAGATTTCACCGGTTTCGAAATTGACGAGGTCGCTTGAAAAGTAACGGCCGATCATCTGATCGTCTGTAATCAACAGCGACTTCAGGCCATCTTCCGCGAGTTTTTTCGCCTTGCGCGCCGTGAGCTTTTCGCCGGCTTCCACCGCCACATCGCCCGTCTCCGCATTGACCAGATCGCGATCAAGTTTTTGGCCCTTTAAGCGATCGACCTCGAACGGCATGGTCCAGCCGCCTTCAACTTGGGTGTGCGGCACGCGGCTGTAAAACTCGTCGAGAATTTCTTCCTGGTCCATACCGAGCGCATAAAGGAGCGTGGTCGCCGGCAATTTACGGCGACGATCGATCCGGACATTGACGATATCTTTTGGGTCGAACTCGAAGTCGAGCCACGAACCTCGGTAGGGAATAATCCGCGCGGCGAACAAAAGCTTCCCTGACGAGTGCGTCTTGCCACGGTCATGGTCAAAGAAAACGCCTGGCGACCGATGCATTTGGCTAACAATAACGCGCTCGGTGCCGTTTACGATGAAGGTGCCGTTGTCCGTCATCAGGGGCATGTCGCCCATGTAGACTTCTTGCTCCTTCACATCGCGGATCGATTTAGCGCCGGTGTCTTCGTCGACCTCAAAAACAGCGAGACGCAGCGTCACTTTTAGCGGAGCCGCATAGGTCATGTCCCGCTGCTGGCATTCGTCCACATCGTATTTCGGATCTTCGAATTCGTAGGAGACATATTCAAGGACGGCTGTTTCCGTGAAATCGGTAATCGGGAAAACCGACTTGAAGACCGCTTCGATGCCTTCGTTTAAACGTTCCGCCGCTGGCGTGTGCCGCTGCAGAAATTGCTCATAAGAGTCTTTTTGCACTTGTATGAGGTTCGGCATGGGCGCGGCGTCGCCAATGCGTCCGAAGCTCTTGCGAATACGTTTTTTTTCAACAAAGGATTGAACCATCATAATACCCTGCAAATCGATATGCGTGAGAACACGCATCGATACAAAAACGCGAAAAACGCCCGAGCGCCTGCTCACGCAGTCGCTAGCGTTTCACGTTATTTAATTTTGGCTTTGGTAAAGCCGATCTCGCTGATCTTGTTCAAGTCGCCACCAAGCAGCCGCCGCACACCCGCATACGTTCGGCGTAACGTCCTATTAAGTAGCGCCATCGCTGGGCGCAACCCTTAAAACGAAAAATACGACCTCGATGGCCTGATTCTTGCCAACCAGGCGGCGCAGATCACTGGCGCTCACCACTTCAGGGTCGAATTAGACCAGTCCGGCAGACCGCAAGCGACAAAACGAGGATGCTCAAAATATGATTTTTGAGCAATCCGCGCCTCTATCCAGCACCGTTCAAGGCAGCATGCCTATTTAACCTCAGCCTTTCGCATTAAGCGATTGACGCTACTTGAGATCGACTTTCGCGCCAGCTTCTTCGAGTTTCTTCTTGATCTCTTCGGCCTCGGCCTTCGGCGCGCCCTCTTTCACCGGCTTGCCGCCAGCTTCGACAAGCTCTTTTGCTTCTTTCAGGCCGAGACCCGTGATGGCTCGAACTTCTTTGATGACGTTGATTTTCTTGTCGCCCGCAGCAACGAGGATGATGTCGAACTCGTCTTTTTCTTCTGCAGCCGCGGCCTCACCACCGCCGGCGCCCGGCGCCGCAGCGACCGCAACGGCCCCTGCCGCAGGCTCAATGCCATACTCTTCTTTCAAAATATTTTTCAGCTCAGCCGCTTCGAGCAGCGTGAGGCCAACGAGTTCTTCTGCAAGTTTTTTAACGTCTGCCATTTTTCCGTTCCTACTGGTTTGATCCGAATTTCGTTGTTTTGGGTGATGTATTTCAGGCGCTGTTCGCTAGCCTCGCTAAGCCGCCTCTTCGTGCTTTTTCTCGATGGCCTCAATGCAGCCGGCGATGTTTGATGCGGGGGCGCCAATGGCTGCCGCGAGCTCGGCGCCTGGCGATGTAACCGTCTGCACGATCGACGCGATTAGCTCTTCGCGAGACGGCATGGAAGCGAGGGCCTCAACGCCCTTCACGTCCATGATTTCCTCGCCCATCGCGCCGCCTAGGATCGTCAGTTTTTCATTATCCTTGGCGTATTTCTTGACCGCCTTAGCGGCAGCGACCGGATCTTCCGAAAATGCAATGGCAGTCGGTCCGGTAAAAAGATGCGACAGCTCTTCGCTTGGCTTCCCGGCAACAGCAATTATAGCGAGGCGGTTTTTGACAACGCGCATATTCGCGCCCGCCTGGCGGAGTTCGCCGCGGAGGTCCTCCATTTCAGAGACCGTCAATCCGCCGTTAGCGACGAGAACCACGGTATTCGCGTCGAAGACGCCACCGATCCAGGCCACCTGCTCAGCTTTTTGAGTGCGATCCATTAAACGCTCCCTTCAAACGGCTTACACTGAAGCCATTGCGTATCCGCGCGCAGAGCACACCGAACACGAACAAAAATACCAGTGTCGAAGGGTTAAGCGCCTTGGTGGAGCGCAAAAGAGCCTGGCGACAACGTTTATGCCGCCCGAGGTCAGCAGGTGTCCACGGAAAGCATAAGGCTCTCCGTTAGAAACCATCTGTCTAGACTGGATATTAAGCGATGAGCGCGCCAGCCGTCTCGGACAGCATCCGGTTTCCCGGAAGCGCGCGAGTTACGCGTTGGGACGTCATTTGTCCAGAGGGATCTAGAACTTTTTCGGCGATGCTAAAACGCGGTCTCTGCCGCCGCCTAGACATCGCTCGAGACGCACCGGTCGTTGCGGAGCGTCAGTTTTTTAGAAGTGGTGCGAAACGCCCGTTCGCGGCGCCGAGGACGTGGGTCACGTGTTCACCGTCATCGGCAAGCGGAGCGGTTACCGCCCGAAAGATGACGCGGCGTCCATCACACAGAAAAACTTCATTTTCGGTCATGTTGGGGCCTAGCTGAGCCCCGGCGTCGATTTCTCTGGTCGCCAGATCAAGCAGCGTTAGCGACCAGTCTGTCCCGTCCCGGAGAAACACGTCTGAGAGTTTCGCGAGGCGCTCGCCCAGGAAAATGAAATAAGGAAAGCCAACACTGCGCTTCAGGTCGACGACAAATATCCAGTCCCAGTCGGCTCCCAGGGGCTCTTGTTGGATTTCTCGCCAGCTGGGGTAGCGCCCGCTCGCGGCCCGGCTCCACGCAGCCAACAACCGTCGATTAAGCCTACGATCGGCGTATTTGCCGACGGAGGTTTCCGACAGAATGATATCCAGCTCGTGTAACATTGAGGCCCTACCTTCAGCGTCGGATAGTATCCGCGCCGACTGAAGGAACGGTTTCGTGGAAATGTGTCTTTGAGCTTTGGGTGTTCATGGATTGGTAAATCGACCGCCGCCCCAGCGACCATTTAACCGAGGGAATTGAAGTTTTTATCAATTTGCGCTGATTTTCTCGTTTTAGCGGATGACGTCGCGCGCGGCCGCGCCTATATAGCCGAAAATTCCGAAAAATTACGGGGCTGTACATGCTTGCGATCTACATAATTGCCGTCTTCCTCTTTGTTTTCGCGGCGTTGAACGTCATCGAAAAAGGCCGGATCGACTAAGCTTGTTAAGCGGCACCGCCCTGGCGCTGACGTAACGCGATCAGTGCTAAGGGTTCGCCTCGCTTACCCTCCGTGCTCACGTCTCTCATCTTGTTAATCGTAGGGCTCGGCCTCCTTTTGGTGGCTGGGGACTTACTCGTGCGCGGCGCCGTAGGACTGACTAATGCGTTAGGTATTCCGGCACTTGTGGTCGGGCTGACTGTTGTAGCATTTGGCACATCAGCGCCAGAACTTGTCGTGACGATACAGGCCGTCACGAAAGACGCGGCTGGTTTAG
>JBCCTV010000237.1:0-4651 GCA_039197915.1 Pseudomonadota bacterium | reverse complement strand
CTCGAAAAACGAAAATGCAACTTGCCTAAATTTCTCCCGTACGGAAGGGCGTCGATCGGCCGGCTCGACAAGTGTTGGTAGAATTCATTGGGGGCGTCTTGGCGAGCAACTATGCGTTTTGCCACAAGGCGCGCGCCTTTCACTGGCGCATCAAGGGTTCGTTGTTTTACGACGACTACAAACTAACCGATGAACAGCACACATAATTGACCGAAGCGACTGACGCCATCGCGGAGCGTATTCGCGCGATTGGACTTGAAACGCCCGTCGGTCTCCTAGGCTAGGTCCAGGAAAACGTCGTCGAAGACGTCAAGTGTTCGCCGGACAGGATCACGATGACTTCGCAGTTGGCGAAGGACCATGGGGGTCACTCTTTACGTTGCAATCAATTGTATGGAGCAAGCTGCGCCGTACCAGGCGCACTACAAGCAGCCGCCATTTGTGAAATTAATTGGCGGCTAGTCGCTTTCGATTGTTTCGCGAACATAAGCATCGAGCAACCGCACGCCGTAGCCGACACCGCCCTTAGGTATGGTGGCGGTCGCTTTTTTCGACCATGCCATTCCGGCGATATCAAGATGCGCCCAGCGAACGCCGTCTTTGATGAAGTTCCCAATGAACGCCGCTGCAGTCGACGAGCCGGCCTCGCGCCCACCGATATTTTTCATGTCGGCAATATCGCACTTAATCATGTCATAATGCGTCTTCGCCAATGGCAAGCGCCAGATTTTGTCCCCGGAAGATTTCGCTGCTTCGCCAAGTTCATCAGCAAGCGCATCATCTTCTGTAAACAGACCGGCATATTCATGGCCGAGGGAAATGATCACCGCACCGGTAAGCGTCGCCAAATCAATCAGCGTTGAGGGCTTATATTTCTCTTGCGTCCACCAGACGGCGTCAGCGAGAACAAGCCGCCCCTCCGCATCCGTGTTCAGCACTTCAATCGTTTTTCCGGACATCGACGTAACAACGTCGCCCGGCCGTTGGGCGTTGCCATCCGGCATATTCTCAACGAGCCCGATGACGCCAACCACATTCGCCTTCGCCTGGCGCCCGGCAATTGCAGACATCGCTCCGGTCACAGCGGCCGCGCCGCCCATGTCCCATTTCATATCCTCCATGCCCGGCGCCGGCTTTAGGGAAATCCCGCCGGTGTCGAACGTGACCCCTTTTCCGACAAGCGCGATTGGTTTTTGCTTCGCGTCGCCGCCAGACCATTCCATGGCCACAAGCCGCGCTTCCCGCACAGACCCCTGCGCAACGCCAAGGAGCGACCCCATGCCGAGCTTTTGCATATCCTTCGCAGTCAGTATGGTGACTTTAACGCCAAGCGCTTCCAACTCGCGGCACCGGTCCGCAAAGGTTTCAGGATACAGAATATTCGCGGGCTCGCTCACAAGGTCGCGGCAGAGAGCGACACCATCGGCGAGCGCGCTCAAGTCAGCGAAAGCCTTCTTTGCGTTACTACCAGCGCCGTGAAGCGAGACTTTGGACAGCGCCGGCTTCGCGTCTTTTTCTTCACTCGCTTTATACTTATCGAAGCGGTAGGCCCTGAGCGTTGCTCCATAAGCGATATGGGCGGCGACAACGTCAATATCCTCAACATGCTCCGCAAGCCCATCAATCAGGAAGGCTGCGCTTTTCTCAGACGTTTTTAGAAGCCGCGCGATCGAACCGCCGCCGAGCGTTTCCGCGTCGTGGAGCGTAAAGTCTTTCACATCACCAACGCCGGCGAGAACAATCCGATCTTGGTCAAGGCCGGCGGGAGTTAAAATTTCAACGAATTGATCTTTACGCCCGGTAAATCCACCCGCTTTTGCAGCGCGTTTCAAGGCCCCGTCAGCGTCTTCGTTAAGCGCGCTAAAGACCTCGCCAAAGTCGTCTGTTTGCGTACATAAAACGATCATCGCAGCGGATTTCGGCGGCGCTGCTTTTGAAAATGTTACTTTCATGGGCGGAAAACCAATCGAGGGTGTTTTTCGTTGAAGGCCTCGCGAAAGCGCGGGGTTAAGCATCGGCGTAACCGTAAATTCAAACGCCCGCAAGTTGCGAAATAGTGCGTTGCAATTTGTGTCCCGCCCACAAGCATTCTATAAAAACGATGGTGCGTTGGCGACGAGGCCCCGATCGAAGGCCCCGATCGAAGACCCTGTAAGCCATTACAGCCAAAGGCGGGGCGTGAGGCGCGTGAACGGCTTTTGCAAAAAGCGGCGCGCCAACTGGCGCTGGGTTCAGTTGCGGTGTTTGGGATGAGCACAAGCTTAGATCGGTATTTATTCAAGCAATGTGCAACGCCGCTTGTTTTCTCAACGCTGATCGTGACGTCGATCGTCTGGATGACCCAAAGCCTTCAGCGTATCGACCTTTTGGTCGAAGACGGCGCCTCGGTGGGCGCGTTTTTATGGCTCAGCGTTTTGGTTGTGCCGAGCCTGCTTTCGGTGATCATACCGTTCGCGCTTTTCGGCTCAGCCCTCTACGCCTTGCACCGGTTGCATTCCGATAGCGAAATCGCCGTAATCTTTGCTGCCGGCATCGGCCGGTGGCGCCTGGCGGCGCCGCTCCTCCTGATCACGGTCGCCGGCGCTTTCGCAACGCTGTGGGTCAACCTCGACCTCATGCCGCGAAGCTACCGAGTGTTGAAACAGAAGGTCTTCGAGATCCGCGCGGATTTCGCAAAGAATGTGCTGCGCAGCGGTGAGTTCATCACAATCATAGAAGGCTTCACGGTTTATGTGGACGAAGTCCGGCCTGGCGGACAGCTGGTCGGACTTTTGATCAACGATTATCGCGATCCAAAGTCACCCGAGACCTACATTGCAGAGCGTGCTCTGCTGCGCGAGACCGATGCAGGCACGGTACTGCAGATGGCGCGCGGGACGATCCAGCGGTTTCCGGAAGGCGACGAGGAAGTGAGCTTCGTTCGGTTTGAGGAAACCGCGGTCAATGTCTCGTCATTTGACCAGGGGCCAGGCGAGTTCCAGCTCGAACTCACCGAGCGATACTTATCCGAGCTCTTGAACCCGGACATGTCGCGCGAATGGGACCGAGATAACGCGGCGCGCCTGATCGCCGAGGGGCATAACCGGCTTGCTTCGCCGATTTATTCGATCGCCTATTCCCTGCTCGCGCTCTACGCCCTCGTCGGCGGGGCTTATAACCGGCGCGGTTACGCCATGCGCATTGCGGTCGCTTGTGCAGCCGCTGGCGTGATGCGCATTCTGGGCTTCGTCGCTCAGGGCGTTGAGGGCGGCGCAGCTTCCCACGCGCTCCAATATGCAATCCCTATAGGCGCAAGCATCGCCTTGGCGATCGCGCTCACGACCTGGCGACGACCGCCAAAACGCAGACGCCGCGTGAGGCGGCGGGTCAAAAAACTCAAAAAAGTTGCGCCGTCACTCACGGTGACGCCTAAAGGGACGGCGCAATGATCCCTCCGCTGACGCTCTTCCGGTACCTTTGCGCGCGGCTTTTGCTGACCGTCGGACTTTTGTATCTGATTTTCTCTAGTCTGATCATTTTGATCGACCTGATTGAAAATCTTCGCTTTTCCGGAAAGGTCGAAGGCGCAGACTTTGTCTTCGCCCTGCGGATTACGCTGCTGCGTACGCCAGCGCTCGTGCAAACGTTGACGCCTTTTATCTTCTTGTTTGGCGCTATTGCGGCCTTCTCCCAGCTCAATCGTCGATCAGAGCTAGCGGTGATGCGCTCAGCTGGAGTTTCTGTTTGGCGCGTGCTCGGCCCCAGCATTATCCTCGCCATTACTTTTGGGACCGCAATCGTTTTGATTGTTGACCCCACATCGGCGAAAATGCTCGCCCATGCCGAGCAGCTTAAAAATGATGTGCGCGGTAAAAAGTCGGACCTGGTGCGTGTCCTTGGCGATGGCATCTGGCTACGCCAACGCACGGACGACGCCTTGTCGCTTATCAATGCGCGCGAATTCGATGCTGAAAAAGCCGTGCTGCAACAGGTCACGATTTGGCGGCTCGACCCGGAGGATGCATCGTTCCGTGAGCGAATTGATTCACCACAGGCGGTCTTCACCGGCAATACAATTACATTGCGTGATGCGCGCGCCAAAAACAGCACGGATCAGCGCGCGCGGTTTGCGCCGACGATGATGGTTGAATCAACCCTGACAGCGGCGGACTTAACGGGGCGGGTGTCGCCGCCAGAAACAATGCCGATTTGGGAGCTGCCGCGGTTCGCAAAGCTCGCAGAAACGGCGGGTCTTCCAACAATTCGATATGAAATTCGTTTTCACGACCTCTTGTCGACGCCTGTGAAATTAATGGCGATGGTGCTTATCGCGGCGATCTTTTCATTTAGGCCGTGGCGCCAAGGTGGCGTGGTGCAGCTCATGCTATTATCAGTCACGGCTGGTTTCGCCCTTTATATTCTGACGGAGGTTTCGCTGGCGATTGGCGAGTCGGGCGTCGCCCCGCCGTCGCTTGCCGCTTGGACGCCGTCGATCGCGGCTAGCCTTTTTGCGATAACGAGACTTCTGCAAATCGAAGACGGTTAAGCTTGTTACTGGCCAACGAAGGCATTTCCGCAAATGGAAATCGGTGCGTTGTCGCGTCGTCCTTAGTCTAGAAAATTCTGTTAGCCATCCACACGCGACCACGTTTATTGTCCCGCCCAAAAGACG
>JBCCTV010000236.1:0-4678 GCA_039197915.1 Pseudomonadota bacterium | reverse complement strand
TTCCAAGAAACTGCAATACTATTGCCGGTTATAACTTTCTTTTTAAATGGAAAATATAAAAAATTTGCAATGTGGCCATCGTTGGCAACCTTATCTTGGCGAATTAAATGGAATTTACCATCGATAATCCGGTATACGCGTATTTCTGCACCATCTAAAGCCCCACTTTTAATTGCTCCCCAGTCGCTCGAATCGCCTGCAGAGACTTGGATAAAATTTCCGTCGTTTGAACGCGCAAGTACTGCCTTTCGATATACTACAGGTTCAAATGCTCCCTGACCGCCAATTATATTAGAACCGTTGCCTTGCCCAAAATAATTTGCTGAAAGTGGTTGTAGATTTGGATTAATTACCTTGTCGGTAATTTTAAAAACGCCATGTACGTCTAAATTAGATGACGTTTCTTGGGAAAAACAATCCGAAAGCTGAAAAAAAGGTGATATTATCAGTATAAGGACGAAAAAAAGCCAGGCTCCCAATTCATTTCTTTTTTTGATAGACAGATAGTTCGGAGCAAACATAATTCTAAATACTCGCTTGTAACCTCGCACAAAGACCATTCCTTAACGCCACCATAGTACTGTCTACCAAATAACTCATTAAGATGGTTCGTAGCCGCGGATCCCTTAGAGATACGGTGCATTTGTGACTGCGGACGCATGTATGCAGGTTAAGACGTTAACAAAAGCGCCCTTGCGCAGCGCTCTTGGCGAGGCGGTGTTTTGCCTCGCTGGCATCCCCTTCGCGTCTACAACCATGCATAGCACTGTAGCGAAGGTGATCGATGCTGGATGCGAGCGGCGGCGATACTTGTTTGCGACCCCAAACATTAACTTTGTCGCTAATGCGATGCGCGATCGTGCCTTCGCTGGGGCAATAACGCGTTGTGATGCGGCGCTTATCGATGGCGCGCCGTTGGTGGTCGCGGCAAGACTCCTGGGCATACGCCACGCTGAACGGGTTGCGGGCTCGGATCTGTTCGAGGAAATCGATCAAACCCTACGCCAGCGAAACGAAAAGCTCACAGTTTTCTTTTTTGGCGGACGCACAGGCGCTTCCGAAGCGGCACACCGGCGCTTCGAAAACCGTACCGCGGGATTTGTAAGCGTTGGTTTTAGCAATCCAGGCTTTGGCGATGTTGCAGACATGGTTGGTGGGGAGACACTCAATGAAATCAACGAATTGTCGCCTAGTTTCTTAGTGGTCGCTTTAGGCGCGGTAAAAGGACATGCGTGGATCGAACGCGTGCGCGGCGCGTTGAGCGTCCCGGTTATTAGTCACTTGGGCGCTGTGGTTGATTTCGCCGCGGGAGGGATCAGCCGAGCGCCGGTATGGATGCGGCGATCCGGGCTAGAATGGCTATGGCGCATTAAAGAAGAGCCGGCGCTGTGGCGACGCTACGCCGGTGACATGACGGCGCTGCTGACTTTGTTTTTTCTCCAAGTTTTGCCGCTCGCCCTATGGCGCGCGACGGCGGGGCGGAGTAAAGAGCCGCCGTCCGTTGACGTGAACCTGACTTCGAACGCAACAATCCTGAAGCTAACGGGCGCGTTTCAAAACCATGAAGTGAGTCTGCTGTCCGATCCAATATGCAGAGCTGTTGAAGCGGGCAAACCAGTAGAGCTCGATTTCGGTGAGCTCAAATTCATTGACCTGTTTCCCCAAGGAAAGCTGCTCATTATGAAGAGGTATCTTCTCGAACAGGGAATTCCGGTTTCAATCGGGGCGGCCCCAAAATCACTTGAGCGTGCGTTAAAGGCGAGCGGTTTTGCGCGAGCAGTCGCGCTTTAGGTCTGTAACAACGTCGCATCAACCTGAACCGCGTGGTTGCTTCTTGGCCCCAGACCGACGATCACTTGGTCGGAAAACGGGCTAGCTGCTAGCTGTCGCTCGGGTCGACCATCGCGCGAAGGTCCACCGTGGAGTTGACGCCGATTTCTTCGCAATTCGCGTTCAGCCACTCATCGGCGATACGGCGGCCGCGGTCACGGAGCTCGCACAAGAAATCCCACTCTACGTTGAATTTGCTGGCGACAGACAAATCGACGAGCGTTTGGTCACTGCGGATTGAGTGAATTCGCACATTTCGCAAGCGCTCGCGATACTCGTCCTTAATCCAACCTTCGTCCAATAACTTGTGTACAAAACTGATCGCCCGCATCTCCCGCATCAGGGAAGAGTTGAAGCTAATTTCGTTGATCCTGTTTGATATTTCGGGGGGAGTCTTTGGCACGTCATCTCGTTCGATTGGATTCACATGCACGATCAAAACGTCCGATGTGTCCGCCTCGTAAAAGAACGGGAAAAGCACCGGGTTACCCATATAGCCGCCGTCCCAGTAGTGCTCGCCCTCAATTTCAACCGCGCGGAAAATGAAGGGCAGGCAGGCGGATGCGAGTATCGTATTGAGGGTAATTTCCTTTGTGCGGAACACATGGACCTTCCCGGTACGAACATTCGTGGCGGAAACATACAAATTCGTTGCTGTGCAGCACTGCAAGGCGTCGAAATCGATGCATTTTTCGAGCACGTCCCGAAGGGGGTTCAGGTCGAGCGGATTAAACTGGTAGGGGGAAAGCGTTCGCGTGAACATCTCGAACGCTTGGTAAGTAATCGATGCGTCGAGGTTATACTCTTGGAAGAATTGCGCCATTGGCGACCGACGCACAGGGCTTAGAAATGCGCCGAACTCGCTGATGGTTCGCCAGATCTTTTCAAGCATCTCGCGGCCGCCGTCGCGACCGTTAAGGTGCAAACCATAGGCGAGGGCGGCTGCGTTAACGGCACCGGCGCTCGTTCCTGAAATGGAATCAATGTCTATGCGATCATCTTCAAGAATGCGATCAATTACTCCCCACGTCACAGCGCCATGGGCGCCGCCGCCCTGTAGGGCAAGATTTACCGGCTTCGGATTAACGCTGGGCGCCATTATGCAGCGACCCAACCGCCGTCAATTTGCATCGCAGCGCCGGTTATCGATGCGGCCTGTTCTGAGCATAGGAAATTTGCGAGCGCTGCAACCTCGCTTGTTTCAACAAATTTTTTGGTCGGTTGTGCATGGAGCAGAACATCGCGGATTACGGCTTCTTCGCTGATCCCGCGTTCTCGGGCCGTATCTGGGATCTGCTTTTCAACAAGGGGCGTTTTAACATAACCTGGGCAGATTGCATTCACGGTGACGCCGAATTCGGCGGCCTCTAAGGCGATAGTCTTCGTTAATCCGAGCACCCCATGTTTCGCTGCAACGTATGCGGATTTATAGGGTGAAGCGACGAGTGCGTGGGCTGACGCAATATTGATGATGCGCCCAAACCCGCGTTCTTTCATCCCAGCAATCACCGCTTTTATTGTGTGAAAGGACGATGACAGGTTGATCGCGATGATCGCATCCCATTTTTCTTCCGGGAACTCCTCAATTTTGGAGACAAATTGAATGCCAGCATTATTGACGAGTATGTCGACCTGTCCGAACGCCTTCTCCGCTTCTTGAATAAGCGTCCGAATTTGATCCGGCTTCGTCATATCAGCGCCGTTGTAAAGCGCGTTCACGCTAAATTCAGTTTCGATGGAGGCGCGTGCTTGTTCAATCTCGTCTGGATCGCCAAACCCATTGAGCATCACGTTTATGCCGTTCTGGGCGAAGCCACGGGCGACGCCGAGCCCAATACCGCTTGTTGAACCGGTAACCACCGCATTGAGTGATCCTACCATCCGCTGTGCTCCAGAATTGCTGCGCTGCAACTAGTCCTAGCAAGGGGGCAGGTTTAATCAATGCGTAAGGTCGAAAGCCCGTTAGGGATTTGCTTGCCAATCGCGAAAAACGAAACGCTCGGCGGTCCCGTCATAATCAGGAGAGATAGCGGAGAAGAGCATTGGGGCTAGTTCTGACGGATCGGGCAGCGTTTCCGGGTTTTCCCCCGGCATCGCCTGCGCACGCATTTTTGTGCGCATAGCCCCTGGATCAATAATGGAGACCCTAACGCCAGCCGACTTACTTTCCAGTGCGTAAGTTTCAGCCATCATTTCAAGCCCAGCTTTTGTCACCGCGTAAGGCCCCCAGAACGGACGCGCTTCTGCGCCGCCGACGCGTGAGGTTAGAAAGGCCACGCGCGCGTTTCCCGAAGCGCGCAAAAATGGATCGATCTTCGAAAGTAGTCGCCAATTCGCCGTGAGGTTTGTGTCGATTGTCCTGGTCCAGAGTTTTTCTGAAACGTCGGGAAGGGGCGCAAGCTCGCCAAGTACGCCCGCGTTCAAAACCAGAATGTCAATCTTCTCAAATCTCTGCGCCAATGCGGGCGCAAGATTATTGATCGCTTCGCTCGAGGTCAGGTCGCAGGGAATCAAGGACGCAGAGCCGCCAACAGATCTGATATCATCGTCTAACTCTTCGAGGCCGCCGATAGTGCGGGCGAGTGCGAGGACATGGGCGCCTTCAGTAGCAAGAGCAAGGGCGGTTGCGCGCCCAATTCCGCGAGAGGCCCCTGTTACGAGCGCAATTTTACCACTGAACCGTTTTGTTCCGGCGTCGCCGGCTTGATCATTATCGTTTGTCATGACGAATAACGTAGGCGGAATAAATTACGCCCCGTCGTAAAGCTCCCAAGACTTCAGCTCCAGCGTGTAGGCCGCGTCACCTAAATCGTTCAAGTGCTTCTTTGTGCGGATGACGCCCGTAACC
>JBCCTV010000235.1:0-4724 GCA_039197915.1 Pseudomonadota bacterium | reverse complement strand
CAAAAACCTAGAGTAAAGAAGCGGTTTGCGTTGATACGAAGTTGCTCTAGGCCTCGGTCGCGGAGCGTTGATGCGGCGGCCGGTGGCGCAACCACCAGACGAGATGCGCCCCTCCCAGTACAAACCCGCCAATTGCGGTAAGTAACCGCTCATGGTCGTGCGCCGGTTCAAAAAAGGCGGCCGCTAAGAGGGCCAACAACCCCGCACAAGCGGCAATTGAAAATATGATCCCGCCGGCGCGACGTATACGGAGAAATACGGTCGAAAGCGAAACCGGGGCCGCCAGCAAAACAAACAGCTTATGCACCCACTCAACGTCCGCCCACGACGCAAAAATCGGGGCCGCCGCGCTTAAAATCGGCAGGGCCAAACAATGGACAAGGCAAGCGGCCGACAGGCCCGCTGCGATAAAATCAGCACGATCGCTGGAAACGGCGGTGCTCACTCGGTGCTTCCTTTTTGCTAATCGCCCTTCAACCCGAAAACGATGGCGGCATCGGACCGGGCAAGCCCCCCGAAACCGCTACCGCGTTATCGAAGGCGAGCCCGGCTAAACCCAACGCGACGATCACCAAAGAAATGCAGGCAAGCCTACCAGCGATAGCGATCCCATTATCGCCTTCGGTCATAGGGGCGGGCCAGGAATAAAACAATCAAATTCCGTGATTTTATCACAGGCCAAAAATGGCGCCGACTTGACAGCGCCACCGTCTTCACCTTTTGGGCGGCAGCTGGATTTCGCGCGTAAGGTCGCCTGGCCTGTTGCGCCCAATGATGCTGCGAGAGCCCATATTGGCGGGACGTGTCACGCTCGTGCGCCACGCCCAAATTTCCAGAGCGCCAAGGGCTACTTTAGTTTCGGCATTTAGGGCATGCCGCCTTATGCGGCGTCTTCGCCAATGAGGATTTCGCGTTTGCCCGCATGGTTCGCCGGGGAAATGACGCCCTCATCCTCCATCCGTTCGATAAGCGTTGCGGCGCGATTATACCCGATCTGCAAACGGCGTTGCACATAGGACGTGGACGCCTTGCGGTCGCGCAACACAACGGCGACGGCCTTGTCATAAAGCGCATCCCCGGACGAGGTGTTGCCGCCGATGTCGAGCCCGAGGTCCGCGCCCTCGCCCTCCTCATCAAGCTCGGTAACGGCCTGGACGTATTCGGGTTTGCCCTGTTTTTTCAGGTGAGCGACGATTTTTTCGACCTCGTCGTCGGCGACAAATCCGCCATGGACGCGCTTTATTCGACCGCCGCCCGCCATATGGAGCATATCGCCCTGGCCAAGGAGTTGCTCGGCGCCTTGCTCACCGAGGATTGTGCGCGAGTCAATTTTTGACGTCACCTGAAAACTAATCCGTGTCGGGAAGTTCGCCTTAATCGTCCCTGTAATGACGTCGACGGAAGGCCGTTGCGTCGCCATGATCAAATGGATACCGGCCGCGCGCGCCATCTGCGCCAAGCGCTGCACCATCGCCTCGATGTCCTTGCCGGCGACCATCATCAAGTCGGCGACTTCGTCGATCACAACGACGATATATGGCATGGCCTCGTAATCAAGCTCCTCTGTCTCATAGACAGGCTCGCCCGTTTCAGCGTCATAGCCTGTGTGAACGCGCCGGGTGAGCATTTCGCCAGCGTCGTCGGCTTCTGCGATGCGCTGATTGAAGCCGGTGATATTACGCACGCCTACTTTGGACATGCGCTTATAGCGCTCTTCCATTTCCCGGACGGTCCATTTTAACGCAACAACGGCTTTGCGTGGATCGGTCACCACTGGCGATAAGAGATGGGGAATTCCTTCGTAAACGGAGAGCTCAAGCATCTTCGGGTCAATCATGATGAGCTTGCAGAGGTCGGGCGAGAGCCGGTAGAGCAATGACAAGATCATTGTGTTGACGCCAACCGACTTACCAGACCCAGTTGTGCCTGCGATCAAGAGGTGGGGCATTTTTGCAAGATCGGCGTAAACGGGTTCACCGCCGATGCTTTTTCCGAGGGCAAGCGTTAGCGCACCGCGCGTGCCGTCATATTCTTCCGTCTCCAGAAGTTCACGTACGAACACCATTTCGCGGTCTTGGTTTGGCAGTTCGATACCAATGGCGTTTCGTCCCGGCACGACGGCGACGCGGGCGGCGACGGCGCTCATTGAGCGCGCAATATCATCCGCCAAACCAATAACGCGCGAGGACTTAACGCCCGCTGCAGGTTCGAGTTCGTAGAGCGTTACAACGGGGCCAGGGCGCACATTGATGATTTCTCCGCGTACCCCGAAATCGGCAAGAACGGTCTCAAGCATCCGAGCGTTTTGTTCCAACGCTTCATCGGAAACCGTTTTCTGGCCCTCTCGTTTCGGTTTTGCGAGGAGCGACAGGGGCGGGAATTCATAATCGCCCGCTGAAAAGACCGGCAGCTCCGGTTGAACATCTCGCAGCGCCCGCTTGGAGCGTTTCTTTGTTTGCGCTTTTTCATCGCGGATGATGTTGCGCTTGGTGGCCGGCCCCGCGGGGTGGGACGCAGGGGGATGTCCCGGCTCTGAGGGATGGAGGGGCTCCGTCAAAAACTCCGAGTCGCCGCCAATGGCTGCATCTTCGGTCGGCGCGTCGTCGGTCCAGACTGCGTTGTCGGTGACCTCATCCGCACCCCCGTCGACAAGCGTCGGCTCGCGCCTGGTTTTTGCGAGCGGCGCAAACATAACCCGCGCTTGGCGGCGACCGACCCGCTGGCAGAGAACGCCCATTTTACGAGCGCTTAAAAACGCGGCATGGGCGCGCTCAGGCGTGAGCCCGCAGACCCGGAAATAGGCGGCGACCATAAGCGCGCCGCACGCGGCGGCGGAAACGTGTCTCGCCGCAACGCCTATGGGCCCATGGGGATCGCCCGGGATCAAAAAGGTAATCGCGCCCGATAAGACGGCCAGTAAAGCTTGGCCGATCAATCCGCCGACACCCACAACATAGGGCCACCCGGCGGGCACGGGCAGGGCCTCGGCAAAGCCCGCGCCTGCAATAAGCGCCACCGGGAATAATCCCGCCCGCATCCAGGCGTTGCGGGCAGTCCGATCTGGCGCGCCCTGGACCGCCGCAACCCCGCCCCAAATGAAAAGCGGCGCGAGCGCGAGGAGCGCCGCGGCGCCGAGCATCTGTAAGGCGGCGTCAGCAATCACCGCGCCGGCGGGGCCCGCCGCATTCTGCACTGCGGCGCCGGTGGCGTTATTGAGCGTCGGGTCGCTGATCGAAAAGGTCAAAAACGCGGCAGATAACCATATCGCCAACAACACAAGCGCTGCGCCGCCTGCCCTATGCACCAATGTGCGCACCGCGTCCGAAACTGCGTGCGTGACGGTCGATGGTTCTAGTGATGCGGGCGCCGGTTTTGCCATGGGTCTATGCGTGATTAACGACGAGAACACGTCGGAGAGTTTGCCACGCTACGCCAAGCAATGTGTTAACGCCGCGTTAATACCTGGAAAGCTGAGGCGCGCTTCGCTGCGGGGCGCGCGGAAGCGCCTTTGCTTTCGATCGACGGCGGCAAATCTGCGTCAACAAGGCAAGCGCGATTTGAGGGAATTCACCATGCGCATGAGGGGCGCACACACCTCTCGCCGATCCGCGCGCGCAGCGCCCCGCGTATGTGCGGCGTGACTGAAATGAAAAAAAGCGACGCCGGCGCTGCGATCATCATTGGCGCTAGCGGCGGCATTGGCGCGGCCATCATGCGCGCCCTTGAAACCCGAGGCTTTGACGGTCCGATAGTGGCCCTCTCCCGCAGCGGCGACGGCCTCGACATCACCGATGAGGCAGCGATTGCGGCGGCGGCTGAGACTTTAAAGGCGCGCGGTCTTAGCCCAACGCTCATATTCGATGCATCAGGCGCCTTAGAGGCCGCGGGCAAGCGCCCGGAAAAATCATTTACCGAGCTTTCGCCGGAGGCGATGGCGGCGGCGTTCGCGATCAATGCAAGCGGGCCCGCGCTTCTTTATAAGCACTTTTTTGCGTTGGCGCCCCGGCGCGGCCGCTGCGTTTTTGCAACGCTTTCAGCACGCGTTGGATCGATCGGCGATAATCGTCTCGGCGGCTGGATTAGCTACCGAGCGTCTAAGGCGGCTCTCAATCAGATTATCCGTTGTGCGGCAATTGAAGCGCGCCGTCGCAATCCTGAGAGCGTGGTCGTCGCCTTACACCCCGGAACAATCGAAACCCCGCTGACACAAACCTACGCTGGCGGACGATACACAGCGACGGCGGACGAGGCGGCGGAACAGTTACTCGGTGTCCTTGAGCGCCTCACGCCCGAGCAATCTGGCGGCTTTTTTGACTACGCCGGAGAGGAGATCGTCTGGTGACAGAACGGGCGCTTATTTTCGTTCTCGGAGACCAATTATCCCACGGCCTTGCCTCCCTAAAGGCTGGCGATCCGGATGCTGATATTGTTGTCATGGGCGAGCTTACCGAAGAGGCCACCTATGTGCGCCATCACAAAAAGAAACTGGTCTTTATTTTTTCAGCCATGCGGCATTTCGCAGAAGAATTGCGCGACGCCGGCTGGGAGGTCGATTACGCAGGCCTAAATGAGCGAAAAAAATATAAATCGTTTACGGAACGCCTGAGCGCTGCGGTTAAAAAACATAAGCCCGCTCGGATACTTGTCGTCGAACCTGGCGAATACCGCGTCAAAGCAGAGATAGAGACTTGGGAAGACGCGTTTGACGCCGATGTTGAGGTGCT
>JBCCTV010000234.1:0-4729 GCA_039197915.1 Pseudomonadota bacterium | reverse complement strand
GGGTCCAATCCTCCTCAAACAGAGGAAAATACCCGTAGGGCCCTTCAAAAACATCATGCGCACCCGGAATGTCACACGCCGCAAGGTCACATGCGTTTATTGCGGCCCGCGCGGCCCCTGCAATTTGGATCGGCAGCGCCGGCGTGCCCTCAACATGGGCCTGCATCGTACCCGCGCACTGCGCCAGGGCATGACCGAGAGCGTCGAGCGCCCGTTCAATGGAGAAGCCGCGTAGACGTGCGACACCGAGGGTCGCGCCAAAAACGCCCGCTGTCGCCGGCCGAAAAAATCGAATCGGCGTTTTCGTCGCAACCCCTAAAGACGCCGCCACGTCAACCGACAGTATAACAGCGGCCAAAAAAGCTGGCCCTGATACAGGGTGTCTTGAGTTCTCCAATTCGGCAAACAACGCAGCGCCAATTGTCGCCATCGGATGCACCACTGCGGGTTCATGAACGCAATCATACTCCTGACAATGAATTTGAAAGCCGTTGACATAGGCCGCGGCCTGGGCTGAGAGCTTCGTGCGTCGCCCGAGGACGCGCGCCCCCCCGTCGCTTGCCCAAGCACTCGCAAGGGTGTGAATTTCGTCGGCATACGGCGCCTTACACCCTGCAACTCCGACACCGACTGTATCAAGAATAAAATTTTTGGCCCGATCAATCGCCGATTGGGGAATTTCCGGCGCAGGAAACTGCAACGCATGTTCAGCCAAAATATGCGTGGCATTCATCATTATACGGAACCTATGACAAGGTTTTTCAGGGCGTCCTGTACGTCCCGGCCTCCAAAATCTCCGCTGATCGCTTTTGTCAGTCGATCAACAGCATCCATGGAAACGTCGCCCCAGGCGCATAGCGTTCTAAATTTATCGAGCACTTGCGCTTTGCTTATAGGGTTTTCTGGGTCGCCCAACGCATCAAGGACACAATATGTGAGGACCGTCTGGTCTGCGGCGCGCGCGCCGATCTCAGCGCCAAAATGCGCCGGATAAGACTTGGAAAACCGTGGATCGTCTGAAACTTTAATTCGCTTGCGAAGGCTTGCAATAGTCTCATTGTTGATAACGACCTGCTCAAAGTGCTCCAACTGCGGCGGCCCAAATAGCAGAGTTACCGCAACGGCGTGCTGAAGTGAGAACTTCGCACTGAGGCTGTCCTCCGGGTCGGGATCATCACAGAACACCAGCGCATCCCGAAAGGTCTTCACTTCAATTTCTTCCAGCTGATCTGGCGATGTAATTTCTTTACGGAGCAATAAGGCCGCGTCGATCGCGGCGTGCGCATGGCGGCATGCAGGCCAAGGCTTAATGCTTACTTCGTGAATTGCCCAACGTCCTGGGTCAGTATCGACCGACGTCGCCTCGACGCCAGGACACATGGCTGCGAAAAACCCCTGCTCGCCTTCAAGCGCAGTCTTAATGCCAACAAAGCCCGCTTCCGCAAGGAACGCCGCCGATAGGCCGCTTTGGGCGGCTCGCGCCGTATGCAGTTGTTTGCCATGGGACATTGGCTCTGCACGTACTTGCCAAAGCCCAGCCGCCTGTGTCGCCGCAAGCCCCAGCGCTTCGGATGTCTGGTCTTTATCAAGACCCGCTATAGATGTAGCTGCCGCGGCGGCGCCAAACGGTCCGCATGTGGACGTATTATGCCAATAGCGATAATGGCCAGGCCCAACGCTACGTCCGATACGGATCATTGCTTCGTATCCGCGCACGATTGCATTGAGAAATACGCCGTCGGTCGCGCTGCAACGCGCCGCGGCCACCAATGCCGAAGGAGTAACCACCGGGCCCGGATGGAGTAACGCCCGTTTGTCTACATCGTCCATTTCGAGAATGTTGCCGAGCGCCCCTAACCACATAACAGCGTTTTGCCAGTCTGCACTAACATCATTATACGGAAATACCGTTGCCATTGCCTTGGCGGCGGGGGCATTTCGCACAGCGACTGCGCAACCCGCCCAGTCTAGGGCAAGAAGCGCCGCGCGCTCACGGTCTCGGCTATCGACCGGAGCGCGCAACCGGTCCGCCAACGCGGCGGAAACAGATTGAGTATCGCGCATTTGTCCGGACATTTAATTCTGTTATCATGCCTAAGCTTTTGGTCAAAATAAATTCTCGCGAAATACCGCCGAATTCTGTTTCTGCAGGAACGAGGAATGTCCGCAACACCACGATATGCCGAATTGGCGACGCTCCTGCGCAAAGCAATCGCAAACGGCGACTACGCCGTTGGCGACCTTCTGCCGACGGAACATGAAGTTTGCACTCTCCACGGGGTTTCCCGGCACACAGCACGCGCTGCGCTCGGCCTTCTTGAAACGGACGGATTAATCTCACGGCGACCCGGCGTCGGTACACTTGTCATTGCTGAGCGGCCTGGCGGCGCATTTTCGCAGCCCTTAGGCGGCCTTGAAGAGTTAATGCAATATGCACGGGACGCGCGGCTGCGGGTTCTGCGCGTCACGCGAAAAACACTCTCAGCGGACGAAGCCCGCGTGCTTGAGGCTGAGGCCTCATCCCATTGGTTGAAAACGGACGGTGTTCGCAGTGTTGACGGCGTGCAAATTGCTGTCACCAATATTTATGTGAATGACTTTATTGCTGTGACAGAAGAACAAATCACGCATACGGCATTTGCCATAACGGAGGTCATTGAGGAAAATTTTGGCGTCGCAATTGCGCGAATAGAGCAGAGTATTGCCGCTGAAATTCTGAGTGCTGACGACGCCGACATTTTGCGGGCCACGCCTGGCACGCCCTGTTTGCGCACAGTTCGCCGATATTTTGACGACGCGGGACGCATTTTCGTTATCTCCGATACGCGCCACCCCGCCGATCGCTTCACCTACAATATGAGCTTCCAGCGGAATGCTAAATAACGCCGTCGGAACGAAGTCGCGCAACGTCCTCGGGCGTGTAGCCAAGCCCTGACAGGACTTCTTCCGCATCTGCTCCATATTTTGGAACGTTCGTATCAAGCTCACTTGGTTCGCTAGCGAACTTTATCGGTGAACCAACGACTTCGGAACCATCGGGCGCTTCGGAAAGCATGCCGCGTTCGCGCACATTTTCCTCATTAAACGCGTCCTTTAGATCTAAGACTGGTGCGTAAGCCACGTCTTTGTCGCTGAGCCAATCAAGCCAATATGAAAGACTTTGCGAGGCGAAGGTGTCTCGAAAGAATGCCCGCAAAGGCTCCTGGCCTTCGCCGGGCTCGAGCGTTGCATAATCAAGCAGGTCGGGGCGATCTAATGCATGCAAAAGGTTTTTGGCGAATTTGACCTCAGCGCCACCGAGGCAAAGCCAGCGCCCATCCGCACACGCATAAAGATTATACATGGCGTTGCCGCCCCAAGAGCGCTCTTGCTTTGGGATATGGGGCTCGCCGGTCGCAAAAATTCTACCGGTCACATTCGGCGTCCATGCGAGCACACTGTCGAGCATGGCGATGTCTAAATAATCACCCTGCCCCGTTTCACGCGCGCGCAAGAGGGCCATCAAAACGCCAGATAACGCCGTTAAGGAGGCGAGCGCATCGGCGACCGGCATATGCGGCATCGCCGGTTTTCCATCTTGGCCTTCGTTTAGAGCAATAACGCCAGCTTGCGCTTGAACGGCTACGTCATGCGCAGGCTTATGCGCATAAGCGCTATTCTGGCCGTAGGCGGAAATTGAACAGTAGACGGATTTCGGGTTAATCGCAGCTACGCTCTCATAGTCAACGCCGAGGCGCTTGGCAACGCCAGGTCGGAACGCTTCAACAACGATATCAGCCGAGGCCGCAAGCTTACGGAAAATTTCTTTCCCAGCTTCTGATTTCAAATCAAGCGGCAAACACTTTTTTCCGCGATGGGTATTTCTGAACCACACAGCTTCGCCGTTCTTTCGGTACCCGATGTTTCGCGTCGGTTCACCGTCGCCGCGTGGTTCGATTTTTGTGACCTCGGCGCCGTGGTCCGCAAGCATTAATGTCATCATCGGACCCGGCAGAAACAGCGATAGGTCCAGTACTTTTACGCCCTCAAGCTTCATCCGCATCGCTTCCCAGAATTTCTTCTGTGTGCTCACCAAGCTTTGGCGCCCGAACGCCCCTCGGACGCGCACCATTTATTTTAATTGGCGCCAGAAGCATATCCAGTTGACCACCCGTCGCGTCAGGGTGCGCCACTGGCTCGCGCAAGCCGATCGCCTCGACATACGGGTTATCAACCGCATGCTTTAGATCATTGATTGGCGCGAACGGTACTTTTCCGCCGAGAAGATTAAGCCAATCGCTTGTTGTCCGCGCACCGCATACCTTGTCCACCTCTTCCGTTAGCACGCTCAAATTCTCTCGGCGGCTTTTGATTGAGCCAAAGCGCGGATCGGATTTGAGGGTTTCCGCTTCGGCCAAATCGCAAAAAAGCTCCCAGAACTTCTGGGTTTGGCACATGAGGAGGCCCCAGCCATCCTTTGTCTTTACGGTTTGCGACGGCGCAATTGAAGGGTGGGCTCCGCGGGGAAGGCGGCCGACGATTTCGCCACCATTCATCGCCCAAACGCCAGGGTAGGATAATTGGTGGAGCGCCGTATCAAACAATGATACGTCTACATCGCACCCCTCGCCCGTATCGCGGGCGCGCATGATCGCGGAAACACAACCAAGCGCCAGCTGCGCCCCCGTCATAAAATCTACCATTGAAAGTCCAAAGCGGGTCGGCGGCGCGTCTGGCTCGCCGGTGACCG
>JBCCTV010000233.1:0-4740 GCA_039197915.1 Pseudomonadota bacterium | reverse complement strand
CCCAAGATATCGGGTATGTTGAACAGCGGATTGTCGCCGGTGGCCTGATCCAACTTGGCGGCGGCGGTTTTCAAGATCAGCTAACGTTGGGCGTATTTGCGCAAGCTGATTTTGAGCTAACTGACACCCTGACGATAAACGTCGGCGGCCGTTACAATTACGAAGAAAAAGATGTTGAGCTCGCCAACATCGCAACCAATGGCGGCGTTGGCGCGACGGCGTGTTCGGTCTTCTTGGACGAATGCTCGATCGATTTCGTTGACGGCGACAGCTGGTCTCGATTTACGCCGAAAGTCGGTCTGACCTGGGCGCCGACAGAAACTGTCAATGTCTATGCCCATTGGCAGCAAGCCATCCGCTCAGGCGGCTATAACCTACGAAATACGGTGCAGCCCGCGACAATTGCGGGTTCGGATCTTGATCTTGGACCTGGGCCGTTTGATGAGGAGATCGTCAACGCGTTTGAAATTGGCGCTAAAACTCAACCGATTGACGGCGCGATCTTGAACGTTGCGGCCTACTACAACGACATCAACAATGCGCAGCGGGAAACAAACTTCCCAGAGGCTGGTTCACTGATCGCTCAGGTCATCACCAACTCAGCTGACATTACGCTCTGGGGTGTTGAGGTCGACGGACAATACGCCGTTACCGATAACCTGCTGCTGACCGGCTTTTTCGGATATGTGAACGGAGATTACGACAACATCTTCTTCGACATCTCGTTCCCGGTAAACTCAACGCCAGCTGCGTCTATGTTCCCGGGTGAGATCAACGAACTAGATTTCGCGCTTGAAGTGCCGCGCTTATCGCCATTTACCTATGGTGGCGGCTTCATTTATAGCCAAGAACTCGGTGACTTTGGATCAGCGAATTTCCGCTTCAACTATGCATTCCGCGATCAAAACTTCTTCACCGATAACAATCTCGGGCCGTTGAATGCAGTTGATAACGTCGACTCAACCTTATCGTTCACGGAATCAAGCGGGCGCGCGACGCTCTCGCTTTACGGCCGTAACTTGTTGAACCAAGTGAATTTCGGCGGCGCCACGCCTGTTGGCACCGGCGGTACATTTGCGCCACTGACCCGCGGCCGCCAAGTCGGCATCGAGCTGACGGTGAACTTCAACTAACGGCTCACTCTTGAGGTCTTGAAGCCCCGCAGGCGCTGCTTGCGGGGTTTTTTCTTGCGCCGAGATAAGGCGCGAGGGCTCGCAAAAATCACGGCCCGCGCTACAAAATTCAGAATGGCCGATGACATCGATCCAACGGAAATGCTCGACACGACCGGCCTGCGCTGTCCCCTACCGGTTGTAAAAACCGAGGCGCTCCTAAGACGTTTGCCCGCTGGCGCCACCCTGCGCGTCCTCGCTGACGATCCCATCGCCCTTGTTGATATCCCCCATTTCGCGCGCGAGGCCGGCCACGCTTGCGATCGCCTAGGAGACGAAAGTGATGCATTCGTGTTTCTAATTACGGTTTTCGGGGCGCAAGGCGGCTCCAATTGAGTCGACAGGGCTGCCTTTTTCCGTCAAAACTATTACTGTTAAGGTTAAGGTAAGCTTTTGCGCGTCGCCGACTTTAGCTGGGGTGCGCTCAACTGATTGCCGTTTGGATGACTTGTTTGAGGACTGGGCGCAGCTTACGCGATCGGCTTTTACGGTGACTTAGCGCCGGTCTAACGTGGCTTAGTGTGGGGATGCCGGGGATGAATATGGTTAAACACAAAACAGTCAAGCGCGCCCTTCGGCGAGCGGTCGCAACTGCCGTGGTTGCCGCGTCTCTCGGGATCGCCGCGCCAGCGTCCGCAGATTATACGATCGGCCTAAACGCCTATAAACAAGGCCAATACGACCAGGCCATCGATATTTGGCGGCGCGCCACGGTTGGCGGCGACGTGCAGTCGATGAAGATCTTGGGCGATGTATTCTCTGGCAAGGTGCTCGAGGCGAAGGGCGTCAGCGCAGTGCCGATCGAGGAGATCCAGGTCGACAACGTCGAGGCGCTAATGTGGTACACGCTGGCCGCTTACCACGACTTCGGCCAGTTCCATCGTCCGACCACCTCTGAGGTGAATTCACGTATTCTCGCCCAACAGCGCCTTGCCGCCATCCGCTTCCGGATGAGCAACAGCGACGTTCGAAAAGCTGAGAAGCTCATCGCCAATCGCTTCGAGCGGGGCAGCGCCTTCGACATTTACCGTCTCGGCCGGCTCTACCAGGAGGGCTCTGGGGTATCGAAGAATAATGTCCGCGCCCTGACTTTATATATGATCGCGAAAGATCGCGGCGTTGGCGAAGCGTCCGCCGCGTTTGAAGACCTCGAAAGCTTGATGACTAAAAAGGAAATCGAGCTTTCGCTTGCCGCCGCCACCGATTGGCAGCCGCCCCTGCCGATCGAACATCGCGGCCCAACGAAAGAGCAACAGAAACTCGCGGAAATGCGCAGCGAGCTCGAGCAAATCCGTCGCGAAACGGCTCTCCAAGCGGTCGCTGATTTGGATGTCGAGCTTATCCAGCGCGCCCTTCGGTCCCTCGGGTTTTACTTCGGCGGTATCGACAACAAAACCGGCCCGCAAACCCGGGCTGCTATTCGCCGCTTCCAATTTTCCCAGGTGAAAGCCGATAGAAAAATGACGGAAGCGGAAAAAGACGCCGTTCGCACCGGGGTTCTTTCTGCGGAGCAAACGGTCGATCTGTTCCGGGAGGCCGCGAAGAACGACCACCCAATGTCGCAATACGTATACGGCATAATGTTCGCCCAGGGCATCGGCGTTGAATCCAACGGCGCTGAGGCTTTGAAGTGGCTCTCTGAGGCTGCCGAGCAAGATCTCGCGATCAGCCATTATGCTCTCGGCGTCCTCTATCGGGACGGCACAACCGGGTTAAACGAAGTCACGCCGGATAGACCCAAAGCCGCGATCCACTTCTCACGAGCTTTTGCGCTTGGATACCGCCCCGCCGGCGACGCTCTGCGGCGCTTGGAGTGGGAAGACCCGCGTAACGGCAACTAAAGTCAAAGTAGGGGATCAGTTATGACTTATCGTGTCGCCGCCGCCGCCATTGCTTTGACCTTGGGTTTCTCAGGGATTGCGAGCGCGCAAACCATCGGGGGTTTCCCCATTCGTGAGCCCGGGTCGACCAGCGCCGGTTCCAAAGCGCCGGCTGCAAAAAAGAAAAAAGGCCCGAGCCAGATTATCGTCGACGTTAACGGGCCGGGGCCTTATCGCTCGATCCGCCAGGCGGTGAACGACATCGCCGAAGGCGGCGTGATCTATGTGATGCACGGCGTTTATAACGAAGCGATTTCGCTCAACAAATCCGTGTTTATCCAGGGCGATCGCGGCCCAGGGTCCGGCGTTGAAATTAACGCCCCCATGAACCAATCATGCCTATCGTTCCGCCCCTCCGAGGCGACCTCCCATGCGGTTGTCGCCAATGTACAGTTTTCCGCGAAGATTAATTCCGGCGCTCCGGCGTGCGTTGACGTTGCGAGCGGCGTCTTCACCCTGAAGGAAAGCGACGTCCTCGGATCAACCACGAGACCTTCAATCCGCATCACCGGTGGTACAGTAACGCTGAAAAAGAACCGCATCAGCGCCGGCTCAGAGGGCATCTATGTTGAGCAAGCCCACTCGCTGATGAATACGAGCATTATCAGCAACATCATCTCAAATAACCGCATCGGTGTGGATATCGCCGCGGGCAGCCGCGCGGACGTGGTCCTTACCGGTAATGAGATTTACGAAAACGTTTCGACGGGTGTTAAATCGTCCGGCTACGGCGAAGCGTCGATCATTGGGAATAAAATCCGCAACAACCAAGGCGCAGGTCTGATCCTCGATAAATATGCGAAGAACTCGATCGTTCGCCGCAACGAAATTATCAAGAACGAAGGTGACGGCGTCGCGATCCCGTTTGGGGCCAATGGCTTCATCGAGGACAATGAGATTCGCGGCAATTCAGGCCTTTCGATTTTCGTGCGTGAAGGCTTGAAGCCAAAGATTACAAACAACATCATCGAGAATAATCGGGGTGACGGCAAAAAACGGCGCCGCCGTCGCTAAATTCACTCGACTAGTCTTTACGTGGAAAAGGCCCCGTTTTCGGGGTCTTTTTTCATTTGAGGCGAACATCGCCTGGCGTCCGTTCCGCACGCGGATGAGCTGCTTCTTAAATACGGCGCTCAAGGCCGAATACCTTCGCGGAAGATCTGTCCCTTTCTCGGCTAGAGCATCGGGCGATTAGCTGGAAGCAACCCAATGCTCCAGAGCGTTTTCCGCCTAAGTGGAGACCGGTTGGGGGCCAAGAAAACGCGACAAAACAAAAATCTAGAAAAAAGAAGCGGTTAAGATTGATGCGAAGTTGCTTTAGGGTCTTTGTTTTAAGCGCCTACGACAATCTGCGCGCGGTGTAAGGTCATCATCCGGCGCTCTAGGCTATTGACTTGCAGAGCATCTTTTGCGGCGTCTTCGGATGGGAGCCTTCAGCCACACACGTCTAACGGCGAAATGCACTAAAGTCCGCCGTAAACTAGGTGCGGGGATTTTGCCCGCCGCGATGCAGCCACCCAAGAACGGGAGCGGAAGGCTCTCATAGGGGTTCCTCGCATTCCGCTTTTTGTAAATCGATCCGACCGCTTAATTGTTTGAATGCGTATTATCAATTTCACTCAACAAATCGGCGCCACGCTTAACGGTCTGAAAGCGCAGCCCTGGGCGAATGGCGCCATGCGGGCGAT
>JBCCTV010000232.1:0-4793 GCA_039197915.1 Pseudomonadota bacterium | reverse complement strand
CGGATGTTCGGAGCAGCTTGTTAGCACGGCGCTTCCTCTTCTTTATGCGGATGTATTGGGTGGCGCCAGTGGCGCTGACCCAGACCGCGCCGTGCGTCCTCGCGTGCAAGAAGCGGTAAACTCGCTCTTAAATCGGCAAGGGACTGACGGCGCCTTCGGCCTATGGCGGATTGGCGACCGTGCGGCGACTCCGTGGATTGGCGCTTATGTGACGGAATTTCTGCAGCGCGCGAAAAGCGAGGGGTACGGCGTTCCGGATGCGGCCCTTGAAAAGGCCTACCAAGCGTTGGCGGATTTCTCCGAGCCAAACAGATTTACCCCTGTCAATTATCGTCGGCGCGCCTATGAAGGTCCGGGCTCGAATGATAGCACCGCTAATTTAAGACGTCGCGCGGCTGCTTACGCACACTACGTGCTAGCGCGCGCCGGTCGCGCCGACCTGTCGGACCTGCGCTATTTTCACGACGGACTGTTGGACGCCACGCCAAGCCCGCTCGCCCGGGCGCACATCGCCGCCGCTCTGGCGCTTTCTGGGGATGTGGCGCGCGCCGAAAGCGCATTCCAAAAGTCCTTGCACGTGATCGGCTTCGAAAACACTGGCGATTATTATCAGACCGCGTTGCGCGACGTTGCCGGTGTTTTAGCGCTTGCGTCGGAGACCGGGCGCGGCGCCGTCGTTAGCGCCGCTTCAGCTGCGTTCGATCAGCGCTTGAAAGAGCCAGAGCGCATGCAAACGCAAGAGAAAGCGTTTGTGTTGATCGCAAGCCAGGCGCTGTTGCGCGCGGCGGGCCCGCTCAATATCTCGGTTGACGGCGAACGTATCGCTAACGTTGCAGCGCCTAGTTTTTCACCGGCGTTGCGGTCGCTCGGCGGAGACGGTGTGACCTACACGAACCTCAGCGATGGGCCGATATTCAGAACCGTGACGGCCTCAGGCGCCCCGCTTCAGGCGCCGCCCCAGGTTTTTTCTGGGTTTAATGCTGTAAAATTCATCGCAAACCGTGATGGGACGCGCGCTGACCTTCTCAACATCAAGCAAAATGATCAATTGGTGATTGCGATCTCCGGACAGGCGAGTGGAGAGCGTTTACATCCTGCGATCGTCGCTGATTTGCTGCCGCCTGGCTTTGAGATTGTCACGGTACTGCGACCAGAAGACGGCGGTTCAGCGCGCGGTGAGGGGGGCGGTCCTTACTCCTGGATTGGACCAATTTCACGGGCGAAAATTGCTGAAGCCAGAGACGACCGCTTCGTCGCCGCCATCGATGTGCGCCGCGAGCGTTTCACGTTCGCTTATGTCGTAAGAGCCGTCACACCGGGAGACTTCGTTGTACCTGGCGTTGTTATCGAAGACATGTACCGTCCTGGCGTGGTCGGTCGAACGGCTGCGTCTCGCGTTCAAATATCCGCAGCGAATGAATAGGTTGTTCGAAAACATCACCTTCGCGCGTTACCCCCGTCGAGCAATACAGCGGCCGCCGCTCTTATGATTCGCAAAATTTCAACGCGGCTTGATGCAGGGCGCTGGACGTTCCAGCGGCGTCCTGTGGCGTTGAAACTAGTTTGCTTACTATTCTTCGCGGTTGTCGCCTTGTTGCTGATCGACCGATTTCTTCCGCCGCCACTCGATCGTGCAGCAGATCTCTCGCCCGTGGTCATCGACCGGGAAGGCAACGTCCTACATGCATTTACGACGACCGGCGGCCTTTGGCGGTTCCACGTCACTGCCGAGGATATAGACCCAACATTCCGTAAGCGACTGATCGCGATTGAAGACAAGAGGTTTTACAGCCACGCAGGCGTTGATGCGTGGGCAATCGCGCGCGCGGCGATCTCTAATGTAAAGCGCCGGAGGATCGTCTCCGGCGGGTCAACCATTACCATGCAAACGGCACGGCTTCTTGAGCCGCGACCACGCACGCTGGGTTCAAAACTGATCGAGGCCTTCCGTGCGCTTCAACTTGAACGCCGTCTCAGTAAGGACGAAATACTCGCACTGTATTTAACGTTGACCCCCTATGGTGGAAATCTGGAGGGCGTGCGTGCGGCAAGCTTAGCCTATTTTGACAAAGAGCCGGAACGACTGACGGATGCGGAGCAAGCACTCTTGATTGCGTTGCCACAAGCCCCAGAGGCGCGGCGGCCAGATCGACGCTCACAGGCAGCGTTAATCGCCCGGAACGCGATTTTAGAAGAGTTAGTAACGCTTGATCAGATTACGCCGCAATATCGTTTGGAAGCGACGAATGATCCGCTCCCACAAGAACGACGGCCTTTGCATCCGGGCCTTGCCTACCACGCATCGAACGAAGCGGTAAGGCAAGACGCAGGACGCCAAACCGCTCATCCGTTAACGTTGGACTATCGTCTACAATCCGTGGCTGAGGTGCTCGCTCGCGATGGTGTCGACGCGCCGGCTCAGGTCGCAATGATCCTTGTTGATACTAAGACACAATCAGTACGCGCCCTGGTTGGCTCTTCAAGCCTTCAACGGCCTGGTGGTTGGATTGACCTGACAAAAGCGGTGCGTTCGCCTGGGTCAGCGTTAAAGCCCTTTATTTATGGCATCGCTTTCGATGATGGCGTCGTAGGGCCAGCGACAATCATTGATGACATGCCACGGGCGTTCGGTTCTTATCGGCCAGAAAATTTTGACCGGCGCTTTCGCGGCGATGTGCGGGCCGCCGAGGCCCTCAAACACTCGTTGAACATTCCCGCTGTTGCAACGCTGGGGGCGGTGGGGGCGACCCGTTTTGTCAACGCGCTGGACAGCGCTGGGGCTGGGTTAACGGTTGAGAAAAATGCCGATGGCGAGACAGGTTTAGCGGTTGGGCTCGGTGGTGTTGGAGTTTCCAGCCGAAGTCTGGCTGCTCTCTATACGGCTTTAGCGAACCAGGGAATGGCTTCTCCAATTAATATAGCGTCTACGGATATTCCTGCGATGTCAGTCCGTTTGATGTCGGAAACAGCTGCGACGTCGATCAATAATATTTTAAAGACGGGTCCGTCGTTAAGCGGGCGCGCTCCCGCTCATCTTGTAAGGCGGGCGCCCGATTTGGCGTTTAAAACGGGGACGTCCTACGGGTACAGGGACGCGTGGGCCGCGGGGCACGCTGGCGGGTATGCTGCAGTAGTTTGGGTAGGCCGCGCTGATGGTGCGCCGAGACCTGGTCAGACGGGTCGCAAAGCGGCGTTGCCGATACTCTTTAAGCTGATGGATATTGCAATGCAGGGCGACGGCGCCTATGAGCAGCGCCCAGCAGCCGATATATTAACGGCGTCGGGGCCCGTTCGTTTGAAATCCTCGCAAGCGACTTCGTTAGATGCTGGCGGCAGACAGGCCCCGCTTCGGATGATATTTCCAGGCGAGGGCGTGGAGCTCATCAGAGGCGTTGAAAGTGAAAGCGGATATATTCTGTCAGCGTCTGGCGGTGCGGGCGAATACACTTGGTACGTGAATGGCCGACCCATAAAAAAGCAGCAAGGGCGTGCGTTTTGGCGTCCTGATGTTGACGGCTTTTTCGAGATCGAGGTCGCTGACGAGGAGGGGTCAATCGCCAGTGAAACTGTCCGTGTTCGACGCGCGATCATGAATTGATGGTGCGGCGTGGGGGCTCGACAGCGCGAAAAAAGCCGCCGGTTGGCAATGCAACTACGGTTGTTCGTTGCTGGATCGAAATTAGACCGCTTCTTGGTTTCTAAAACGACTTTGGCCTCGCTTATTGGTCTTATTGCGGTTGCCCTAGCTCAGCCTGGGGCGACGCAAGACTTGGCCGGTGATGGGGTGTCAACTGTGAAGCATCGCTTTATTGCGACGGCGGCGAATGAATTTCGTTGTGGCGATGAGGTCTTCCGGCTCGCGGATATTGCGCCGTTTTCGCTGGATGATCCCTCGCAGAAAAGTCGGCAAACGGAAGATGGTCAAAAGCGTCTACAGGCGTTCTTGGATAAGAACCTTATTTCGATCGATAAGGTTGGGTATACGGATCGATGGGGGCGGACTGTCATATATGTTTACTACACGGATAAGATAGTTTTTGGTCTTAGTCAGACAAATACAAACGATGGCGGCGGGTGTCCCCTGGTGGAAGATCTTCAAGGACCTACCCTTCAAGACCGTCTAGTATCAGCTGGCGCTGTGATGGTTGCGCCGGAAACAGAGTACGCTTCACAAATTCGGCAACTCTTGGTGTATGAATGGCGCGCTCATAAAGCATTGGCTGGCGGATGGGCGGCCCAAAATAGTTTGCGTTTAGCCGCGAAAGAAGCCGAGGGCGCAATTGGCCGAGTGTCGATTGTCTGTGGAGAGGCATTATCTGTAGCAGACATCCGTGGGCGGATGTATATCAATTTCGGGGAAGACTACCGAGAGGATTTCACCATAACACTGCGGAGCGCGGACTTTAAGAAATGGCGTCGGCAACAGCGCATCGCCGATATATCGCCAGGTGATCAACTATGCGCTCGCGGGTTTGTCTTGTGGATTAACGGCCCTTCAATCACCGTTGATCACCCGCAACAAATAGAGCGGCGCTATGCTGAGGATGAAAATTATCAGTATAAAGACACCCGAGCCCCGCTTCGTTGAAGGCGTCACCTCTGACGAACTATTTAGAGCGCTAGAGCAACTTCGCATCAATCTGAAACGCTTCGTTGCTCTAGAGCATTTCGCGACCAGATAGAATCGATTGGTCTTTGCAGTTGTTTCGAACAGTGATTCATCCTGAACAGGAGGTTCAGGATGCCCCGAAGTTATTCTCTCGACCTGCGCAAGCGGGTTCATGCCTTTGTTG
>JBCCTV010000231.1:0-4826 GCA_039197915.1 Pseudomonadota bacterium | reverse complement strand
TGAGGCGATCGCGCGGCTGAAGAATCAGGCAGATCTTGTTATCATTGGCGATGGCGAAGAGCGCTCATCACTTGAGGCACTTTCGCAAAAATTGGATGCGCCAGTGCAATTCAGAGGTTTCCAGTCCCACCAGACAATAAAAAGCGCGCTGCGCGACGCCGACGCACTCGTCCTACCTTCATTAACCGAAGCCGGCGGTGCTGTCATCTTGGAAGCGTTTGCCAGTTCGACGCCTGCTATTGCGACGGCTTGGGGCGGCCCCACGGATTATATCGATGAGACCACAGGGATGCTCATTGCACCTACAAATCGAAGCACGCTTGTGTCGGGTTTTGAAGAAGCAATGCTTAAGTTTATCGATGATCCGGATCTTACCGTGCGGCTTGGGACAAAAGCTCGCGATCGAGTAGAAAGTGACTTTAGCTGGCGAGAAAAAGTCGACACGATTGTTGAATACTATAGAAACGTTTCGCAATCATCCGTTTAAGCGGATCACTGAATATTAGCAAACGCCTAAGCACAATATGGTCTGAGAACGAACTACCATTAAGTAAATTCTTTGATAGCAGAATATAAACACTACTCAGGCTTTATCGTCTCGATCGCGACCCTTGGGCTGTACACTTTCACACCATCGAGCGCAGCGAGGAATATTACCCCTCCCGCGTTGCCAGAACCGACGGACACGCTCGTGCGCAATGACCCAGAGCCGTCAGTTTGTACATCGCCGACAAACCTCATGTCGCTTCGGTTTGGGCCGCGATATATGCTGACAAGCGCGTTCTTAGGGAAGCCATCGGCCGAGATTGTTACGCTACCCCGAGGGCGCACGGAGTCGGTGCTTAAATCGAGCGCTGACGACGGTGAAAATACACGCGTTTTTGCGACGCTTGGCGCGATCGCCGGCGTAACCGGACCGTCGCCGTAAACATCGCGCGCCCGAATATAGCCTGGCGCATAGTCCTCAGTGTCAAGACTATCACTTTCCGCTGACGACACGGCGTTGGCGGTCTTTGCGCCAGCGTTTGCTGACGCCGGTAGGCGAACTTCTTCGCCAACCGGCATTCTCACCCAGTCAAGCGACGGGTTTGCAGCAACGAGGGATTGGACCGAAACGTCGTACTTGACTGCAAGCGCGGTCAGTGTGTCGCCCGCTGAGATAACGTGCGCCCCATCACCAAGGGAAACGCCGCCGCCGAGATAAAGCGGGCTCAACGGCAGCGAATCGACGCCGTAACCAACGCGCGCCACGCCGCCGTCCAGCTCCATAATATCAAGACCGCGGGTCGGGTTCACATGGGGCACATAAATCTCGGCGCCTGTCGGAAGTCGACTTGGGGATTGAACGCCGGGGTTGAAATCAGCAAGCGTCAGCACCGAAACATCACACAGGTCGGCAATGTCATAGAGGCTCTCGCTCGGCGCGGCCGTGACCCTTGGCTCACACGCGCCGTCCAGGGCTTCAGCGCGTTCTCCAGGATAGAGCCGATGGGCGAGACGGGCCCCTTCGATACCCTGGAAAGACGCGAGCTCGAGACGTTTGCTTTGGCTCGGGCTAATGTTTCGCGGATAGAGCGCTTCCACATTGTTTTTACGATACAGGCGGTCGCCGGGGGCGTATCGCGCATCGCTATAAACGCTGCCGCCGCTTGTTGCGCAAGCGCCTAGAAAGGCAAACGCACTGGCCGTTAGCGCCAAGCGAGCGGTCGTGAGACGTGAAGACGTATTCGCTGGTTTTCCAGTCGTCGACATAAAAATGTGGCCCCATTCCCCAACTGCAACGCCCACGGGACGCCGACGGTCGCTTTCTATTAACCTTAATAGCGCTTTTGGGCAGAATAATAAAGCAACACAGGGTGGGTTTTGCGCGTGAGACGAAAACCACGCAAAGGATAGGCTTGTTTGCTGAGGCAAGCGAACTTCATAAAACTGGTTGCCGTCGAGCAGTAAGCGATTAGGCGGTCGAAGGAGCGGGGCTGATGATCGAAAGTATGCGTATCGAACCAGAACCGGCGTTGGAAGAGCGTTCACCTACCCCATTTATCGTTTCGGCAACAGAACCAAATTGGTCGAGGGAACGCCCACGAGCATTTTGGGACCCAGGGCGGAAGCTCTTAAAGACAATAAGAGATTATCAACGACTGAAGTTTGAAACAGGATTGCTAACGGCCGCAAGGCGAAGACTGATTGTGCTTCGCCACCGTTTCTGGTCAATCGTAACTGCATCAGATATCCCGCTCTCCTGCACAGGTCTCGGCGGCGGCCTAAAGTTGCCGCACCCGCTTGGAATTGTCATTCACCCCAAGACGATATTAGGCCCAAATTGCCTTATTATGCATCATACAACGTTGATGGGATCAAAGACTACGGGGATTACTGCTGGAGGTCATATTGATTTTGGAGCGGGCTCGAAGATTTTAGCCAACGTTAAAATTGGCAAACACGTTTCAATTGGAGCGAACGCCGTGGTCACCAAGACGGTTGATGACTACGCGATCGTAGCGGGTGTCCCCGCAAAGAAAATTGGCGAGAACACGCAAGCTAAGGCTGCAGCAGAAGAAAAAGTTAGAACTGACAACACCTAAAATTGACGAGCACGAATTAACCGCCATTTTAACCTTACTAAGGCTTGGACGGCGGCTTTGGCGCGCCCATGCGAAAGCGATGAGCTCACATTGACAATTGGGCCGGGCCTTCAGAAACCACGCCCATGGATCTCTTCCTTTCGACCTTCCTGGCGGACTTCGTGACGCTCTTCATCGTTATTGACCCGATCATGACGACGCCAATCTTTGCAGCGCTTACAAAAGAAGACCTTCCCGCAAAGCGCCGGCGCATCGCGCTTGAAGCCGCGCTGATCGCTGCGAGTATTCTCACCTTTTTCGGCTTTGTCGGCGGGGTGATGTTGCACCACCTCGGCATTTCCATGGCGGCGTTCCGCACAGCCGGCGGGTTGTTGCTTTTTTTGATGGGTTTTCGGATGTTTTTCGAGCCCGATGGGGAGCTAGAAGCGAAGACGCCGGGGCCAAAGGCGTCGGCGCGCGAAAACATCGCCTTTTTCCCGCTGTCCATTCCCTTAATGGCGGGCCCCGGGGCGATCGCAACCATGATGCTGCTGATGGGGCCGGACAAAACGATCGCCGAGCGTGGCGCGGCGCTTAGCGCGGCTTATTTAACTTTGTTGACGGCGGTGTTGCTTATGTCCTTCGGCAGCAAGATTGCGGAGGCCATGGGGCGCACTGGAATGAACGCCGTATCACGCCTCCTCGGCATGCTCTTGATGGCGTTGTCGACGCAATATGTTTTCGATGGCGTACGTGTCGGCGTGCTAGAACGGGTGGCGTCAGGCTAGATATACGAAGCAAAAGCCGCAGAGCCCAACGCAAACCCGTTTAATCCGCTCGCGCACAACCCATTCAAAGCTGACGCCGAACGGCAAGCGCCATGAAATGCACCCTTCGAGATATCAACTGCGGTTCAGGGTGCGGGAAACGGCTTGAACATCGCGCAGTACACGAAGCAAATTGCCGCCCCAAATCTTTTCGATATCCGCAGATGAATATCCGCGACGAACCAATTCTCGCGTGACGTTGAGGGTTTCGCTCGCGTCATCCCAACCGACAACGCCGCCGCCGCCGTCAAAGTCCGACGCAATTCCCACATGGTCCACGCCCGCAATTTTCACTGCGTGGTCAATATGGTCGACAAAGTCAGACACGGTCGCGCGGGCCGCTATCTCCCAGACCTCCTGAGCGCGTTCCCGGTATTCATCGAGCACGGCTTTGCTCGCTTTGCTACGTTTCTCGCGCGTCTCGATCCCCAATTCTTTGGCAAGATCTTTACGGAAAGCGATTTGCTCTTCGTTCAGCGGCTTCACATAGGTGTCGAATGCAACCATCTGTGCGACGCCGCCATTCTCCGCCAACGCCTTAAATTGTTCATCATCAAGATTACGCGGGCTGTTGGAAACGCCCATCGCGCCTGAGTGGGACGCGATGACGGGCGCCTTCGACAAAGCGGTCGCCTGCATCATGGTTTTTTTGCCCGCATGACTCACATCCACCATGACGCCTAAGCGATTGAGCTCCGCCACTAATTCACGGCCGAGATCGGAAAGTCCGCCGAACTTGTCTTCGGTCTCGCCCTTCGCCGTATTTGGATTGGAACTGTCGCCAAACTGATTATGCCCGAAATGGGTGATTCCCATATAGCGCACGCCCTGGTCGCGCCAATATTCTGCGCGCTCAATGGACGGCCCCAAAGGAAAAGCGTTCTCCATGCCGACCAGCGCAACCCGGCGTCCCGACCGGGCGATTGAGGCAACCTTTTTCGAGGATTCTGCAAGGGTAATTTGCTCCGGATACGCCCTTACCATGCGTTTGATCGCGGCAAGACGGGTTTCCGCGATACGCAACGCCTCGCCATAGCCTTGTTCGGTTAGGTCGCCCTGGGGCGTATAAACAATGAAAAATGCGGCATCGAGCCCGCCTGCCCGCATCTTCGGGAGATCGACCTGCGCTTCGGTAAACCGCGCCGGATCAACATAGACGCTCGCATAGTTCAAAGGAACGTCCACATGGGTGTCAACGGTGACAACATTGGCGTGGATCTTTTCAGCGCGTTCGTTGATTTCGCTTTCGCTCATCTCTGCTTGGGCGCCGCCAGTTTGCAATGACAGGGCAATGAGCACAGCAGAGCTGAAAGCCGCTGACTTAAACGTCTTAATACTGATCATCTTGATCCTCATGCTTTATTCAGCGTAGTGTTGGCGCCAACAAAAGGGACGCTTCACCGCTCTATGCCGTGAGCCATGGCAAAGAGCGGTG
>JBCCTV010000230.1:0-4926 GCA_039197915.1 Pseudomonadota bacterium | reverse complement strand
GCCGCCGGCGGGGCGTTAAACCATAAAAACCCAAGCCCAGCGCCAATGATCGCGCCGGAGATAATCGCCAATTCGCCAACACCCGGCACATAGGGCACTTGTAAATATTCAGCGTAAACGGAATTGCCGACGAGATAAGCAATGAAGGCGTAGGCGGCCGCAGCGATCATCACCGGCACGGTCGCCAAGCCATCAAGACCGTCTGTCAGGTTGACAGTGTTGGACGCCCCGACAATCACAAATGAGGCGAAGGGGACGAAGAAGATCCCGAGCGGAATGACAAAGTCTTTGAAGAAGGGAACGGGCACGGACGACGCGATCCCCTGCAAAGAGCCTGGCGCACCGTCGAGCGTTTTCATGCAGACATAGCCAGCGAGCAGCGCCACCGCGAATTGCACAATCAGTTTTAAGCTGCCGACAACGCCGCTCGCGGTCTGCTTTGTGACCTTCAGGTAATCGTCGATAAAACCGAGGCCGCCAAAAGCCAGGGTTACGCCCATCACAACCCACACATAAGGGTTATCAAGCCGCGCCCATAAAAAGGTGGCAAACGTAAGCGAGCCGAGGATCAACACGCCGCCCATGGTCGGCGTCCCCGCCTTTTCGATGATGTGGCTCTGTGGGCCATCCTCTCGAATAGGCTGCCCCCGCCCTTGTTTCACCCGCATCCAGCGGATCAGGCTTGGCCCAAAAAAGAACGAAATGAAGAGCGCTGTAATAATCGCGCCGCCGGTGCGGAAGGTAATATACCGGAAAACGTTAAAAATCGAGAATTGATCAGCAAGCGGATATAATAGTTCGTATAACATACTAGGTGAGCACCTTCGCGGAAACGGGTCACGAATTTCGAGGCGTATTAAAAGTCTTCAAAAGCGCGCTTGGCCGGTAAGCGCGCACCGGTATTCGCGCGCCGGAATTCGCACTAAGTCTACGGTTGGTCTTGTTTCCCTGCAGATTCAAGCCGCTTGATAACGTCGCCAACCTTTGATGCGTTTGATCCTTTGACGAGAATTATGTCGCCATCGCGAACGTCGTCGATCAACATTGCGGCGATTTCCTCCGCCTTTGCCGCAAAACCTCCACGCATCGCCTCTGGCAAGGCCGTCCAAAGGTGCTCCGTGAGCCCGCCGGCCGCGTAAACACGCGCGACCTGGGCTGACGCCAAATCATTGGCGATTTCAGCGTGGTAGCGGGGCGCGTCTGGTCCAAGCTCTAGCATTTCGCCAATTATCGCAATCCGCCGGGCGCCTTCCTTGGGGGACGTCGCGGCGAGGACTTCAATTGCTGCGCGCATTGATGTGGGGTTTGCGTTATAACTCTCGTCGTGCACTTCGACTGTCTTTCCACCAATGTCGAGCGTCAGGCGCGCGCCGCGCCCCGCGCCCGCAGAAAAATTTGAAATTGATTTGATTACCGTTGCGGGGTCGGCGCCGACGGCGATTGCTGCAGCGAAAACGGCAAGCGCGTTCAACGCATGGTGCTTGCCCGGCAGCGAAAGCGAAAACGGCGTTTCCGTTCCCTTGATCAGGGCGACGCATTCGCCGCCCGCCTCCGACGGCGTGTAGGAAATAAGCTGGTAGTCAGCGCCCTCTTTTTCGCCAAAGGTAATAAGGCGCGTGACGCCTGCTTCCTCGGCGCGCTGCTTCAGGAGCTCGAAGAAGTCATTGTCATAGGGCAAGACAGCCGCACCGCCCGCGAGCACGCCAGACAAAATCTCCGCCTTCGCCTCGGCGATCGCCTCGCGCGACCCAAGATTTTCGATGTGGGCTTCACCAACCGTGGTGATGATTGCCGCATGCGGGCACACAAGGTTCGTGAGCGGCGTAATCTCCCCGGCGTGGTTCATACCGATCTCAAAAACGCCGAAATCAGCCCGCATGGGCAAGGATGCGAGCGTCAACGGCACCCCGAAATGGTTGTTGAAGCTCTTGTCCGCCGCGTGGGTTTGTCCACACGCTGATAAAACGGTGCGCAACATTTCCTTCGTTGAAGTCTTGCCAACGCTGCCGGTAACGCCGATCCGCTTGCCAAAATTGCGCCCGCGCGCGGCCGCCGCTAGCGCGCGCAGTCCGGTAAGCGTGTCATTGACAACGAGGAACGGCGCGCCGTCCGGTGCATCGTTTGGCGCGCGCGCGACAAGCGCGGCCGCCGCTCCCCGCTCAAACGCCGCACGAACGAACTCATGCCCGTCACGCGCATCCTCAAGGGCCACAAAAATTTCGCCAGGCTTGAGGGTTCTTGTATCGATGGAAACACCACCCGCAGACCATTCTTCGGCAAGCCATTCGCCGGGTGCGCCACCGCGCGCGCATAAGGCGCCGCCGGTTGCAGCGGCGGCTTCATAGGCGGTCCACAAATTGTTCGCCATCAAGGTTTCTCCTCACCCGGATCAGTCAGTTCGCTGTCATCTGACGCACAACCTCAACATCGCTAAAGGGCAAAGTCTCTGCTCCGATCGTTTGCCCCGTTTCATGCCCTTTTCCCGAAACCAATAGGACATCGCCAGAGCCCAGCATCGCGACACCGGCCGCAATTGCGTCAGCGCGGTCGGCAATTTCTTGCGCGCCGGGACAGCCTTCAAGCACAGCCGCCCGAATGGCCGCCGGGTCTTCTGAGCGCGGATTATCATCCGTGACAATCACAATGTCCGCAGCGGCAGCAGCCGCGCCCATTAATGGCCGCTTCGAGGCGTCGCGATCACCGCCAGCGCCAATAATGATGATCAGCCTGCCATCAGCATGGGGACGTATTGACTTAATCGCGGCGTCAATCGCTGCTGGCGTATGGGCGTAGTCAACATAGACGGCCCCACCATTCTTTTCCCCAGCGAACTGCATGCGGCCTGGCGCACTTTCGATCTGCTCCATCGCTTGCAAAACATCAGAACGCGACGCACCGCTTGCAAGCGCGACACCGGCCGCAAGCGCCGCGTTCTCAGCCTGAAAAGCGCCAATCGTCTTCAGCTTTAACGACTGCGTGGTTTTTCCGATATCAATATCAACCAGCAATCCCTTTGGTGTTGGTGATACAGAAACCAAACGAACATCAGTACCCGTCACACCTGTCGTCAGGATTGTTCTTTTTTTCCGGCTGATCCGGTCACACACGGCGTCGCTGTGCGCGCCATCACGGTTGACAACCGCAATTCCGTCGTCGCGCAAACGGTCTTCAAAGAGCCGCATTTTCGCATCGAAATAGGACGCGAAATCCGGGTGATAATCGAGATGATCCTGGGTGATATTTGAAAAGGCAGCGATATCAAATTGAACGCCGTCCAAGCGAGACTGGTCGAGCGCGTGACTGGACGCCTCGAGGATGACGCGTTGCGCGCCCGCGCCAGAGAGCGCCTGCAACGCTTGGTGCAGCGCGGCTGGCTCTGGGGTCGTATGACTTGTTTCCTGGAAAAAACCCGCCATCCGTGCGCCAAGGGTGCCGACACTGGCGCCACTTAATCCAAGGGCGGACCATATTTGCTCGACAAAGTAAGCCGTGGAAGTCTTGCCGTTCGTTCCAGTAACACCGGCAACACAGTCAAAAGACGCGTTATAATAGCGCGAAGCCGCTTCCGCGTAACGGCGCCGGGGATTAGCGTCTTCAATAATCGGTATTGATGCGGCAATGCCCGGCTTCGCGATACAGGCCACAGCGCCTTTACGCTCCGCTTCCGGAATGTACGCAGCACCATCGACAAGCGAACCCGGAAGCGCTGCGAACACATAGCCAGGGGCCACAAGACGGCTATCGCAGGTAACGCCGGTCACCAGCGGATTGATCGGAAACGAGGCCTCAGCGACACCGGTGACGTCTGATAGCTTCACGGTGCGCTTTGTTCAGTTTCGATTTGTGTACTGGCGAATTGTGTACTGGCGATTTGTGTTCTAGCGACTGGGGCGCCTGAAATTAACGGCGCCTGGGCTATTGTCCGACTGCCGACGGTTGACCGATCCGCCGCAACGCCACTTGCTAGGACATGATTGAAATCCTGACGTCCCGCATCCGCAATGGTGTTCGCAGGACGCTCCATGAAGCCGCGCAACGCCTCTCTCTCACGCACGGTCGCCTCCCCAAACAATGGGCCTAAACGCGACGCGATCCGCGCAAAGGTCGGCGCAGCGTTGACGCCAGCGACCGCCAGTCCTTGCGTTTCCTTCGTTGGTTGAGGCGCATCTAGGGTCACCATAATGGCGTATTTCGGCGCCTGGCCTGGAAACGCGCCAACAAAACTTGAAAGGCGCGTCGAGCGATCATATCCGCCGTTCGAGGGTTTATCCGCAGTCGCCGTTTTTCCGATAGGGTAATAGCCTGGCACGTCCGCCAATGACGCTGTTCCGTGGGTGACGACGCGCCTTAATATCCGGCGCATTGTATGACTTGTTTCCTCCGAAAAAACCCGGCGCGTCGGTCGTTGCTGGCCGTCCGCCAAAAAACCAGGGGTGCGGTATACGCCGCCGTTCACGACAGCGGAAAAACTACTCAGCACATGGAGCGATGTGACGGCAATGCCGTGGCCGAACGAAACGGTCGCATTTTCCGAAGGCCCCCACTGCCCCGGCGGCATCGGCGCCCGGCGCTCCTTCAGGGCTATCGGCAACGTATCGAGCGCATTGAGATCAGTGAGATATTTGCGCTGGCGTTCCGGCCCAAGCTCGGCAGCAACGCGAGACATGCCAATATTAGATGAGTACTGAACAACTTCAGAAAACGTGAGAAGGCGTTTTTTGCCATGCAAATCGCGTATAATATGGCCGCCCACGCGGATCGGTTTACGAGCGTCATACTGCTTTGCTTCGGTTGCAACCCCAGCGTCTAGCGCCATCGCCGCGGAAATCGCCTTAAACGCGGATCCGTACTCAAACCGACCGTAAACGGCTGAATTATAGCGATCTTCGTCGCTCGCCAAACCGGGCGCGTTGGGGTCAAAGTCGG
>JBCCTV010000229.1:0-4948 GCA_039197915.1 Pseudomonadota bacterium | reverse complement strand
TCTGACCGGTATCGTTATCTGCCTGAAGGAGGCATCGGAGGCAAGTGTTTCTTGCGACCGGCGTCCAACTGGCGCGCCACGCCTAAAATACGGGTTTAGTCACGCGGCGATCATTTGGAGATTAATCCGGAGGCGTTAAAGAAAAGCCACTTTGCACTTAACGTGGCCTCAACATTTGACCTTTGCGTCGGGCGGCGAGGGCGCCAGCTACTGCGGTCGCAAAAAGTAAGGCGGCGCCTGGAAGGGGCGTAACCAAGTTAGAGGCTGGCGTTTCAAACGCTTCCTCTTCTTTTGGCGGCGTCGCCATTGGTATTTCCTCAAGCACAAGACCGGTAAAGCCCATGAGTGTTTCCGCGTTAGCGAATTTCTCTTTGAGTGGGCTTGCGTTTGAGAAGCCCATAAACGCGCCAAAAATGCCGCCATTTAAAAAACCGCTGACGCTCATTCCGCCGCCGCGTGAGTAAAGCCGTGACTTAAGCGAAAATTTTTGAGCTTTGGCGCTCTGCATAAGCCCGCCGAAACCGGACGTTTGTCCCGAGCCGCCATCAGCGAAAAAGGCGCTCTTGATATTTTTGGGCTGCGCAGAAAGGGCGGCAAGCTTCATCAGGTTGCCTAGGTAACCGCCGCCCAGCCCGACATATTGCTTGCGCGCGGCCGAGCCGCTGGCTGAGAGAACTTCCTCATAAGTGATGAGTTGGTTCGGCCCCGTTAGACCCATCCGTGACGCATTTATCGTCGAGGCCATGCATGTTGAGACGGAAGCAAACGTTATTGCTAAAGCTACAACCGCTTGTTTTACCGTTGCCGATTTTATCGTTAACACTGCGATCTCCCACTCCAACATTTGCGCGATAACACGAAATTTTGGCGGCGCACAATATCGTTAACGCAATTTAGGATGGTCGCTGATTTTGAATTTGTCTGGAAAACTTTCTCAATATTTTGAAGATCTTAGCATCGAAACCGAAACGATCCGCCATCCGGCTTTTTTCACCGTTGAGGAGGGGCGGACCCATAAAGCGGAGATGCCGGGCGGTCATTCAAAAAACTTATTTTTGCGTGACAAAAAGAAAATCTTCTATCTGGTCGTCGCCTGGTGTGACACCGCCGTTGATCTGGTCGATCTAGGCAAACGAATCGGGGCCAAAGGCCGATTGTCATTCGGTAGCGCCGATAAGATGGCCGAAATTTTGGGTGTTGAGCCGGGGTCTGTTACGCCGTTTGCGCTCATCCACGACGGCGCCTCCGAGATTTCGCGCGTCATTGTCGACGAACGCTTCATGGCGTTTGACCGCGTCTGGTTCCATCCCTTGAAGAACACGGCCTCAACATCGATCGCGCCAGGGGACCTCTTGCTGTTTATTGAGGCGTGCGGGCACGAACCCATTGTTATGGACCTCGGCACATCACAAGACGCCAAATCCTCGGAAGCTTGAGGCCCAATTGCGAGGGCGGCCCAAAGCATCGGACGAATAGTCTGAATCAGCCCGATGCTCTAGATTTTTGTTTTGAGCGCCTGAGACGATCTTGGCCTGATCCAATATGAATATCCGGCGGTCTGGCGCTCGCCCGCGGGGTCCCGCCTCAGCGATCCTCTGTTAGTGTGTCGCCTTAATAGTATGCGGCGGTGGCGCGTTTTCCCGAGGCTGCTCGCCGTTCGAGTAGGGGCGCCGCTTGCGTTTCTCGGCGCGGGCCATCATCTATCTGTCAGAGCAGGAGAATTTTATGGTCGACATTCTAGGCGCTCTCGGCGGCGACAAAGCCTCAAACGCTTCGGCGGGGGCGATTAAAGACGTCACGATCGAGACCTTTGAAAAAGACGTCCTCGAAGCATCGATGCAGGCGCCGGTGGTGGTGGATTTCTGGGCGACCTGGTGCGGGCCTTGTAAACAACTGACCCCGGCGCTCGAAAAAGCCGTGCTCGCGGCCGGCGGCGGGATCACCCTCGCAAAGGTCGATATCGACAAAAACCAGATGTTGGCGAGCCAGTTGCGCATTCAATCCGTGCCGACCATTTACGGCTTTGTGCAAGGCCGCCCCGTTGACGGCTTCCAGGGTGCGGTGCCGGAAAGTGAGATCAAAGCCTTCCTCGACCGGCTCCTGGCCCATGCGCAGCAAGGCGACCCCGGCCAAGGCGCCGCCGATCTGGCCGGTGTTTTTGAAGCCGCCGAACAAGCTTTTGACGCTGGCGATGTGGCGACAGCTGCGCAAGCCTATAGCCAGCTCGCCCAAGCGACTGAGCCCGAAACGCCTGAAAACGCAAAAGCGCTCGGCGGCCTCGCCCGTTGTCAGCTCGCGATGGGCGACCACGACAAGGCGCGCCAGATTTTTGAGATGATCCCGGAAAAAGACCGTGATGATCCGTCGCTTTCGTCCGTACGCGCGGCAATTGCTCTTGCCGATGCTGGCGCAGGCAGCGGGGATGCAGGCGCGCTTGCCCAAAAGGTCGCCCAAAACCCGAGCGACCTGGAAGCCCGATTTGATCTAGCGGAGGCGCAGATCGGCGCCGGCGCCATGGAAGACGCGGTTCAACAATTGCTGGAAATCACCATGCGTGAACGCGATTGGCGCGACGGCGCGGCGCGCGAAAAACTGCTCACGGTGTTTGACGCCCTCGGGCCGACCCATCCAGCGACGGCGAAAGGGCGTCGACGCCTGTCGTCGATCCTTTTTTCTTAAGTGTTTCATCGAGCGAGAGGCTAGCCCATGAGAACGCCCGGGTCGCAGCGGCCATCGCGCAAACTGCCGGAAATCTCACCCTTGTTCCCGCTCACCGGGGCTTTGCTTTTGCCCGGCGGATCGATGCCGTTGAATATCTTTGAGCCGCGCTACCTTGAGATGGTGGATCACGCTCTCGCAGGCGCGCGCATCATCGGCATGGTGCAACCCCGCGATGGCGTCATGGAAGGCTCTCCGCCGCTTTACGGCGTTGGTTGCGCCGGTCGCATCACGGCTTTTAGTGAAACCGGCGACGGCCGCTATATGATTACCCTGACCGGGGAAAAGCGGTTTCGGCTTGTTGAAGAACTAAACGCCGACACAACGTTTCGCCAGGCGCAGGTGGATTACACCGCCTTCGACAATGATCTCGGATCTGATCAATCGGGTATGATGGTAGACCGCGATCGCCTAGAGCGGGCGATGAAACATTATCTCGATACTGAAGGGTTAAAAACAGATTGGGAGGCGGTCGCTGAAGCGCCCATTGACGCGCTCGTCTCCTCGCTCGCCATGGGGTGCCCTTTTGCGCCTAACGAAAAACAAGCGCTCCTTGAGGCGGAGGACACGGCCGCGCGCGCGGAGTGTTTGATCGCGTTAATGGAAATGTCGAGTGCTGGCGAAGGCGGCGACGCGCCGCTGCAATAGCCCTGCAGGCATTTTGCACTGACGGCTTTGTTTTAAATTTTTACACTGATGAAAAGCCATGACTGACGAAGCGGAAGAAATCGATCCGAAATTACTGGAAATTCTGGTTTGCCCAGAAACCAAGGGCCCCTTGATTTACGTGCGAGAAGCGAACGAGCTTGTAAGCAAAAAAGCCCGGCGCGCCTACCCCATCCGCGACGGTATCCCGATCATGTTGGTGGATGACGCCCGCGACGTAAGCGACGAAGAGCTCGCGCGTTTGTGAGGCGCCGCCCCATTATTGCGCCTCTTGGGCCGAATGGGCGTCAAAATCCTGCGCATAGTGGTGCTTAAAACGGTCCTAAAGCAGCGCCGCCAGTCATTAAGTTGGCAACATTCGAGGAGCGCCCCTATGGCTTTGACGCCTATAACTGTGACGCTTGGACTTTTGACGCTTCGGCGTTTTACGCCGGGGTCGACCCGCCTCTCGCCAGGCGCCAGAGCGTTGTCCGACCAAGTTCGCGCTGGTCTTGCGCAAGAAAAACCAACGAAACAAAAGCTCACAAAGCGGCTCCGATTGGTTCGAGGCCGGTCTAGCCTCTTCACCGTCGGCGCGGCTTTTATGTTCGCTGTGAGCGCGAGCGCTACCGCGCAGACTATCGCTGTTCAGACGATCGCTGGCCAGACCCCTAGTGAGGGCTCAGCATTGTCGGGTGAAGCGCATTCGGTGCAAACGGCGTCGGCGACAATAGTCGCGCAACCGAATGCGCCGCAGACGGAGGACGCCGCCACGGAAAGGCGCGCCACCCCCGCGCCAGAAACCGACCGGACTGCAACCGGCGGGACTGATCAAGACCCGATCGTGATCGAGGACCCGCTGGGCGGCGTGGATGACTTTGGCGCGGCGTCGTTCGATGAGCCCACAGAAGCGCTCGTCTTCAGCGAACTAAGCGACGATCAGGTGGTGGAGCGTTTGCGCGCCTATCTCGAAGGGGAAACGACGACGCGCGGAAAGTTCACGCAAATCTCCCCGTCGGGCGGCGTTTCAACTGGCCAGTTTTATGTACGACGGCCCAATCGCGCGCGCTTTGAATATGACGCGCCAAGCCCGCTCTTAATTGTGGCGACCCAAGGCAACGTCTATGTCCAAGACAGCGAGTTGGAGACGACGGATTTCTATCCCCTAAAGCGCACGCCGCTAAAGTTTTTGCTCAGTAAGTCGATTGATCTCGATGAAGCTGACGTGGTGGCGGTTGAGCGCGGCGTTAATGCGGTCGCAGTGACATTTGCCTCGGTTGACGATGATGCGGCCGGCGAACTTGCCCTGGTTTTTAACGCGCCGGACTTGTCGCTCAGGGAATGGGTGGTGCGCGACGCTCAAAACGGTGAGACTTATGTCTCCCTACAGGACGTCGAAACCGACGTGCGACTGCCAAACGCACTCTTTCGAGCGCCGGACGCAGGCGGTGCTTTCTTACGGGATTGAAATGGAAATTTCGAGTTTTCCCCGTTGTTCCCGCCAGCACAGGCAAGCATTTTTTTAAATTAGCTATTGAAAAATTGCTTGGTGCGGCGCTAATGTAACAGTGTGGATCGACACTAC
>JBCCTV010000228.1:0-4951 GCA_039197915.1 Pseudomonadota bacterium | reverse complement strand
GGTGAACAGGATGATCGACAATGAAATTTTTTGCAGATACGGCTGACACGGACGAAATCAAGGAGCTGGCGGCAACCGGCTTGCTTGACGGCGTCACAACAAACCCGAGCCTGATCATGAAATCGGGTCGCGATTTTCGCGAAGTCGTTGCGGAAATCTGCGCGCTTGTTGACGGTCCGGTGAGCGCCGAGGTTACCGCCATTGAAGCGAGTGCGATGATCGACGAGGGCCAATCACTCGCAAAGATCGCCGATAACGTCACCGTTAAGCTTCCGCTGACGATGGACGGCTTAAAAGCCTGCCGCGCGCTCTCAAACGAAGGCATTGCTACAAACGTTACGCTGTGCTTTTCGGCTAACCAGGCGTTGCTTGCCGCTAAAGCGGGCGCCTCGTTTATCTCTCCTTTTATTGGTCGCCTCGACGATATCGGCTCAGAAGGTATGGATCTCATCCGGATGATACGCGCGATCTACGATAATTATGATTTCCGTACCGAAATTCTCGCAGCCTCGATCCGGTCACCCCAGCATATTCAAGACGCGGCCCTCGCTGGCGCTGATGTGGCGACGGCGCCTCCCGCGGTGATTGCGTCCTTGGTTAAGCATCCGCTCACGGATAAAGGGCTTGATGCCTTCCTTAAAGATTGGGCGTCGACCGGGCAGAAAATTCTTTGACGGGATTAACCGAGACCTCGATCGTCGTCGGTGAAAGCGAGCGTACGCCTTTGCGCATCGCCGGCGGCGGGCGCTTCTTCGTACGGCGCGTTTTTTGTATCGGTAAGAATTATGCGGCCCACGTTGCTGAATTGGGTGGCGACCCACGCAGCGACCCGCCGGTATTTTTCTCAAAACCCGCTGACGCCGTTTTTCAAGGCGCCGACGCCCCCTATCCGCCGGAAACAAACGCGCTCCACCACGAGGGCGAGCTTGTCGTCGCAATCGATAAAGGCGGGCGCAGCATCGCGGCGGGGGATGCTGATGATCATATTTTTGGATACGCCGTAGGCTGTGATTTCACCCGCCGCGATTTGCAAAACAAAGCAAAAAGTGCAGGCGGGCCCTGGGACGCCGCTAAAGGGTTTGATTGGTCGGCGCCGATCGGGGACATTGTTCCAAAAGGAGAAGTCACCGCGATTGCGTCAGCGCTGCTCACATGTTCGGTGAACGGAGAGATCCGTCAACAGGCGCCGTTGTCAGAGATGATCTGGTCAATCCCGATGATCATCGAAGAGCTCTCAAAATATTTCATCCTCAAATCTGGTGATCTTATTTTTACGGGAACCCCGGAAGGGGTCGGCGAAGTCACCGTGGGTGACGAGGTCACAGTCCACGTCGAGGGCGTGCCGATGATGTCTGTCTCGATAACACCTCCGGATTTCGGCGCTTAAATGGCGTTGACGGAGAAAGCAATGCGGTACGCAAACCTTCTTCGCGAGGTAACGTCCGTACTGGACGCCGAAACCAATATCACCGCTCGGATGGCGACCATTGCCGCCATGGCCCATGACGCGTTTGACGCTTTTTTTTGGACCGGGTTTTATTTGGTCGATGAAACCCGGAGCGACGAACTTGTTATCGGACCTTACCAGGGAACACTGGGTTGCCTACGGATTAAGTTCGGGCAAGGCGTTTGCGGCGCGGCTGCTTCAAGTCGCAAAACACAGATTGTTCAAGACGTGCACGATTTCCCAGGACACATCGCTTGTGATCCGAGATCGCGCTCTGAGATCGTCCTTCCGGTTTTCGATAAGGCAGGGGGTTTGCGCGCGGTCTTTGATGTGGATTCCGAAAAGCTTGCAGCCTTTGACGGGGATGACGAAGCGGGACTAAGGCCAATTGTCAGCATGGTGTTTGCCTGACGGCGATCCGTTAGCACACGGCGTAAATGGGGCAGGCCGCAACTTTTTGCGTCGTAGGCGCAAAGCCCACATACTCGAAGTGGCGCGCGCGCAAATGCGTCAAACTTGCGGCAAACGCAAAGGCTTCACTGGCAAAGACTCTCGATGTCGACGTCGCTGGACGGCAGGCCGCCATTAAAAAAGACGCATCCAAACCGTCATCCTTTGTTGTATTCGCAACGACGCCCACGTCTAGCCAAAGGCGTAGTTTTGTGTCCGCATTTTGAATTTTAAGGGCGGATTGGGCGCAGTCGAAGGCTGCTTGAGGGGCTGAAAAGAGTGCTGCGGCGAGACCATCTTCCACAATAAACGCGTCGCTTAAGTTGCGAAGTAAATCGGTACATGAAGTATCGGGTTCGCTCGCGATTACCGCGAAGTGGTCGGTCGTCTCTACGCACTTTCCTGGCGTTTGCGGTTGGGCCCAGTCGACATGGGCGTCGATGGCGTCAAAGCCCTGCGCTTGCCAGGTTCGAAAGCAACGGTGCGATAGCGTTTCACCTCCATCACGCAACGCGAATATGCCGAGCGGCGTCGTTTGCAAAGCGTCGGCCTGTCGAACAGTTCGTCCCATGGCGACGGTTGCCGCCAAGCTGTAAGCGGCGTCAGAGCCAGCATTCTCGCGGCGGTTCCAGTCTATCGTTTGTGCACGGCGCATACAGTCGGCAAAGCGATCCGTCCAATCGCCGCCGAAGGGCTTTACGGATGAGACGAGAAAAGCGCCAGGCTCACAAGGTAGGGTTACGTGTAAAGGGACGCCGGCCTCCAGGCACGCTTCGGCGAAAATAATATCAGCGCCCGCAGCGAGTGCGCCGCTCGCCCAACCAATTTTATGGTCATCGAAAAGAGGGCGGATCGTTTCAGTGAGCGTTTCAGCGCTTTGTTCCTCGGATGGCGGAGCCGCCATTGGGCCGCAAAAGTAAAGGGGTCTTTTTTGTGGCGTGGCGGTATCGATCCACGCGTCGTCAATGCCGCAGACAGTGCGCAGTCTAAAGAGCTGTTTTCGTGTCGCCGCCCGTTTGCCCGAGGTTGCGTCGAAGGCGGCGCGCGCTTTGGCAAATCCAACAGCGGCCCCATCTTGATCACCTTTGATGAGGGCGCATTCGGCGGCGGCGCTCAGGGCGAAGTATTCTGGCCCCATTTCGTCAGGGGACGACAGGTCGCCACTATCATTATCGTCAAGAGAGGGATCAGTTTCTTCCGCTGCCCAATCATCCGCAGACGCCTTGTCAATTGCCTCCTGCGCCGCCTTCTCGGCGGCTTTTGCGAGCTGGGCCGCCTTTTCGAGCTCGCCTAGCATTGCCGAACCTGCCGCAGCATTGACGCCGGCGTAATAGCTTTTGCTTCGTTCAAACGCCTTGGCGTAGCCATCTGCCGAGGCTTTCAGCATTTCTGCTTGCTCGTCGCTGAGCCGATCTGGAATGACAGCCTGCGCCGGCGAGATCGCAGCCACATCATCAGTATCCTGCGCGACCGACAGCGCCATGTCCCGAAGAATACGCGGGCGCAAACAGGCGATCTCGTCGTTCGGATCATCTTCAGACAAACCAAATGATGTGAAAAGCGTAAGCGCTTCCGCCGACGAGCCGGCGCGCGCTGTTGCGAGCACCGCGCGGTGCCGATACCGCGCGTCTTTTGGCGTTCGTTTCGCCGCCTCGACGGCGAGGTGGAACGCGCTGACATTAAGCCCGAGATCCAAGTGCCGATCGATTTGCGACAGCCATTCTGTGTCCCTGGGTCCTCGCGCAGCGGCGCCGACGTCAGCAGCAAGGGCGGCGAGGCGACGCCTGTCTTCGATGACCAGCGACCCGTTGTTCGCTTGGAAAATGACGCCGGATTTCTCCCACATGCCAAAGGTTCGGTTGATGTGTTCGCGCGAGACCCCAAGCAGGTCGCCAATCAAGCTTTGAGACAAGCGTCCAATTGAAACCGACGGTCGCCAGTCGTCGCGAACGGCGCAATCGCCAACCCGGCTGAGGAAGTTAGCCAACCGGTTTTCGAGCGGTCTGCGCAACGCCAAGCTGACGCTTGCGGCGGCGTTCGCGGCGACCCGCACGCCGGCATCGCCCAGTCGCGCAGAAAATTCCGGCGACCGGCGGGCGACCCGCTCCAGATCGGCTTTACTGATCGAAAGTCCAGTACAATTAGTCAGTGTGCGGAGGGCGAAGGTTCCGGTATTTTTCCGAGCCGGTGGCAGGGCCGTGCAAAGGTCATTGGGACCAAAGACCGAGATGAGTGCGGGCTTTTCGGCTGCTGACAATCGGTGGGTGAGGGCCATCGCGCCCGTTTCTATAAGGAGAGCGTTCTCGTTTGGTTTAGCGCCGGGCGCTCGCCCCTGCGGTGTGGCGAAAGGCTGGGCGCACCGGGCGAGCTCATCGACGTCAGCCTCTTCAACGCCGTCCGCCGTGCCCGCTGCCTGCAAAAGTCGGATTTTATAGGCCGTATTTGCGGAGGGCGTCGCGTTCATGAATGGGCCGCGGGTCTGCAGGCGGCAGCGCCGGGTAGCCGCCTTGTTTCAGCCGTCCAGTATTTGGTCGCAACGCCGCTGAGCGAAAATTCCGGTTCCAATAAAGTCTCCCCCTTTACTCACTTCACTCTGTGGGCAGCCCGGTTTCGAAAGCGGGCGCCATTCCCGCTCGGCTTGGTCTTCTTGTCCGCCATCGTTGTGCGCAATCCGAACGCGTTAAGCCGGCGTTTGATTCTTAGCGCGGCGTCCGCAGTGTAAATAGGCTGCTCAACGCCATTGCTGCACTAAATACGATCACTCCCGAAAGCGTTGTTGTCAAAACCGCCAGTAACCCCATGATCTCTCTCCATTCTCTCCAGTTTGGCGTCGCTCTTGGAGGCTCTCTCAAAACGTCCCGGCGACGAAAATGAAGGTAGTTTGGGTTTGGAGCAGGCCCTGTTACGCGGATCACAGGTTTGGTTTCTTCGACCGTCCGAGCGGAGAAAAAGCGGGCTGGGGGCTCAGAAATCGCGCGGAAACAAAAACCTTGAGCGTTTTCCGACCAAGTGGAGACCGGTTGGGCGTAAGAAAACGCGACAAAACAAAAACCT
>JBCCTV010000227.1:0-4955 GCA_039197915.1 Pseudomonadota bacterium | reverse complement strand
AAAACGGTGACCCAAGACAACGCGTTTGCTCTCGTAGGGGATGGCGTTCAGTCAACCTCCTCGGTCGACTTGGGCGCAATAAAGCCGGACGCAGTTGCTGGCGTCGTTTTTCTCAAGCTTTCGCCGAACGGCGCCCGTTTTCTGAAAAACTAGGCGCTTAGCGTCTGACCTGGAAGACGCTCGCCGCTAAGTCAACAGAACGCTCTTTCGCCAGTAATCAGTGCAGAAACACTTGTTGTCGTCTTCAAAGCGAGAGACTAAAACCGACCTTCGACCGAAAGCTCAAAGGTCCGCCCAGTGTTTCTTTCGCGTACCTCACTAAATAGAACAGGCGCGAAACCGCGTTGGCCAACAAACACCGCGCGATCCCTTGATGGGCCCGTATTCAATATATTTTGAGCTGTAAGACGGATGCGCAGATTAGCCAGGCGCGTCGTCTCAATAAAGGCGTCCCAGTCAGGCCGATCTACCCGTTCTTCTAATTCGTCGAGATTGAATAGAAAGAACCGGTCGCTGACGAAAATATCAGACCCCCAAGCCCAGCGTTGTTCAATAAAGTCTTGTCTAAACGCTACGCTATACTCAAACCCGCGTTCGTTAGACAACCTGCGCTCACTACCCGTCACGGGGTCAGTCACGCCGGAGAACTGATATTCCCCAGAAAAATCAAGCCGGCCATTTTTGACGCCAAGCCAGTCCAGCGGCATGGCGCCTTCACCTCTGATCCCTGCGCGGAACCCGTCGCCGATATTGCCTGGCGTTTCTAGAACGCCGCCTAGGGGCAACACGTCTTGCACGTCGCTGATCCAGTCGTGGAAGGCGGTCAAAGACAGTATGCCGATGGCGCCAAATCGACGTTCAACCGAAAAGTCGACGGTCCACGTCGTTTCTGGCGCCAATTCCGGGTTGCCCAGTTGGAGCTCGATATCGCCGAGGTCGGTTGAGCTGACGAAGTCGCCAAAATCAAGCTGCGCAATTGATCGTAAGCCCCGCAGCCGCAATTGCGTGGTCTCAGACGGCGTCCAAGTGAGCGTAAGATTGGGCGCCCAGAAGAAAAAGCTCCGCTCTTCTTGAAAGTCGCCAACCTGTTCGATTGTTGATGCTTCCGCGGCTAAAATGGCGTCAACGGCAATAGGGCCCACACGGAAGGAGTCAGAGATCGAAAAGTCGCCACGCGTCTCGGTCACTGTGGTGTTTGCGCCCGGAACGTCTTGTCTGACGAGGCCTAAGCCATCATCGGCGTCTTGCAATAGCCCAAATTCACTTTCCAAACGATTGATTGCGCCTTCCGCAGAAAACTCCAGAAGGTGGCCTTTTATGCCGGCGTAATCGACTTCTAAACGGGCAATTGTCTCCGTGGAAAGACGCTCACGGAGCGTCTCGGTCTGGCGAAACAGCGTGTCGGGCGTTGGCCCGATGTCTAGTCCAGCGTCCTCGCGAAAATCGGTCCGGGTATAGAGCCCGATAATCTTTGCGGTGATCTTATTGTCGAAGCTGCGCTCAATGTCACCACCGACTTCTAGTGAGAATTCCTCATCCTCGTCAGGTTGAACGAAAAAGACCGACGGGTCGCCATTTGTTGGAACCCTGACCGAGGTCTCGCCGCCCGCTTCGTCGAAAAAACCGACGCTCGCATTTAATCGAACCGCTGTTCGCCCCTGTTTATACTGACCGTTGAAACTGGTTTGGCCGCGCCATCCGTCTTCCTGGAAGATCTCGTCTCTGTTTTCGGCGATGGCGCCAGCGCCCGTAATTAATTCCTCAGGCCCCTGAAAAAGCCGCTGGTACCGTTCCCCCTCGATCCCAAGCGTGTAGCTAAGGCCGCCCTTTTGCTTGCTATAAGATATTGCGCCCGTTGGAAAAAAGCCTGGCGCACTGGCGTTGTAAACGGAGGATGCTGACCATGTGAACGGAGAGCCTGCATTTGTGTCAACGATAACGTTGGCGACAACGCTCTGTCCACGGACGTCCAGTCCGCCAGTTTGGCCTCTTATTATAATAATTTGGCGAACCGCGTTTGCGGGCAACCGGCCTAGGATATCGGAGGTCGATTCAGACTTTGTCGCCTGGCGCTCACTGTTGATGAGCACATTGCCGGCGGCGCCCCCAAAGCCGCGGCTTTCGCCGCCGTCTTGGATTTGGAAACCAGGCACGTTGCGCAGCATATCTAACGCTGTAACCGGTTTGTAGCGTGCGAAGAAAGACGCCTCATAGGTAATGACGCAGCCACGTTCGGTGCAGGTTTGCTCAGGTTGTGTTTGATCGGCAATATTCGCTTGGCCAAATGCGTACTGTGTATACAGAAGCGTTGTAAGCGTTGCACAGGTCGCGGTGGCGACACGTAACGGTGCGGAGACGCCTGAGCGGTCCGCAACGAAACAGGCGTTCCTCATAATAATCCTTCGGCACGAGGCCGCTTATAATAATTACGGAACGTTAAGACATGAAACGCGAGATGCGGCTAGTCACCTAACGCCCAAACACTGACCTTTTCGATGCGCTGTGGCGAAAATGCAGGTCGATTCACGCCGCAACGATCGGACCTGATGAAGTGTGGGGTTTGATCGATCAGGTGGATAATGGGCGATTGCGCGCGCTAAGCGATCGCGTTTCAGCAGGCGCTGTGGAAGATACTGTTTTCCTGCAACAGCCACTAAATCCGCCATTGCAAGTATTCCCGAAAGTCCGCTTTCGGTGGCGAGCGAATAGCTCCTATACTGGTTAACGTGTCTCGACTTATCGCCCTTTCAAACCGAACAGCCCACGACCGCGCCAGCCGCGCTGGCGGCCTCGCCGTCGCCCTCTGGGATGCCTTGCGCGACAGCGGCGGCGTTTGGTTCGGTTGGAGTGGCGACCTAATTGACGAGGCGTCAAAGACCTTAAAAACCCAAGTCGATGAAGGCGTCGAATTTGTCCTCAGCGATCTCACCCATGAGGAATATGAAGGCTACTACATCAATTACGCGAACCGCGTAATTTGGCCGGTTTTCCATTACCGCGTGGACCTTGCCTCGTTCGATAGCGACGCGTTTAAGATTTACGCGGACGTCAATCAGCGGTTCGCTGATATCATTGTTAACCGTCTAAACCCAGACGACATTGTTTGGGCCCATGATTACCATTTTCTTCTGCTTGCTGATGGGTTGCGCAGAAATGGTTGGCGTGGACCCGTTGGCTTCTTCCTGCATATTCCGTTTCCCCCGCGCGATCTGTTTCGGGCGTTGCCTGAGCACCAATGGATCGCCCGGGCGATGGCGGCTTTCGATGTCGTTGGGTTTCAAACGGAAACAGACCGCGCGAACTTTATTCGCTACCTAACCGAGGACTGCGGAGGCGAGGACTTAGGCGATGGTCGCGTGCGGGTGTTCGGCTGTACACCGATCATCAAGACATACCCCATTGGCATCGATCCGGAGGCGTTTCTGGAGGCGCGCGAAAGTGATGTCGCCAAAAATGCGGCGGCGCGCATCGGCCAGTTTCTAGGCAAACGGGAGTTCGTTTTAGGCGTAGACCGGATGGACTATTCGAAGGGTATCCCCGAAAGGTTCGAAGCGGTTGGGCGGCTGTTGCAGGAATATCCGGACACCATCGGACGGGTCTCGTTCACACAAATCGCCCCACCGTCGCGCAGTAAAGTTGAGGAGTACCAGGAACTTCGCGTCGAGCTTGACCGTCTCGCGGGTCAGATCAACGGTGATTACGGCGACCTCGATTGGATACCGTTGCGTTATCTGGCGCGGTCCTATGATCGGGAGGAGCTCGCCGGGCTCTTCAAGATCGCGAAAGTCGGTCTCGTGACACCGCTGCGCGATGGCATGAACCTGGTGGCGAAAGAGTTTGTTATGGCGCAGGAGCCGGAAGACCCGGGCGTTCTCATTTTATCCGAGTTTGCTGGCGCGGCTGAACAGATGAAAAACGCGCTTCTCGTAAATCCCCATGACGTTGGTGCTGTCGCAGAAGCGATTTACCAGTCGCTAACGATGCCGCTCGATGAACGCCAGGAACGCTGGAAGACGTTACATGAAATCGTTCGCAGCGCCGATATTGAAGCTTGGCGTAAGGGGTTCCTGGGTGATCTCCGGAAATGCAGTGATCGGAAGGGTTCGTGACGGCGCTGCCTGGTCGACGGCCGACGCCGCCTTCGGCGCTTAATGATTGCGCCTTATTTCTCGATTTTGACGGCACGCTGACCCCGATCATTGATGAGCCCGACCGGTGTGCGCTCACAGATGAAATGTCCTCGATCCTGCACGCGCTATCAAAGCGCTTCTCTGGGGCGCTGGCAGTTATAAGCGGGCGCGATATTCGCGACCTATCGAGGCGCACGCCTGTGGAATTGTGGCGCGTCGGCGGCCATGGGCTTGAAGTTCTGGAGCCGAACGGCAAGCCTAACCCTGCGCCCTTGTCGTCGCCTGATTTTTTGGGCGCGGTTGAGGCGGTCACCTCCGATTTTCCTGGGGTATGGGTGGAAAAGAAGGGCGCAATCCTTGCCATTCACTTTCGCCAAGCGCCCGAGGTCGGAGCGGCTCTCGGCGAACGCTTGAACGCGTTGGCGCGAACGCTCCCGGACTACCGCTTCCAGGCCGGCAAAATGGTTTTTGAACTCAAGCCGAAAGCGGCCAACAAAGGTGTGGCGTTAGCGTCCCTTTGCGCGCGACCCCCGTTTTCTGGCCGGACGCCGGTTATGGTGGGTGACGATACCACCGATGAAGACGGTTTCCTCGCTGCGAAAAGGCTTGGCGGCTTCGGCGTTAAGGTTGGCGAAGGCGAAACTGGTGCAGACTATGCGCTGAAAGATCCGGAAGACGTGGGCCGTTGGCTTGGGGGATTAACATGACCGCAAAGCAGTCGCTCGAACTTGGCGTTATTGGAAACGGCACCGTCGCCGCGCTAGTCGACCAATCGGGTTCTTACCAATGGTTATGTTTGCCGAGGCTCGATGCAGAGCCCGTTTT
>JBCCTV010000226.1:0-5001 GCA_039197915.1 Pseudomonadota bacterium | reverse complement strand
GCGCCGTGCGACCCATGCGGCGATCGCCAATTGCGCTAAGACGTAGATGCTGATTGCGATTAGCATACGGTTTTGTATCCCAGGTTGGCGTTGGCTGGATTTATATGGCGCTGAGGCGCATCAGCTTTCACGTGCTGAAGCTTTTAGGGCTAGTTACCTGGGATGCAAATCACAGGCGCCTTTCTCGGTTTCGGCTGGGGAGGGTTCTATATAATCCGTTGACAAATCAAATTATGCAAATACGTCGGTGGCGCGAGCGCCGCCGCCAGTAGGCTGCTGTGCACCTGCCATCCGGTCATCGGTCCATTTACAGGAGGTATCGCGGGGCCTTTCGTCTACTTTGGGGGCTAGACGCCGCCTGCAGAAAAGAGGGCATGGCTGTCGGGCGCAATTCTCAAATAGGCGCGGCGCGCGCAATGTGCTAAGTCAAACGACAGCGGCGGCGACGCAGTTGCGGCCAGGCTGCTGTGATCTTGCAGCCAGCGGCCGCCCAACGCGCTTTTCTCGTTAGGACTTTTGACCCCTATGCCCCTCACGCCAACCGTTATCCCTGCGGATGATCTCACGCCGTGCATTGACGCAGACGCCGCCATCGGCCGGCTCACGTCGCTCTATGAGGAGGCGCTCGCCGGGGTTGAGCAGCGGTTCAAGGACTTCGCTGCTGGCAAACTAGATCCTGGCGAGGCAGCGGCGCCGACCTATCCATATTTGCTGGCTGAGGTGCCGGCCGAACGGGCCGCGCAAACCTCAAGCCTCGCCCTTGGCCGCATCGCTGCGACCAGTGTTTTTGGCGCGTCGGTTACGCAGCCGCATTTGTTTCAGCATTATCTGCGTGCAAACTTAAATCGCCTAATCGAAGATCTTTCCGCCCGCCTCTCTGTTGGCCGGTCGCACACGCCGATACCCTTGTCCTTTGCGCTTGAAGAAGCGACCGTCTCGCTCAGCCCGCAACAGCGCGCCGCCCTGCCCCTTTATTTTCATTTGCCAAACCTCGTCTCAACAAATGACGATATCGTCGACGGCAAATTGCTCCTGGACAGGAACGGGCCTTTGCCGTTGGCGCAATTCACCGCTGAGCGGACAGATTACTCCCTACATCGCATCCGCCACTATACGCTGACCTCGCCCGAGTATTTTCAGAATTTTATTCTGTTTACCAATTACCAGCGCTACGTTGATGAATTTATTGAGACTGCCAAGGGCGCGGTTGCGTCCGGTGAGGCGGATGCCCTGATTGAGCCTGGCGACCGGATAACCCGCAAAGATAAAGCGCCGGACGGGCCGCCTCCCGCGAAGATGCCGCAAATGCCCGCCTACCATTTAACCCGCCCCGGGCATAGCGGCGTCACGCTTGTCAATATTGGCATCGGGCCCTCAAACGCTAAGACGATCACGGACCACCTAGCTGTTCTTAGGCCGCACTTATGGTTGATGATCGGCCATTGCGGCGGGCTGCGTCGGAGCCAACGGCTTGGCGACTACGTCCTTGCACACGCTTATTTGCGGGACGACAGCGTCCTCGACGATGTTTTACCCCCGTCGATCCCCCTACCGACGATTGCTGAAGTCCAACTTTGCATGACCCGCGCGGTTCAAGAGGTAAGCGGCATCCCCCAAGCTCAGCTCAAAGAGCACCTGCGGACGGGGACCGTTGTCACGACCGATGACCGGAACTGGGAGCTGCGGTTTAATGAGCTTGCCGTTAGGCTAAACCAGTCGCGCGCCATCGCAATAGACATGGAATCCGCAACCATTGCCGCAAACGGGTACCGCTACCGGGTGCCCTATGGCACATTGTTGTGCGTCTCAGACCGGCCTTTGCATGGGGAGTTGAAGCTGCCAGGCATGGCGGACGCTTTCTACCAGGAGCGTGTCAGCCAGCACTTGGACATTGGCATGCGCGCTGTTGAGCTTTTGCGCGACGAAGCAAACGCCGGTACGCTTCATTCACGCAAATTGCGTAGTTTTGACGAACCGTTGATGCGATGACCACCACGCCAATAGACGTTTACATGCTGTGGAGCGAGAGCTTTCGGAGGGGATGGGCGCCAATTGAGCGGCTTTCAATCTTAGCGGCGGAGCTTTTTGAAGGGCGTGTGGTGCCGCTTGAAATTCCAAAAAATAAAGTTTCTGAACGGTTTAAAACACTCCTGCCTGCTCCAATAAGTGCGAAAGGTCGTGGTGCTTTGTTCCTGGCTAAACATCCAGGTGAGGTTTTGCGGCTTATGGGTCACGAAACCTTCAGACAGGCGCTCGCTTTTCGTATTTTGTGGATCATTGATAGTTTTTGGACGGATTGGTTGCCGAGCCATCGTGTGCTGTCAAAGTTTGACCTTGTCGGCTTTACGCTTGGTTCCGATAAATCAGAGTATCAGGAAAGAGTCGGCGGCCGGGCAGTAAATCTTGCTTGGGGCAGCGATGTTTTAGGATTAGGTTGCGTTGGTGGAGAACGCGATATTGATATAATGCGCGTTGGGCGCCAGCCGGCGGAATGGCGCGAAGATAAGCATACTGAGAGAGTTTTGGCTCAGGCAGGTATTTCATTCCAAGGCCGCCCCCAACCCGGTGGCGATGGACAGGAAGCGTATGAAGGGCTTTTCAAATATTATAGACGATCAAAGTTTATTGTCGCCCATTCAAACCTAGCCGCCCGCTGGCATCATACTCATCCAAAAAAGGAATACATAACGGGTAGATGGACAGACGCTTTGGCTGCTGGTGCCTCCGTCGCAGGCGTTGCGCCTATGAGTGATCCAGCTGCATCTGCATTTTGTAATACGGGGTTGTTGAAGTTTAGCACAACAGGACTTCTAGACAATATTCCGATTATTGCCGATGCGGTGTCTCGGTGGAGTAAAGACCAAGCTGATAAAAACTATAGATACGCATTGATGCATTTGGACTGGCGTTGGCGCCTAAATGAAATCGCTGACTATTTCAACGTACGTGCGCCGTTGTTAGAACGTGACCTGATAGAAATAAAACGCATCGCCTCCCGCAATAAAGCAGTATGAAAATCACTTTTCTGCAGTTCGAATGGTAAGGCGCTAGGCGTCAATTAGTCAGTAAACTAACCGACTTCAACTTTATTGTTATCTATGCGTGTTATCCGGCGCTGCTTGGGCAGGGTTCTGTTTCAAATGCCTTAACCGGAGGGGTCGGCTTGTCGCCCCGTGGCTTGTCAAACACTTGTGTTGACGGGCTGGGCGGTAAGGGAACAAACGTGTCTTTTTCGTCCGGTGGAATGGCGGCGCGGCGAAGATGCGCAAAGCGCTCATGATCGTGAGGATCAAATAAGTCCCCGCAACATAATGGAACAGGCCCGAAGGCCCGAACGAGTTAAGAGCATTCGCTCCCGCGATCACGCCAATCACAGGGGTTGAAAACCCTTCAAGTCCTCGGGATACGGACGAATGGGTCGCTTGTAGACCAGTGCCCGCATTAAAAATTGCAGCAGCAAGCAATAACGTGCTGAGGGTGGAGGCCACTTTTTGTCGCCGTCATTGCGCACGTTTAAGCTGACGTTACCGAAAAAATGGCTGGGTCTTGCGCCTTCACTCGGCCGCTTCGGCGTGTCCCGTTGGGGATGTATTGAGTGCTGAGGCGATGCGCTCGGCGAGGCGTCTAGCAACTTGGTCTTTCGGCATGTCGGGCCAGGTCTCATCGCCTTCATCGGTAATCAGAATAACGCTGTTGCGCTCGCCGCCCATGGCGCATCCTTCGCCGGCCGAAACGTCGTTTGCGACAATCCAGTCGCAGCCCTTGCGTAGGCGTTTTGCTTCAGCGTGCCCGGTAATGTCCTGGGTTTCTGCGGCAAAGCCGATCACCAGCGCCGGGCGGCCTTGGTCGAGTGAGGCGAGTGTCTTCAAAATGTCAGGGTTTTCCGTCACCGGGATGCTGGTCAGCCCGCCGCGCTCTTTTTTGATTTTTTGATCAGTCTCTATTGCCGGTCGATAATCGGCGACGGCGGCGCAACAGATTGCGCAGTCAATCGGCAAGTTGCTGGGGGCGTTGGCAGCGTTAATTTCGTCAAGGCAGGCCGCCGCCATCTGGCGAGCCGTTTCTACCCGGATGGTTTTTATATTGAACGGATCGTCCAACGATGTTGGCCCGGTGACGAGCGTCACCTCAGCGCCGAGATCGCGCAAGGCGGCGGCGATCGCATATCCCTGCTTGCCCGAGGACCGATTGGCGATGTAGCGGACGGGGTCCATAGGCTCAAAGGTGGGACCCGCGGTGATGAGGGCGCGCTTGCCCCGCAATGGGGCGTCGGCGGCTTGGGAAAAAAAAGCGCTGACAGCGTCAGCGATCGCCTGGGGTTCGGCCATTCGCCCAGGTCCGTATTCGCCGCACGCCATATCGCCCTTATCCGGGCCGACTATGCGCACGCCGTCTTCATTAAGCTGTGAAAGGTTGCGTTGGGTCGCCGGGTGTTCCCACATGCGCACATTCATGGCGGGCGCCATCAGGACGGGCTTGTCCGTTGCTAGAAGCGCCGTTGAGGCGAGGTCGTTCGCCTGGCCGCCAGCGGCTTTCGCCATCAAATCGGCGGTCGCTGGCGCCACAACAAGGAGGTCTGCTGACCGGGACAATTCGATGTGGCCCATCTCCGCTTCGTCGGTCAGGTTAAAAAGATCCGTATAGCATTTATCGCCCGAGAGGCTTGCGACCGAGAGCGGCGTGATAAACTCAGCCCCGGCACGGGTTAAGATCCCGCGCACAGCGACGCCCCGGCGTTTCAGCTCGCGGATAAGCTCCAAGCTCTTATAGGCCGCAACCCCGCCGCCAATGATCAAGAGAACGCTATTTGACTTCATGGCGCGGATCATAGGCTCACGAAGGGCCGAAAGCCATATTTACCGAGCAACAACAAGCCGTTCGTGAGCAGGCGTTAGGCGATTTGATCGATGCGGCTTTTTTGCAGAAGCGGGCATTCTTCGGCGAAGGCCGCGATCACCGCCTGCATTTTGGAAAAACTGGCCCCGTAAAAATAGAGCGCTG
>JBCCTV010000225.1:0-5035 GCA_039197915.1 Pseudomonadota bacterium | reverse complement strand
TGCGGAAAAGAACGGTGTATTTGTTTTCGAAGACGATATCGGGTTCGGGAAATAGACCCACGTTAAGGCCATGGCCCTCCTGCTGCGTTCGTTCGGTTTGATCGCGGCTCTATTCTGCGTTGCATGCAGGCGCGAGGGCGAACTTGGTCGGGCTGTAAAGAGCTGTCTCGACGCTGTGCCGGCCACGGTCCGAATCATCTTTCCATCGTCTACGGAGAGTGACGCCGCCGCTGCTTACGCCGCGTGGGCCGGCCGCCGGCCGGCGACGGAAGCGGTGTGGACCTACGTCGCCCAGGGCGGGATGGCGACCAATTTTCCTTGGGGCGATGAGCGTGCGCCACGCGGCGAGGAACACGCCAATACTTAGCAAGTGTTCTTCCCAATACAGAACACTGGCGAAGACAGGTTTTGAAGGACGGCGCCTGTCGGTTGATATGCGGCGAACGCATTTTGGCCTTTACGACGCCATCGGAAATGTCTGGGAATGGACGTCATCCACCTATCTTACCCGCAGCGACGGCGAGCCGGTCCATGGGCTAAAAGGCGGCTCGTATTTGTGTGCGGAGCACTGCTGCGGAAACTACGTCGCCAGCTCGCGGCGCCCTCAAGATGCGTTGCTCGAAACCAATCATATCGGCTTTCGGACGGTGAAAGAGGTGAGCGAGGCGCTGTAAATCGCGCCTTACGACCAAGAGAAATGGCCGCTCGGATGAGTCCGGCCCAAGCCCGCCCGCGTTAAACACTAACGAATGCGCACCGTGAAGTTCACGATAATTCTCGAGAACCTTGGCTGGTTTTCATCTGCGTAGGCGACTGACGACGGTAACCCTGAAGAAAAGTCTGGACTTTTAGAACCGGAGTTCTGAGGGAAGAGGATTTGTGTCACACCGTAATCTACTCCGGCCAGCGCATAAGCTCATCACTGCGGCGAACCTGCAGGGTTCTTGGCTGGCGCGCTACCCACCAGGTAGCCGACTGAATTACATAATAGACAATACGACGGTATAAATATCAATTTCAAGATATACTCTCTATTGTATAACGTAGATGGACGCTGTCCTTCGTGCTAGATTAACAGCGTTTCTGAGAGTTCGTCCAGTTGAGATCAAAATATGAAATCATTTGTTTATGCAGGACTTCCGTACCGCGTTATTTTCGGCGCTGGAACCGTGGTTCAACTCAACGTTGAGGTTAAGGCGCTTGAACTCCAGCGGGTTCTCGTTCTCACAACACCGCAACAGTCACAGCTCGGACAAACGCTGGATAATCAGCTAGGCGATCTGTCCGCTGGCGTCTTTTCTGAGGCGACGATGCATACGCCCGTGAAAGTCACGGAGAAGGCCCTGAGCGTTTTCAGATCTGTTGGCGCCGACGGCGTGGTCGCCATCGGCGGCGGTTCGACCGTCGGCCTCAGCAAGGCGATCGCACTGCACACGGATGCGCCGCAGATCGTGTTACCTACCACCTACGCCGGATCAGAGATGACCAGCATTATCGGCCAAACAGAAGATGGGCGGAAAACCACTCAAAAAACGTTGAAAGTACTGCCGGAGACGGTGATTTACGATATTGACTACACCCTAGGTCTCCCGCCGGTCATGAGCGTTACCAGCGGCCTCAATGCCGTCGCCCATGCGGTGGAGGCGCTTTACGCTCAGAACGCCAATCCAGTCTTGAGTTTGATGGCTGAGGACGGCGTCGCTGCGCTGATGCGCGCGCTACCCAAAATCACGGAGAGCCCTACGGATTCTTTAGCGCGGCGCGACGCGCTGTATGGCGCTTGGCTCTGCGCGATGTGTTTGGGAAGCTCCGACGTCGCATTGCATCATAAGTTGTGTCACGCCTTGGCTGGGTCGTTTAACCTTCCGCATGCAGAGACGCACACCATCGTTTTACCTCATGCGCTTGCTTACAACGCGCCAGCGGTGAGCGCCGCCATGGCTCAGTTGCGCCGGGCGACGGGTAGTGAGACGCCCGCCGCAGCCTTTTTCGACGTCGCGAAAAGCAGCGGGGCGCCCACGGCGTTGAAAGACATCGGTATGCCGGAGGACGGTATCGAACGCGCCGTTGAGATAACCCTCAAGAACCCCTACTGGAACCCTCGCCCGTTCGAAGAAGATGCAATTCGCGAGATCATTCGTGCAGCATGGGAAGGGCTGCGTCCATCAGTCTAGATAGGGCCCGCTCGCAACCAGCGCGTATTGGGCTAGAAGGAGGTCGCGCCTTTGATATACGAAACGCATGGCGGCTACATCCAGAACCAATCGTTTGCTTAGTGCGCAATGCGATTGGCCCTGGAATTCCGATCACCGGATTATGACGCGTTCTTAACTCGTTCAGTGTACGTGATACGGCTTTTCTCAGGATGAGTCCCGCGCCATGCGGATTGAGGTTTCTCTTGCCGTGATTAGAAACGGCGCCAGGTTGGGTTTCTAGATCTCGTATCCGCAGGCGCGCATGATCTCTTTTGTCGCCTCCTCAAGCTCCTCAGGGCTAGAAGCTGCTTCCAAGTTCTCCATCACTGCGCCGTCCGCTGCATCTACAATGCAGGCGCACCCTTCTTGCGGATTGTCAACTTCGGGATGCTTGTCTGCTGTGCGCGCTGGACAGGCGGCTTCAAATCCTTCCGCATAGGCTGATCCGCCATACATAAATGCTAGCGCCAGCAGCCCAGATACAATTGCGGAAGCGCGGGTTATTCTGCTCATAGTGTGTTCCCTCCGTATCAATATTCAGAAGTTTCGTAGTCGCCGGATGCCTAAACGGCCTCTAAGGGCGCATTAGCACCTACCAACAGGAGAACAGGTCCAACAACGGACAGGCGAAAATAGCGGCCATTCATGCGCTGAATGGCGTGACCGCGCGCTGTCTAGCGTTCGGCGCCGCGGAACATGCCCATGGATTTAGCGACCGTCTGGCGCAACCACTTATGAGCAGGATCATTATGTTCTCGCGAATGCCAATATTGGCGTACGTCAAACCCACTAAATGACAGGGGCGGATCCGTCAGCGCTACGCCCAGACGCGCCGCTGCTTCAGAAATGACTTGGCGCGGCGCAGTTAGAATCAGTTTGGATTTTTGAACGGCCACTAGGGCTGCAAAGAAACTGCTTGTCACGATGTGAACATTTTCTTTGGGCAATGTATCAACCAATTGCCGTTCCGCATCCCGGTGCGCGTGGGCCATCCCCCCGGTACTAACAATAATATGCTCAGACGCTAGAAAGTCTTCATAAAGGCCCGACTGTACAAAAGGGTGGTCGGCCGCCGCGAAACACGCATAATCCTCTTTGTACAATAGTTGAGTATGAATGCCGCTGATCAGATGCGGGTATGCGCCAAGGGCGAGATCAACCTCCCCCGCTTCCAAAGCGTTCACCATGTCTCTTTTGCTAAGGGTAACGGTTTTAATCCGTGCACGGGGCGCGTCTTTGGCGATATAGGGGAACACGCTTCCCACCACGAGCAGCTGACCGATGTCGGAACAGGCGAGAACAAACTCGCGCTCCAAAGTCTCTAGGGAAAAGTCGTCTCCACCGTCCACCATTTCCCGCTTTAGGCGAAGTATCTTTTCGATGTTCTTCGCAATAAACACAGCGCGCGGGGTTGGCTCCATGCCGCCACTCACCCTTACGAGGAGATCATCGCCAAATGCGCGGCGCAGACGCCCCAAACCGTGACTCGCCGTCGGCTGCGGAATGTCGAGCATGCGAGCGGCATCGCTAATGCTACGCTTACGAATAATGGCTTCTAGAAGGCGTAAGTGTTTGAAGTCTATATCTTCTAGTTGCATCAGGGCCTCTCGCCTCAATATCGTTTCGTATGCGCGCGCGCTGGACGTTCACCTATCGGAACGACACGCGCCCGTTTTGGGAGTGCGCTCCCTTACTGCATTGCACCAACCGATTAGCGCCGCCCAAACGTTTTAGGCGACTGAAGTGTCAAACTTCCTATTCATTAAGCGAATAATACGTATTTCCTCGCAATGCTATCACTGAATAGTGCTGATTGGTAGCGTCTCATGACGCCATGGCGCTAATAACGGGTCTGGCCCTCGTCAACCGATATAGGGCGTACAGAACTTAGGAGAAAAGTCAAACCTTAGCGGAGTACAGAAGCCGGACCGGAGACGTACGCCGCGGGCCCCCAAAGACCACCGAAGCTCTCGCCCCAACAGAACGAGAGAAAACGACAATAAGTAAGAGGGATCGAAATGCTCAGTTTACGATTGTCACGCTGTGTGACAGCCACGTCATTTGCGGCGCTCATAGCCGCAACACCGCAACTCGTCTCCGCTCAGGGCCAGCTCGACGAAATAGTCGTCACCGCGCAAAAGCGCGCTGAAAGCGCGCAGGACATTCCACTTACGATCTCGGCCTTCGGCGAGGATCGGTTGGAGAATTCGGGTTTCGACAGCTTCGATGATCTGGCGACCCTAACGCCGTCTCTTCAGTTTGGTAACTTTGGTCCAATTACTTTTGTCAACATTCGGGGCATTGGCAATGAGAACACCACAGCGGGCGGCGACCCTGGGGTGGCGCTGCACTTCGACGGCGTTTATCTCGGCCGGCCGGTGGGCGCACTATTCACAGCCTTTGACAGCGAACGGGTTGAGATTCTCAAAGGGCCCCAGGGCACGCTCTATGGGCGCAACGCCACCGGCGGATCCATCAATTACATTACCAAGAAGCCGACGGACGAATTTGAAGGCGAATTCGACGTCACGTATGGGAACTACAATTGGATCCGGACCCGGGGCGCCGTCAATATTCCCATAAATGATATGATACGGACGCGCGTTGTGGGCTTCTTTGAGGACCGCGACGGGTTCACGCAGAACCTCGTTCCCGGAGGTACCGAGTCCAACGACGCTGATAACTGGGGCGTTCGAACCCACATTGATTTCGACTTAGGCGCTAAGGGTTCCTTACTCGTTTCGGGAACGTATCTTGAATCAGGCGGCGTCGGCTCCAAAGGCGAATTGCGCGAGCCCTATCCGGGAACCACCACTGATCCTATCACCAATATCGGCGGC
>JBCCTV010000224.1:0-5098 GCA_039197915.1 Pseudomonadota bacterium | reverse complement strand
GGCACTCTTCGTAGTCAGTTTTGGCTGCCGCCTGCATCATTTCCTCGGCGCTCATTTCGCCCGACTCTTCAGTATTATCCGTTTTCTTCGGACCGGAGCCGGCATAGGCTGCTCTTTGCACTGATTTTGATCGGCAATAGTAAAGCGATTTGACGCCTTTTTCCCAAGCAGTCCAGTGCAGCATGTGCAAATCCCACTTGTCGATATCGCCTGGCAAGAAGATGTTGACCGATTGCCCTTGGCATATGAAGGGCGAGCGATCAGCTGCAAACTCGATAACCCAGCGCTGGTCAATTTCAAAAGCTGTCTTGAAAATCGATTTCTCGTCATCGCTTAAGAAATCGAGATGTTGAACGGACCCTTCATGCTCCAGAATGGACGCCCAAACTTCCTCCGTATCCTTGCCTTTTTCAGCCAATAAGTCTGTTAGCGCTGAGTTCTTCACCGTGAAGGAGCCAGAGAGCGTTTTATGCAAATAGACATTCGCTGGGATTGGCTCGATGCAGGGGCTCGCGCCGCCGCAAATAATTGATATTGACGCTGTCGGCGCAATTGCGAGTTTGTGTGAGAAACGCTGTTTGACATTGCGTTCCTCCGCATCGGGACAGGCGCCGCGCTCTTCTGCAAGAACGACTGACGCTGCATCAGCACCCATCCGAATGTGCTTAAAGAGTTTTGTGTTCCAAGCTTTTGCCGCTGCACTCTCAAACGGTACGCCGCGCGCCTGAAGGAACGAGTGGAAACCCATCAAACCAAGGCCGACGGACCGCTCACGTGTCGCCGAGTAGACCGCTTTCGCCATTGATGCTGGAGCATTATCGATAAAGTCTTGCAGCACGTTATCGAGAAAACGCATCACGTCCTCAATAAACTGCGGCTCTTCTTTCCACTCAAAGTATTTTTCAGCGTTCACGGACGATAGACAGCACACCGCCGTGCGGTCCTCGCCCAGGTGATCAGGCCCTGTGTGCAGCATAATCTCAGAACACAGATTTGACGTGCGCACTTTCAAGCCGAGATCGCGCTGGTGCTTCGCCATTTGCTTGTTAACGGTGTCAGAAAATACGAGATAGGGTTCACCCGTCTGTAGACGGATTTCTAGTATTTTCTGCCAAAGCTGGCGGGCGTTCACTGTACGAAGGACTTCATTGTTTTTCGGCGACCGTAAGCCGAAGTCTTCGCCTTTAACGACCGCTTCCATAAATTCGTCGGTGATATTGATCCCGTGGTGCAAGTTCAGGGACTTCCGGTTGAAGTCGCCGGATGGTTTGCGGATCTCGAGAAACTCTTCAATTTCCGGGTGGTGAATATCGAGGTAGCAAGCCGCTGACCCACGGCGCAGCGAGCCTTGGCTGATGGCGAGCGTCAACGAATCCATGACCCGAATAAAGGGTATAATGCCCGAGGTCTGGCCAGAGCCTTTGACCCGCTCGCCAATTGAGCGGACGTTGCCCCAATAGGTGCCGATGCCGCCGCCGTTTGAAGCGAGCCACACATTTTCGTTCCAGGCGCTAACAATATGATCAAGGCTGTCGCCCACATCATTTAGAAAGCACGAAATCGGTAAGCCCCGCTTGGCGCCGCCATTCGAGAGAACGGGTGTCGCTGGCATGAACCAAAGCTTTGAAATGTAATTGTAGATCCGTTGCGCGTGGTCGGCGTCGTCGCCATAGGTGCGCGCAACACGCGCAAACATGTCCTGGAAGCTCTCACCGGGAAGCAAGTACCGGTCTTCCATGGTCTTTTTGCCAAAGTCGGTCAGGAGGTCGTCGCGGCTGCGGTCGATCTCAATGTCTTGAACAACTTTCAACGCGGGCTTCTGGCGTTTTTCGGTCGCGCTAGCCTCACCTGCGTTTGATGTTTCCTGCGGCTGAGCGTCCTGCGTCGCCCCATCGGAGGGAAGGGTGTCCGTTCTTTTTGCGGCGTCCAATAACGTCATGGTCGTTCTCTCCTCTCGAGGCGCTGACGGCGCTTGATCCGCAAGGCGCGTTTGGGAGCGCCCCGTTGCGCACCCGACTAATTCTTATCGGAACCCCGATTCTCAGCAGTCTGTCTCGCTGGGCGAGAAATACTGTTCACGGCAAGACGATCCTCACCGCGTTGGCTCTGCCTCTCGCTTAAAACGAGGGTCCGATGGTTTGAAACGTTGACCTTCTCTCGATGGCCTCAACACAACATATAGTGATCAAGACCTATGAGAACGTCAACATGAAGTTGATGGAGGGTCGTGTGTTTTTGGTTAACGAAACATTAATGTGGCGAAGCCAGCGCGCCGTTTCGTTCATGCGCGGCGTGATTTTACGGGCGAAACCGGTCTCGTTTCGCAGCCGGGTTAGGGCTGCGGGTCGGCGCGTTTGTCGCGGGTTTTTTGCCCTCAAGCCAAGGTTTCGGGCTCGAAGAAAACGCCATATCAACGAATCGCGGAGCTTCCGGCTTGCGCCGCCATGCGGGTTCGTCGTCATCGGAAGCAAGGGATGGTGTGTCCACGGGCCGAACGCCGGCGTTGATTTTGCCCCGGCCCGCTGTGTCGCCGCCGCGCAAGCGCACCTTGAAGATCGCGTTCAGGTCTTCAACCCTTTGGGCGATGTCGGCTGGCCTTGGCGCTTCGGCGCCGATCACGGCCCCGCGGATTTCATTGAGCGATTCTCTGAGCTGTTTGCGCCGCTCGCCGGTGAAAATCGGTCCGGCTAAACCACCGAAAAAAACTGTCGCAAACAGGTATAAGACGGCGGAGAAGACAAATAAGAGCGTCATTTCCGTGTATTGGCTCATAAGCCCGAGGTCTTGCTCAAGTTGTTTGAGTAGTTCGTCAGGTGGTGGGCCAAAGCGTCTGACCGTTGCGATGAAGCCAATAAACGCGCCGATAAAGGTTCCCAAAAAGAAACCCAGGGTCAAACCACGGCGCGTCGCTTTCGGTAATTCGGAATCGCTCACCGGCCGGCAGAAGAGTAAATATCGCGCGTAGTCATCGAGCGCATATTGTATCTGCTCTTCGCTTTCCTGGACGCGCGGTCCGGTTAGAAAATCGACCTCTTTGAAGAGCAACATTGCTTCCTGCGCCGTCATATGGGCGTCTGAGACTTCGGTCGCGATGGCTTCGTTCAATTGGGTTGAATCAGCGAGAGCGGCGCGGTGCGCCTGAAGCTTCGTATCGAGTGACTTCAACATCTCGGCGAAGGACCGGCCGAACGCTTGCGCGCTCGCTTGGGCCATACGGGTCACTTGCTGATTTTGGAACGAAATGAGAAGCGACATCAGCAGGACACCGACTATGCCGAACCCGCTGACCTGAATGAATAGGTCGGATATCGCATCGGCGTCAGCAACCGGTATGCCGCCTGCGGTAACGTCAACGTCGGCCAGTTTCGCGTTCACCGCCGCCCGGTCGAACTGAAAAGCAAAAAATGCCCACCCAATTACAATAAGAAGGCGCACGGAGAGGCCGACTCGGGAGGCGTCAAGCGCATCACGCGCGCTCAGCCCTTTACGAATTTCGACGCCGTGGTCGCGTAACTCATTGCTTCGATTGGCGTTTCTTACTGCACTCTCACGCAGGACCGAGGCGAGTGCGCCGCCGGGTTCATCAACCCAGGGGCCATCCCAGCGCATTTCAAGCGCATCGTCGGCTTCTGTGTTTGCGCTTTTTGCCATCCCCGCCAAATTCTCATCCCCGCTCCGGCTCGCATAACTCACGGTAGCCACGCCCGCCAGAAGCCTCGAATGCTGCACGTCAACGACCCTACTAAAAGGGCGGCCGAACAGTCTGCGGCGGTCAGAATAGCGTATCTTTTTTCAAACGCCCAGCCGCACCGCGCTGCTTCACCCTGACTTTGGAGGCCACTGATGGCTGAAAGCCTCACTTTTCAAGAACTCATTGCGTCAATCGAAGAAACTGAAGCTGGGTTGAGCGTCGATGTGCCCCTAGGCTGGATGCAGGGCCGCACACTCTATGGCGGGCTTTCGGCGGCTTTGTGTTACGAGGCAGCGCTGCGATGCTTCGACGAAGACGCTCCGCCGCTGCGCTCCGCGTCTGTCTCATTCAATGCGCCGGCCGGCGGGCGGGTAGGCCTGGACGGGCGCATTTTGCGCCAGGGCCGCTCCGTTTCATTCGTCGAGGCGGATGTTATTGGCGAGAAGGGGATCGCGACACGGAGTGTTTTCGCCTTTGGTAAGGCCCGCCAGTCAAAATACGATCACATGTTCATCCCGGCCCCAGGTGTTCCCGACCCGGACGATTGCCCGCCTTTTTTCCCGGACGGCGCCGGACCGCCTTTCGCTCAAAACTTTGAAACGCGTCTCGCCAGGGGCGCCCTTCCGGTAAGCGGCGCCCTCGTCAACGACCACTATATCTGGATCCGGTTCCGCGAAGACGATCCGCTCACCATGACTTCACTTATGGCGATTGCCGATATGCCGCCGCCCGCAATGCTGCCGATGTTCGACGAATTCGGGCCGATTAGCTCGATGACGTGGCTTTTCAACATTCTTACCGATGCGCCAAAAACCAAAGATGGCTGGTGGCTTTTCCAAACCCGCGCCGAACATGCGCAGGAAGGATATTCCAGTCAGGACATGATGATTTGGAATTCCGAGCGCGAGCCCGTCGTCGCTGGCCGCCAGAACGTCGCGATTTTTGTGTGAGGCTAATACTTCCGTAGGGCAAGTGTTCCCGGGTACTGGCGAGTTTGACGCGCGCTCCATTTAAAGCGAGCCTGTCGAAAATAGAACAAGGACGTCGACGATGGCGATCGGAGGCCTCGCGGTTTTATTCGCCGCTGGCGCTGCAATCTGGCTTTTATGGAGGACGGCGCGAGGCGCGCCAATCGGGGGCGAGGCGCGCAATGTCACGATATTCAAGTCTGTCGTTTTTCTCGGTCTTGTCGGCGCGCTTTTCGCAGCAAAGCTCTTTACGCTATCCCTAATGACGCTCATTGCGGCGGGCGCCGTCACGGGCATCGAACTTTGGCGCGACCAAACGCTAAAGACGCCAAACGCGCAAAAGTCCTCCGTGCCTTCGTCGGGCCCCATGAAGCCAGAGCAGGCGGCCTCAATCTTGGGGGTCGCTTTGGGGAGTGACGCCGATGAAATTCGCGCGGCG
>JBCCTV010000223.1:0-5131 GCA_039197915.1 Pseudomonadota bacterium | reverse complement strand
TAACACTGCGACTTCCAACGGCGGCGAAGGCCGCCGTTGGTATGATAAAGGCAAGGAACTCGAGCGCGAGGGCGACACCGCGGGCGCGCTCGAGGCCTACAAAAACTCGCTTCGCGCAGACAGCAAAAAAGCCGCCCCATGGGTGAAAATCGCCCAGTTGCTTGAACACAATCAGCAAAATGCTGAAGCGCTTGAGTGCTACAAGCGTGCGGTGGCGGTCGACCCATTCCATCCAGTTGTCCATGTCAAATACGCAAACGCCCTGTCTGCGGCGGGTAACGTAACTCAGGCTATTTCTGAGTATGAGCGGGCTCTGCAGATAGATAAGCAGCACCGCCAGGCCTATCAGGGCCTCGGCATGGCGTATGAGCATAAAGGCGAGCCAGCGAAAGCCGCTGACTATTATCGCAAGGCGCTTGCGATCGATCCTGACGCTGCAGAGGTGCTTGGCAATCTCATCGCCCTTGGGCGCCACGTGGACGTAGACGATGCCATTGAGAGCGCGCGCGAAAAGATTGCAGCCGCTCAAACGCAAATGGAGGCGAACGAAGAGGCGCTTGCCCTTGATGGTAAACGAGACGACGGCGACGAAGACGGTGGCGACCAAGACGACGTAGGTCCGCTCAGCGTGGGCGATCTGGAAGCTGAAGCGGAGACGGCGCACCGTCCTCCAGCCCAAAAAAACGAAGATGGCCGCCTTACGCCTAGCGCAAGGATTGCGACAATCGCTTACGGGCTCGGTAAAGAGCTGGAGCGCAGGGGGGACGATTACGAAGACGCTTTCGCTGCGTACGCAAGCGCAAACAACGCGCGTAAACGCGCCGCCGGCGCCTTTAACCGCGACGCCTTTGACAGCCGCATCGATAAGTTGTGTGAGATTTTCTCGCCTGAGTTCTACGCAGATCGCGCCGGTTGGGGCGATCCAAGCGAGGTTCCGGTTTTCGTTGTCGGCCTGCCGCGCTCAGGTACAACGCTTACGGAACAAATTCTGTCGTCTCACCCCTTATGCCACGGCGCTGGTGAAATTGACGCGCTTGCCGATATGGCGACCGGCACGCCGGATCGGCTCGGGACGAATGAAACCAGATGGCCAGATTGCGCCGATCGGTTAAGTAGGGAGCACATTAATGCTCTCGCTAAAGACTATCTTGCGCGACTGACCAAGGGTGCGCCCCGCGAGGCTGTTCGGGTTACCGACAAGCAACCTTTAAATTTTTTCCACATTGGCCTTATCGCGCTAGCGTTTCCAAATGCGCGTATACTGCATTGCCAGCGCGACCTGCGTGACAACGGCTTTTCAATTTACAGTGAGAATTTCAACTATTCGCAACGTTGGTCTACGGACCTTGCTGATATAGCCCATTACTGGCGCGGCTATCGCCGCTTGATGGCCCATTTCCGTGAGAACTTGCCGATCAATATGCTTGACGTTCGGTATGAAGAAACGGTCGCGGATCAAGAAGCCGCTTCGCGAAGACTGTTGGACTTCATGGGACTTGATTGGGATGCATCCGTCCTATCGTTCCACAAAAACGATCGCGCGGTGCAGACGCCGAGCCGCTGGCAAGTGCGACAACCCATTTACAAGCAATCTGCTGGTCGGTGGCGGCGTTTTGAGGCGCATCTTGGTCAGCTCATCGAAGCGCAGTTAGAGGCTGACGCCGCTCAGTCGAAAAAGTAATCGGTGTAAAATTAGGACCCTATCTTTAAGCGCGTCGAACCATTCATTTTTTCGGAAATATGATATTCGTAAAGTGAAGCAGATTATTCTGTATACAACTCAGTCATGCAATTGCTAAGCAAACACTACAACGGCAAATCGGATAGCGCTGAAATTTTTATCGGATGAAATGTGGTCGTTTTAGCTACCGCGTCGAACATGTATTTCGGCGCGCGTTAGCGCGCGGCGGTTTCTATAAAGGGGCAGGGCGCCTAAAGTCTCGAGGTGATAAACCGTATTGGGCCTTGAACGCGTTAGCGAGGTGGGACGAAGACGCAAATCCGCATGCTGCTGATACGGATGAAATTGAAAGCTGTGTCTGCGCTAGTAGCTGCGACGCTCGTTCCAAGCGCATTGAACGATAATACGCCAATGGCGTTGACCCGACATGCCGATGGAACAAACGATCTAGTTGACGATTTGAGATACTGAGTTGAGTACATATTTCCTTTATTCGAATTGGCGTTTCAATATTGGCCTCCATTATGAATAGTGCTCTGAGCAGATCTGGGCTCTTGGCGGCGTATTTCAGAATAGAGCTCATTTTTTGACCCTGTTGTTGGGTCCGGATGGCGTCATGGTGATAATTCTCAGCGACCTGTGAGGCAGCCTCGGGGCCATGATCGTTAATAACCATATTTAAAATTAAGTCGAGGGCAGAAGTTCCGCCTACACACGAAAAAATCGGGCCGTCGATTTCAAATAGCGATGAACGTATATCAAGGTCCGGAAAACGCTCGCGATAGGCGTGTTGGCATTTCCAATGAATCGTTGACCGACGGCCTTCAAGTAGGCCCGCTTCCGCCAAAATGAAGGATGCTTCGGACAAGGCCCCCACCTTGGCGCCACGTCTGGCGGCCTTGCGCAAAAAAACAGCCAGATCTTGGTTCTGAAACGTATGTGATTGGTCTCCGCCGCAAACGACGATCACATCGGCGCAATCCGCACCTTTGAGCGGCGCCCCTTCGAGGCTCACGCCGCACGACGCACGCGACGCCTCTGCGGCTCCTTCAACAATATGGATTCGCCAAGAATAGGCTTTCATCCGTAGGGCGACATTTGCAGCGCGAAGCCCGTCAATTGCGCTTGCTAACGCAAGTAAAGAAAAGCTCGGCGTAAGGACAAACGCAAAGGACTGTGCACGATCGCTGTGATTGCCCATTAAACGGTTAAGCGGCGCTATTGATGCGAGTTAGAAAAACTAAGGGGTGAGAATTTTCTAATTTCATAAGAGTGAGCGTCGGATGCGCGCATCGCACCCTCAAGTGTAAGTGTGCCGTATAATCCAGGTTTTTGTCTGTTTCGATAAAAATAATGTCCAAAATGTTGTTCGATAATGCAAGTGGCCATGTCATTCACGGGTGGTGCGGAGTGGCTATTAGTAGCCTCGACTAAGTGATGGCGGTTCAACAATGCGCAGATGGAAACAATCATCTGTCGTGCTAACTCAACACAAGGGCGGCGTCCTTAAATGAGGCGGTATTCCGAGTTATCGCTGTTACGCGAAGGTTTGCGCGGGCATATGGGCTGGAAGCCTGCTTGGCGCGCGGCAAAACCAAAGGCGACGTACGATGTCATTATCATCGGCGGCGGGGGGCACGGACTGGCGGCGGCGTACTACCTGGCCAAGCGCCACGGGATTACAAATGTCGCCGTTCTAGAAAAAGGGTGGATCGGCGGCGGAAATGTGGGCCGGAACACAACGATCATTCGCTCGAATTATATGTTTCCTGCGAACGCTCACTTTTACGAGCATTCATTGAAGCTCTGGGAAACGCTCGAACAAGAATTGAACTTCAATGTCATGGTGAGCCAGCGCGGGGTGCTCAATCTCTTACACTCCGATGCCCAGCGGGATGCGGCGGCGCGGCGTGGAAATGCAATGAGGCTCGCTGGTATTGATGCAGAACTTCTGGATAAGGATGAAGTGAGACGGCTAGTCCCAGGGCTTGATTTTGAGAATGCGCGTTTCCCGATCGAGGGCGGCTTGTTTCAGCCCCGCGGCGGCACGGTGCGCCATGATGCGGTCGCATGGGGGTATGCGCGCGCGGCGGACGCTCTGGGCGTTGACATTATCCAGAATTGCGAAGTCACCGCGATTGATATTGAAGGCGGCGCCGTTCGCGGTGTCGAGACGACGCTCGGCGCGTTTCGCGCCAATAAAGTTGGTATCTCCGTAGCCGGACACACGTCGGAGGTTGCGCGTATGGCGGGCCTAAGTCTGCCGATTGAGAGCCATGTTCTCCAGGCCTTTGTCACTGAGGGAATTAAACCGTTGCTAGACACCGTTGTGACGTTTGGCGCTGGGCACTTTTATGTGAGCCAGTCGGACAAGGGTGGGTTAGTCTTTGGCGGTGATCTGGACGGGTACAATTCCTACGCCCAGCGAGGCAATTTTCCGCTCATGCACCATGTGATGGCGGGTGGCATGGCGATATTGCCGCAAATTGGGCGTTTGCGTCTCTTACGACACTGGGGGGGCGTGATGGATATGACGATGGATGGTTCGCCAATTATTTGTAAGACCGAAACGCTCGGTCTCTATCTAAACGGCGGTTGGTGCTATGGCGGTTTCAAAGCGACGCCGGCCGCTGGTTGGTGCCTTGCGCACACAATCGCTAACGATGAACCGCATGATCTCAACGCCGCCTTCACCATCGACCGCTTTGCAACCGGAGCGCTCCTTGATGAAAAGGGCGTTGGCCCGAACCCCTGGATCCAATAAACGAGGGCGCAATGCACAGAATCCGATGTCCTTGGTGCGGTCTGCGCGACGAAAGCGAGTTCCAATATTATGGAGATGCGAGCGTCGCTCGACCCGATGCGTCGGCAGAATCGGGTGATTTCTCGGAATACGTTTACCAACGCACGAACCCTAAAGGTTGGCATAGGGAGTATTGGCACCATGTCGGCGGATGTCGGCGTTGGCTTATTGTTGAACGCAATACCGCAACCCATCAAATCCGGTCCGTCGAGTTCGCCCGTCCCGTAAAGGAAAGCGCCTAAGATGGCGGCGCGCTCGTTTCGATTGTCTTCCGGCGGATCGATTGACCGAAGCCGTGCGCTGCCGTTTACATTTGACGGCAAGCATTATCACGGTTTTGCCGGTGACACGCTTGCCTCTGCGTTGCTTGCCAATGGGCAAAGGCTTTTAGGCCGCAGTTTCAAATATCATCGCCCGCGCGGCGTTGTGGCCCTTGGCTCAGCCGAACCGAATGCGCTTGTTGAGATGCGCGAAGGCGGACGTCGAGAGCCAAACATCCAGGCGACGATGGTCGAGCTCTATGACGGACTGACGGCGCAAAGCCAGAATCGGTTTCCATCGCTTCGATGGGACATGTTGGCGGTCAATCAGCTCGCAGCGCCTTTCCTGCCGGCAGGTTTTTACTACAAGACTTTTATGTGGCCGGC
>JBCCTV010000222.1:0-5233 GCA_039197915.1 Pseudomonadota bacterium | reverse complement strand
TCAAAGCTTGAGGAGGTCTTGCGTGATGTAACGGGCGTTGAGCCGCCATCTGCGGCTGGTCGCAAAAGTAACCCTCCAGGGACGACGCCATGAGCGAGGTTGCGCCTGAACGGTTCACTTATACCTTTGCCAAGGAATTTGGGCTCATCCGTTTACACGACGAGGAAAACGGTGTGGCGATCGGCGTTCGTGGTGCGCCGGATGCTGCAGCGTTGCTTGAGGCGCGTCGCGCTGTTGGCCGCCCCTTGATATTGGAAAAAATGCCGGATGACGCCTTTGATCGGCGCTTATCCGAGATTTATGCGGTAGACGCCATAAATGCCGACGACTTCGATATTGTCGGCGATGACGATCTGGCGAGCCTGGCGGAAGGCTTGCCGACAACCGCTGACCTTCTCGATAGCGACGACGACGCGCCGATTATTCGCCTGATCAATGTTTTGATCGCCGAAGCGGTGAAAACGAAAGCGTCTGATATTCATATCGAACCTTATGAAAAAACGCTTTCCATTCGCCTACGCATAGACGGCGTTTTACGTGAAGTTCTTTCCCTTCCAGCGCGGATGACGCCGGTTTTAACCTCACGCGTCAAAGTGATGTCGCGGCTCGACATCGCGGAGAAACGCATCCCCCAGGACGGGCGGATGTCGATTTCGCTGGGCGGCAAAAACGTGGACGTTCGGGTTTCGACGCTTCCAGCGCGGTTCGGCGAACGCATCGTCTTGCGGATTTTAGATAAGGAAGAGGCGCGGCTCGACCTAGATGCGCTTGGCATGCCGGATCGTACACTGACGAAATTTCGATCTGTGCTTGAGCGTCCAAATGGCGTCATTTTGGTGACGGGGCCGACCGGTTCAGGCAAAACAACGACGCTATACGGCGCGCTTTCGCTTTTGAATGATCCGGTCAGGAACATTTTAACGGTGGAAGATCCGGTTGAATATGCAATCGACGGCGTTGGCCAGACGCAAATAAACCCTAAGGTCGGCATGACGTTCGCTGCTGGCTTGCGCGCGATCCTGCGCCAAGACCCTGATATCGTGATGGTGGGGGAGATCCGTGACAAGGAAACGGCGGAAATCGGCGTTCAAGCCTCGTTGACGGGCCACTTGGTTTTATCAACGGTGCATACCAATTCGGCCGTCGGTGCAATTACAAGGCTTCGCGATATGGGCGTAGAGCCCTTTCTGCTGTCATCGACGCTTGCGGGCGTTTTAGCGCAGCGTTTGGTGCGTCGGTTATGTCCTGCTTGCAAGGAGAAAGTTGCACCGAGCGACGCCGAAAGAGCGATGCTCCAGGCGATTGGCGAAAACCCAGACTGTGTTTATCGCCCCGTGGGGTGCGGCCGATGCGGCGGCGCTGGGTATGAGGGACGCGTTGGCGTCTATGAACTCGTGGTCGTGGATGATACGTTGCGAAAACTCGTTTTAGACGGGGCGAGCGAGGTTGATATGACCGCCCATGCGTTCCGTGACGCTGACACCTTGCAACAAAGCGGGATGCGCCATGTCGCGGCCGGGGTGACGTCCGTAGAAGAAGTGCTTCGCGTTGTTCGTCAGGAGGAGGACGATGCCAGCGTTTGAGTATGAAGCGACGGATCTAGGCGGCAAGATTCGCCGTGGCGTCCTCACCGCAGAAACAACGCGCCAAGCGCGCTCGGAGCTTCGCCGTCGCAATTTAACGCCGATCGCTGTGCAGGCTCCACGGCAGACCCAAGCGAGCGCTGGCGCGCGCGAGCGCCATATCAGCGAGGGTGATCTCGTCGCCATCACCCGTCAACTTCAAGTTCTCGCGGCTGCGCATACGCCGCTCGACGAGGCGTTGAACGCGGTCGCCATGCAAACCGACCAGCAGCATGTGCGCCGTCTCTTGTTGTCCGTGCGTGAGCGTGTCCTTGAAGGTTGGCGCTTGTCAGACGCGATGGGAGAACACCCTAAATCCTTTTCGGGACTGTACCGCGCTGTGGTCGCTGCCGGAGAAACCTCTGGCGATATGGGCGCCGTTCTCGATCGTTTAGCGACAATGCTGGAAAAAAATCGCGCTATGCGGAACGCCGCATTGGCGTCGTTGATTTACCCGGCCGTGCTGGCGGTCGTCGCAGGCGGTGTTGTCACGCTCCTGTTGACGTTCGTCGTTCCAAAGATTGTTGAGAATTTCCGCTCCTTTAATGCAGAGCTCCCGCTCATCACCCAGGCTGTTGTCGGTTTCTCAGATTTCTTAAGCGTCTACGGGCTTGTGCTATTAGCGATCATCTGTGTCGTGAGTGTTGGGTTCCGGCAGTTGCGAAAAGCACAAGGCCCAAGACTCGCTATTGACAAGTTCGTGCTCAAACTTCCTGTCGTCGGTAAGCTGTCGCGAGCGCTTGAGGGCGCTCGTTTTGCACGCACGCTATCGACGCTGTTTGCCGGCGGCGCGCCACTGCTCGACAGCCTCATCGGCGCGCAGCGGACGATCTCAAACGCCCACATAAGGTCAGAACTAGACCAGACAATCACGTTGGTCCGTGAAGGAACGGGACTAGCGGTTGCTCTGAAGCGACCGGGCGTTTTGCCATCAATGATGGTGCATATGGTTGCCGCTGGTGAGCGCGCTGGCGAGGTGCCAATGCTTCTCGACAAAGCCGCCGCCCAACTTGAGGACGAGTTCGAAACCGCAACATCGGTGGCGCTCAGATTGTTAGAGCCAGCGATCATTGTCGCCATGGGCGGCGCCGTCTTAACAATTGTAATGGCGATCATGCTGCCGATTATGCGCCTGAACGCTTTGGCGAACGGCTAGCGACAATGGTGCGAATACTAAACGCCCGAGGGGAACCTTTTATGCAACGTACGCTCGTAACGCAAAACGCCCGCGGCATAACGCTGATCGAATTGCTCGTGGCGCTGACCATCCTCGCGCTTATCTCGGCGGTTGTTGTTGTGAACGTTTTGCCGGAACGCGACAAAGCGGCTGTGCGCAAAGCGGGCATTGACATTCGCCAGATTGAAACGGCGCTTGACCAGTTTCGCCTGGATATCGGGACCTATCCGACAACGGGGCAAGGGTTGCGCGCCTTGGTAAGAGCGCCCGAAGGCATGCGCCGCGCGGACCAGTACCGCACTGGGGGCTACCTCCGCGAAACACCGCTTGATCCTTGGGGCGCGCCTTACCAGTACCGCTACCGGGCGCAAGAAAACGCCGTAGACGTGTTCTCATTCGGCGCCGACGGCCGCGCCGGAGGAGAGGGAATTAATGCCGATATCACAAATGCGCGCGAGTAGGGCGACGGCCGCTGAGAACGAGCTAGGCGTTACCCTGATTGAGCTGTTGGTCGTCATGGCCATCATGGCGATGGCCGCAGCCGTGGTTTTGGTGACCGGGCCGGCCGCGCGCAGCGATGTCCGTTTGTTTGCCGAACAATTTGCGTTTCGTGTATCGGCGCTTGAGGAACTTGCCCAACTAACGGGCGCGCCTGCGCGCGTTACCGCGGACGGCAATGGGTATCGTCTTGAACACTTTTCTAATGGTGTGTGGGAGCCAGCATCGTTGGGCCGCACGCCGTCGCGTGCTGCAGCGCCGCGTGGCGTCTCCTTCAGCTTGGACAGTCAGTATACGCTTGATTTAGTTGAGAACGAGCGCGCCGCAACCGGAGGCTTCGCCCTCGGAGGCGGTCGATCAGAAGATACTGATACGCCTGAGGGCGCCTCCGTCGTTGTTGATCCTGCCGGATTGCCGACCACATTTTCCGCGGTCGTTGCAGCGTCGGACGAAGAATGGCGCGTTACGCGCGATGAAAACGGCCAAGTATCGGTCGAAAAAGGGGCGTTCTGATGTACGCTTCGCGTGGCTTTTCTCTCATTGAGGCGATTGTTGCACTCGCGATCATGTCCATGGTCGCCGCCGGCGCCCTCGGCATCGTCAGTCAGGGGTCACGATTTTCGGCGGATACGGAGGACCGGCTGCATGCTCGTATTTTGGCGGAAAACATCCTGGTAGAGCGGTTAGCGCAGCGGGCGCCGCTGCCTTTTCGCGAGGAGGCGCAGGAGCGGGCGTTTGCGGGCCGGGCCTGGTCATGCCGCGAAGCGGTTATTGATATTGGCGTCGATGGCGTCGTGCGAATTGAGGTCTCTATAAGCAGGCTCGATGATCCCCAGACGCTTGTGTCCTTAAGCACGCTCAAGAGGCAGTCTTAGGCATGTCGCAGTCGCGAGGGTTTTCGCTTGTTGAAGCCGTCATTGCGTTGGCGGTTTTTTCGTTTGTCGCCGTAGCTGGCGTTTACGCCATGCGCCTTGGGGTTGATGGCGGCGATGCGATCGAAGAAACGAATGCCTATGTTAGCCGTATCGAAGCCTTGCGCTCCATGGTGCGGCGCGACCTTTGGCAGATCACGGAACGCACCGCGCGTGACCAGTTCGGGGCGCTCAATGAGTTTCCGTTTTATGGGGGCGCTGGTCATCCGCAAGCGGCGTTTAACGCTGAAGAGGACTTGTTGTTTTCGTTTGTCAGGCGGGGGTGGATAAACCCGGACGCCCGATTACCACGATCGGACCTTCAGTATGTCCAGTATATTTTTAGGGACGGCGCCTTGTTGCGTCGCGTGCGCCCCTTTGTTGATGCGGCGCGCGACCAGCCAACGGCCGAGCGCGTCCTCGTCGACGGGTTAGAGGCGGCGACGCCGGAATTTTTGCGCGGTGAAGCGGCGGGTCGGTTGGATTGGACGCCAGACTGGCCCGCGGGCTCCTCGGCGTCGCTGCCGCGGGCGGTGGCGCTCACTTTGAGTGACCGACGCAATGGCGGCGTTCGCCACTTGTTTTGGGTTGGGGACATCAGCGAATGACGAAACGTCTGTCCCCAAATGGCCGTTCCCGTAAGTCGCGACGGCGACCACAGCGCGGCGCCGCCTTAATCTCTGTGCTATTCTTGGCGGTGGGTTTGAGCTTTGTGGCGCTTGCACTGATCGAGCAAACAAATTCAGCCACGCAAAAAACCGCTATCATGACTGATACGTCGCGCGATTATTGGAATGGCGTCGGTCTTGAGGCGTTGGCAAAAACGGCGATTGAACAAGCGCTCACCGTCGAGGACGATCGGATCACGCCGACGAACCCGCTTTTTTCACAGATTTATGAGTTACCGTTAGATGATTTCGTCACGGCAAAGATCGCTTTTGTTGACGCGACCCGATGCCAAAACGTCAATGCGCTTTCAAGTCAGACTACGGAGGGCCGCGCCTAGATTAGTCCGTTGGCGCTCG
>JBCCTV010000221.1:0-5265 GCA_039197915.1 Pseudomonadota bacterium | reverse complement strand
CGTCGGCGACACAAATAAAACCCTGCAACGCCTAGAGCGTTTTTGGGCTGACCAGGTTCGCTTCCGCCTATAGTTCTCTGTTTGAGACCTTACGCCGACACATAGGCAGAGTTTCAAAACAGGCAGCGATTAAGTTCTTCGAGATCGACCAAACAAAAAAGCGCTCCAGCTTGTTCTGGAGCGCGTTTTCTATTCATGCGTTAAGCGCCTGTTTCATTGCGTTTAACGCGCTTTTCTTGGACGCCCGCGTTTGCCGGGCGCTTGTTTCGTGGGCGTTGCTTTTTTCTTGGCGCCGACGCCACGCCCAAGCCCAATAGCTTTTGCATATTGCGAGCGTTTTTTTGCATATTTAGGGGCGACCAATGGATACTCGGCTGGCAGGCCCCATTTCCGGCGGTAGTCTTCTGGCGACAGGTCATACTGCGTACGAAGATACCGCTTTAGCATTTTGAGCTGTTTGCCGTCTTCAAGACAGATGATGTAGTCGGGCGTTACGGACTTCGCGATCGGTACGGCAGGCTCTTGGTTGCCTGCATTCGCCGTTGATCCGGCCGCAAGGGCGCGCAGCGTGTCATGCACTTCTTGTATCAATGCAGGTATTTCCGCCGCGTCGGTTTTATTATTACTCACAAAGGCTGAGATAATATCAGTGGTTAGGCTTAGGGTTTCGCCGAAATCGACGTCGTTATCTTCAGACATGAAGATGCTCCTTTATTACTGGGGCCCGAGTAGAATACTGAGTACCGCTTGATCTTTTTGGTATTCACCGACTTCCGCCGGCACAACGCATGACCGTTAGCGAGGCCCTATTGGTTTATGCGCGAACACTTTTCGAGGAAAACTAGAATCGCCAGAATTTGGCGGTGTGAATATTCGTGCTGGCGGTAGCTTTAGTCAAAGTAGAGAAAATATACAATAACAGCTACCGCTTTTTCATAATCCTCTTCCGAGTTTTATTGTCGCCTGATCAATTGTGGTGACAAATTTGGTCTAAGGTGGGCGCTCAAGCTCAAAACGAATACCGCGACCCTGGGGAAAATCGTGGTTTTTCACGAAGAAAACGCACCTTTATAGGGTAAGTTGTAGGGTTTTAAGTACGCAACGCGCTTTCATCTGTTCTGTTCTTGCTTGTTATTTTTAAAAACCCATGTCGTTGGTAAACCGCCGCGTTTTTCTGATTCGCCTTGGGTTAGGTGCAGGTAGGATCGGGTGCACCCGCGACGAAGACATATTTGCGGCGAGAGGCAGCGCGCACTATACACATCACACCTTTTTGCAGGAGTTCCGCGATGTCCGTATCAACCGCCATTGAGCCGCGTGGTTTCTTTGATGACAGCGTGTTTGACGCTGATCCGGAGTTAGCCAATGTGCTTGGTCAGGAGCTCACCCGTCAGCGCGACCAAATAGAGTTGATTGCATCAGAGAATATCGTCTCCCGGGCTGTGCTTGAAGCGCAAGGGTCCGTACTGACCAATAAATACGCCGAGGGCTATCCAGGACGGCGCTACTATGGCGGTTGCGAAGTTGTCGACGTCGCCGAAGAGCTAGCGATTGAGCGCGCCAAAAAGCTGTTCAATGCGCAGGAAGCGCTGGTGCAGCCCCATTCCGGCAGCCAGGCAAACCAAGCTGTTTTTATGGCGTTGATGAAGCCAGGCGACACTTTCCTCGGCTTAGATCTCGCCGCGGGGGGGCATTTGACACACGGCGCAAAAGCCAACCAATCGGGCAAGTGGTTCAACGCCGTTCACTATAGCGTCCACGAGGATACCCATCTGATCGATTACGACCAGGCTGCAGACCTCGCGAAGAAGCATAAACCGAAAATCGTGATCGCCGGCGGCAGCGCCTATTCCCGGGTCATTGATTTCAAAATCTTCCGGGAAATTGCTGACAGCATTGGCGCCTATTTCATGGTCGATATGGCGCATTATTCAGGGCTGATTGCTGGCGGCGCCTATCCCAATCCCGTTGACTACGCTGACATTGTTACGTCTACGACCCACAAGACGCTTCGCGGTCCGCGTGGCGGGATTGCGCTTACAAACGACAAAGACATCGCAAAGAAGGTCCGTTCCGCTTTGTTCCCTGGGCTGCAGGGCGGGCCGTTGATGCATGTTATCGCCGCTAAAGCTGTCGCTTTTGGCGAAGCGCTAAGACCTGAGTTTAAAGATTATATTCGCGACGTGATCGCGAACGCCCAAGCCATGTCGGCGGCTCTTGTTGAAGCCGGCTATGCGGTCGTCTCGGGCGGAACTGACACCCACTTGGCGCTCATTGACCTTCGCCCGAAAGGCGTCAAAGGAAACGAGGCTGAAGAAAGCCTCGAGCGCGCGAACATCACTTGTAACAAAAATGGCGTTCCGTTCGACCCTGAGAAGCCAAGCGTCACCTCAGGCATTCGGATTGGCTCGCCCGCCGGGACCACCCGCGGCTTTGGCGTCGCTGAGTTCCGAGAGGTCGGGGAGCTCATCGGCGAGGTCCTTGACGGGCTCGCGAGCGGCGGCGACAACACGGAAAAAGAGAAAGATGTTGCAAAGCGCGTAAAAGCGCTAACAGACCGGTTCCCGATTTACGCCTGAGATTTCTTGCGCTCTCGCCCGCGTCGTGAAGCGTTCGGCAATCTAGGCGGCATGAACGTCGTTTGAGCCCGGGACTTTAGCTATGCGGTGTCCTTTTTGTGGAAGCGAGAATACGCATGTGAAGGACTCCCGTCCTGCTGAGGATGGGGCGTCGATCCGGCGGCGCCGCGCATGCGACAATTGCGGTGCGCGCTTTACCACTTTCGAGCGGGTTCAACTCCGTGATCTGACCGTATTAAAATCAGACGGTCGAAAAGCGCCCTTTGATCGCGATAAACTTCACCGGTCAATCGATATCGCTGTGCGCAAGCGAGATGTTGAAGGAGACGTCGTGGACCGGCTGGTCTCCGATATCGTTCGGGCACTTGAAACTAGCGGCGAAAGCGAAACGCCGTCCCACGAAATTGGCGCGCTTGTCATGAAAGGGCTCGCGGAGATTGATCAAGTCGCTTACGTCCGCTACGCCTCCGTCTATCGGAATTTCACCGAGGCGAAAGACTTTGAGCAATTCCTTGGCGAACTTGATAATCGTGACACTGATTAAACGGTCGCTGTCAGCAGTTACAAATGCAAAAGCAGAAAATTGGCGTCACAGATGGCACTAAATAGCGAGGCGGCAACGGACCATGGCGCGAGCGCTGCGCCTCGGCGATCGGCCGCTCGGCTCGCCGCCGTTCAGGCGCTCTTCCAGATGGAATTTTCCGGCGTTGGCACGAATGCTGTCATCGATGAATTCAATGCGCACCGCATTGGCGTAGACGCCGACGGATTCACTTTACACGACGCAGATAGCGCCTTTTTCGACGCCATCGTGAAGGGCGTCGTTGACGGTCAGGCGACGATTGATCGCTACATTTCAAGCCGCCTGGCGAAGGGCTGGAGGCTGGAGAGGATTGACGCTACTGCGCGCGCAATCTTGCGCGCTGGCGTGTACGAACTTTCACAGCGGCCGGACGTTCCTTACCGGGTCGTCATTGACGAGTATGTATCGATTGCGGCGGCCTTTTTCGAAGACGGGGATGAGCTCTCATTCATCAATGGGATCTTAGACGCCGCCGCCGCAGCATCGCGTACTGACGAAATTAAAAAACAACGAAATTCGGAATGACTGGCCTATGTCCGGTCGCGAATTTGAGCTGATAGAGCGATATTTTGCGCCGTTAAGCGAGGGTGCGGAGGGCGCATTTGGCCTCGCCGATGACGCCGCATTGCTGAGCTCTGAAAGCTACGTTGTGAGCAAGGACGTTCTTGTCGAAGGCGTTCACTTCCGCAAGGCGGATCCGCTGTCGAGCGTTGCGAAGAAAGCTCTGCGGGTTAATCTTTCCGACCTCGCCGCGAAGGGGGCAAGGCCGATCGGATATTTTTTGGGATGCGTTTGGAGCAAAGATACAGCCGAGACTGATATCGAGGCGTTCACCGCTGGATTGGCCGAGGATAATGATCTGTTCCGGGTACGGCTCTTTGGCGGCGATACGACCCGGCATAAAGCGGCTAATGCGCCGTCGGTTTTCTCTGTTACAGCTTTCGGGGCGCCGGCGCGCCTGGGGCTCGTTGCGCGATCAGGCGCGAGCGTTGGCGACGATATATATGTGAGCGGCGCCATTGGCGATGGAAGTCTCGGGCTGGAAGCAGATACCGAACGCCTGAAATTGGACGCCCAAGATACCGACTACCTCAATGAGCGGTATCAGCTGCCGACACCGCGGGTAAAACTTGGCAGCGCTTTATCTGGGCTTGCGAGCGCTGCCATTGACGTTTCCGACGGGCTGATTGCGGATTGCGGCCACCTTTGCCGCGCTTCTGACACCCCGTTACACGCACGCATCGATGCGTCCGCCTTGCCGCTGTCAGAGCCCGCGCAGCGCTGGTTGCACCGTAAGCGGGATCAGAACAAAGGATTGGTGCGACTAGCCACAGGCGGGGACGATTACGAAATTTTGTTTACCGCCGCGCCGGTGCGCCGTCGCTCTGTGGCCATTGCGGCTGAGGTTGCGAAAACGCCGGTGACGCGCATTGGGACGATGGAGGCGATGGATGCCGCGCGTGCGCAACAATCGGATGATGACGGATCAAATGGTCGCCGCGAGGATGTCGTGCAGCTCGTCGACCATAATGGCGCCGAGATCGATATTCATTCCTTGACGGATAAACCTGGGTTCGACCACTTTTAACGCGAACGCAATAAGACTTCGGACGGAACGGGCGGACTGAAATGTCTCTGGCCGCTTTCTTGTTCAGGGGGCAAAAATCAAAGAATCCTTTGGGCGTTACTTTTTAAGCGCGGTATACGGAATGAGCGGCGGGTCGATCGGCGTCCATAGGATGTGCGCGACGCAGCGTCCGTCAGCTTAAATACGAACTCAACACGCTTCGTAGGGAGAAATGGTCGGAGCGACTGGACTTGAACCAGCGACCCCTTGACCCCCAGTCAAGTGCGCTACCACCTGCGCCACGCTCCGACCCGGCGCGACGAGGTTTGTCGCGCGAGCCGCCTTATAGAAGGCGCGGGCCGCGCCTGTCTATGGGGCGACGCTGAATGATGTTTCAGGGTTTCGCAAGAGCGATTTCCGACCAAGTGAGCACCGGTTGGGGGTCAAGAAAACGCGACAAAACAAAAACCTAGAGCAACGAAGCGGTTCAGATTGATGCGAAGTTGCACTAGCGCATCGGATGATGAGCTTGAATT
>JBCCTV010000220.1:0-5340 GCA_039197915.1 Pseudomonadota bacterium | reverse complement strand
CGTCCAGATCGGCGGCTCCGCCACCCACATGTCAATCTATGACGACCAAGACCACCTCAACGAGGCCAGCGACGCCTGCCGAGACTGGATGGCCGAACACCTCGGCGCCAAATCATGACACTACAAACAAAACTCTTCATCAACGGAAAAACAAAAAACGCAAACGATAATGGGGAAAATTCGTTAAGCAGACCATTATCTTTATACAGATTTGATTGATCGGCTACCTAACAAACCGAGGAAACTTATGAACATGTCGATCGCGAGTACAGCGGTAGCGGGTCAAGCTAACGCGGATCTAACATCCGAAACCCGGCTGAAGCTTTACCGCTTGATGTATGAATGTCGCGTACTTGAAAAGCGCGCATACGATCTATTCATGCAAAACTTGATCAAGGGCACAAGCCATCTTTCGCTAGGACAAGAGGCGGTCGCCGCTGGCTTCGGCGCAGCAATGCGGAAGGATGACTACACCTATTGCACGTATCGTGGCCACAACCACACTTACGTGCGCGGCGTAAAGATGTCGCAAATCCTCGGCGAATTGATGGGCAATACCGCTGGCTTGATGCGCGGCAAGGGCGGATCCATGCACTTAACGAGCGTTGAACATGGCGCCATGGGTTCATACGCCATTGTCGGAGCGCACTTGTGCATTGCAAACGGCGCGGCTTGGTCTGCCCAATATCGGGGTACTGAGCAAGTATCCGTCTGCTTTTTCGGCGACGGCACTACCAATATAGGCGCATTCCACGAGGCGCTTAACTTTGCCGTCGTTTGGAAACTACCGGTAGTATTTGTGTGTGAAAACAATCTTTACATGGAATATACGCCGATCGGAGACGTTACAGCGGTCGAACATCCTGCCGCGGGGCGCGCTGGCGCTTACGGCCTTGAACCCGTTATTATTGACGGAAATGACGTCGACGTCGTCTATGAAACGGCGCAGCGGGCGTTTGATTTAGCCAGGAGCGGCGGCGGGCCAACATTGGTCGAGGCCAAAACCTACCGCCACCACGGCCATTCGCGCGCGGACCCCGCCAAATACCGTCCGGACGAAGAAGTTCAGGAATGGCTGAAGAGAGATCCGTTACCAATGTACCGCACCCCTTTGCTGGATTTAGGTGTGCCGGACGCAGAGATCGAAGCTATCGAAGCAACAGTGAACGATATGATTGATCAGGCGACGGAAGAAGCGAAATCAGCGCCGCCCCCTGATTCATCTCTAGCTTTTACAGACGTTTGGGCTGATGGAGGCTCAGCATGGCGGAACTGACCTACCGCGAGGCAGTGGCTGCGGGCATCGCCCAAGAAATGCGGCGGGACGACTCGGTAGTCTTAATCGGTGAAGATATTGCCGATGCTGGCGGTGTTTTTAAGACGACTGCCGGCTTGTTAGACGAGTTCGGGCCGAGCCGGGTCCGCGATACGCCGATCTCGGAACAAGCGATCTTAGGCGCCACGATGGGCGCAGCGATGACTGGTTTAAGGCCAGTTGCTGAAATAATGTTTTCAGATTTTTTCGCCGTCTGCTGGGACTTTGTCGCCAATGAAATAGCCAAAGCGCGGTACATGACCGACGGACAAGTCTCCATGCCGCTCGTCATTAAGTCCGGCAATGGCGGAGGCGCTCGCTTGGGCGCTCAACACTCACAAGCCGTCGAAAATTGGGCGATGGCGATACCTGGCGTCAAGGTCGTCGCGCCCGCAACGCCCGCTGACGTCAAAGGCTTAATGGCGGCGGCGATCCGCGACCCGGACCCCGTCCTATTTTTTGAATCAAAGTCGCTCTATTCAGCGAAAGGCGATGTTCCGGACAGTGAGCATCTCGTTGACCTCGGCAAGGCGAGCGTATTGCGCTCGGGTACGGATGTCACGATTTGCGCGTTAGCGATGACGGTCCCGCGCACCTTGAAAGCCGCCGAAATTCTGGAAAACGAACACGGCATTTCAGCGACGGTCATCGATTTGCGTTCGCTTGTGCCGCTCGACACGCAAACAATCCTTACGGAAACTAAGAAAACAGGGCGTTTGGTGACTGTTGAGGAAAACCCCAGATTATGCGGCTGGGGGGCGGAGATATCATCTATTGTCGCTGAAGAATTATTTTGGAGCTTGGACGGCCCAGTGACACGTGTGACGACACCTCATGTTCCCCTCGCCTCCGCTGATAATCTTGAAGACCTTCAATTACCGAGTCCCGAAAAGATTGTCAGTGCTGTGCGCGATCTCGTCGACTGAGTAAATAAAGGAGATCAAAGCGCAAATGGATGTGTTGATGCCGCAGCTTGGCGAAACCGTTGACGAAGGTACGGTGGGGCCTTGGCGAAAAAAAGAGGGCGACAGTGTCGCTGCCGACGAAGTTCTCCTAGAGGTTGAGACGGATAAAGTCTCTATGGAAATACCGGCGCCAAAGGCCGGCAGACTATCGCAAATATTGGTGCAATCGGGCGAAACAGTTTCTGTAGGAACCGTCCTTGCTGTCATCCAAGGTGCTGGAGAAAACGCGACCGAACCGAAGTCTGACGACGACAAATCAGCAAAACCGGCGGCGGCGTCAGAACCGAGAAAATCCGCGACAGTCACGTTGCATCCAGCAGCGCTCGGTGTATCTGGAGTTTCCATGCCAGCAGCGACGGCGGATGGGCGAAAGCTCTCTCCTGCCGTTAGAAGACTCGTTGCCGAGCACAATCTTGATGTGGAGCGCATTAACGGCACTGGACGCAATGGACGCATCAAACTCGCAGATGTCCGCGAAGTCATCGCCGCCAGCGGCTCTGCCGCGTCGCCCCCAGCCACCCGGTCCGTCGTCGCCCCTGCACCTCCGGCGGATCAAGCGCAATCTGCAAACAGCATCCCCTTTAACCGCGTTCGCAAACTCACCGCAGAACATATGGTTGCATCCAAAGCGACCAGCCCGCACGTCTTGCAAGCTGTTGAGGTTGACTTTTCTGGTGTTGAACGCGCACGCAAGTCATTGAAAGAGTCTTGGAAGGCGCAACGCGGGTATTCGCTCACCTATCTGCCGTTTATCGCACATTCCGTATGCATAGCGTTGCAAGAATTCCCAAACGCTAACGCAAGCGTCGGCAATGACGAGCTGCTTCTCCACAGCACAGTTAATCTCGCTATAGCGGTTGATCTTGGTACTGATGGCTTAGTCGCCCCTGTCGTCCATGGCGCTGAAAAGATGTCTTTGGCGCAACTAGCCGACGCGTTTCAAGACCTGGCGACCCGCGCGCGAAACAACCGACTTAAAGCTGACGACCTTTCCGGCGGCACATATACACTGTCCAATTCGGGCAGCTTTGGGACGCTCATCACGGCGCCGATCATCAATCAACCGCAGGTAGCGATTCTATCAACTGACGGGGTCCGTAAGAAACCCATCGTCATCGAACACCCCGACGGAGACACAATAGCCATCCGTCCCGTTGGAATACTCGCACAGTCATTCGACCATCGGGCCTTCGACGGCGCGTACTCCGCCTCGTTTCTAAAACGCGTGAGAACACTACTTGAGCAAACGAACTGGTTCCGCGAGGTCTAACGACAGATTTGAGCGTTCTCCAACCGGCAATTCGCCGGCGCCCTCAAGAAGCACCAGTTTTTGTAAGGAGCGCCAATATTCTGTTTACGAAATAAAACGGCGCTTTCGAACTTTTCCGTGTCAAGATATAATTGGATGAACGACCTCATTCTATAAACAAAGAAACGAAGCGTTTATGACCTTCCGAATAAATCTAGTCGTATTGATTGTTGGCGCCTTTTTTACAAGCGCACAGGCCCTAGCGAACGACCGTAATAGCCTCGCCATTGTTGGCGTATCTATCGCTAATCCGAACGGTTTTGAGCTCGCCGAAGACGCGACCGTGTTGATCGATGGCGACACGATTGTTGAAATTGGCCCGCGCAAACGAGTCAAACCGCCCAAAGGGGCTGACGTAATTGATGGTCGGGGCAAATGGTTAATTCCCGGTCTGATGGAGTTGCATGCGCATTTTGGCTTCGGCGGAGGCGTTCTTTTCGGACAATATGAAAAAGGCCGCCCACAACCGCCGAAGGAGCTGATGCAAGGCGGCGTAAAGTCTGGCGGCCTCGATGCCCTGCTCCTGGACCAGTATTCATTCGAAGCGAAATTGCGCGCCCTCCTGCGCGCCGGCGTCACGACTGTTCGCAGCACCGGAGAGAACGACTGGGCTTATTCCGGGTCTTTCGAACAACGCGCCCGTGCAGAGCGAGAGCCGATGGCGCCTCGTTACCTTCGATCAACGCCGTTGCTCTGGCCTCGGCCCGATAACCCTGGCGATGGGCGCATTACGACCCCTGAACAGGGACGGGAAGCAGTGCGCTTTTTCGATGAAGAAAGAGACGTAGATCTCCTGAAAATTTGGTTCGTAGACGGTAAATTCTCAGGCGAAGATGACGGGCCGGAGACCTATCTTGAACTGATGCCAGTCGTTGAAGCGATGCTTGACGAAGCGAAGAAGCGTGGGATGGAGAACGGCGTCGACGCTATTGAAGTGTGGCGAGCGAAGGAAGTTATCAAAGCCGGGGGCAATCTTGTCCATGGCATTTTCTTTGGCGATGTCGACGACGAATACATCTCGTTGATGAAGGAATATGACGTCGACCAGGTTTGGACCGCGATCGCGTCGGAACGGTATTTCGGGGCGGTCGCCGGACATTTGCGTTTTGTGACGCCAGAATACCTTATGAGCGATCCGCATGTGATCGCCCATCTTATCGACATACGCCACGATAACCCCGACAAACTCGTTATCCCCAGCGGCGGTTCGCGGTTCGACGGCCTCACGCTAACGCAGGCAATGAAAGAACCGCCCTACACTGAGGAAATTACCACCGTTGTCGCCAATCTTCGCCGCGCGTACGAAGCCAGGCTGCCAATGGGTATGGGTACGGACGTTGGCATTGTCGGTATACCCTATGGTGCAGCCCTGTTCGCTGAGTTTGAGCATTACCTCGCTGCGGGCATGTCACCTCGGGATGTTTTAACAGCAGCAACTATTAACAATGCGCATATTATTAATATGGCGGACACGCTCGGCTCAATAACGGAAGGCAAAAAAGCTGATCTTGTTCTTTTAAACGCAAATCCGCTTCAAGACATTATGAACGCGGCAGAAATTTCCGGTGTGGTGCGAAACGGCCACTACTTCTCCGCAAGCGAATTAAATAACGATACGCCCAACGATGTCGTGACCCGATTGCGCAACGCCTATAATGGCGGCGACAAAGCGGCGATCTTCCAGCTTTTGCATGAAAACGTGATTTTCATCGGCGGCTCCGACATCGATACGGTCGAAGGGCGTGAAGCGG
>JBCCTV010000219.1:0-5374 GCA_039197915.1 Pseudomonadota bacterium | reverse complement strand
TTTTTTTATCCAAGCGGGAAGAGAATTCATTATTAAACACCTTTGCCACAAAAGGTGGGCTGCGTAAAACAAGTTAGAGTCTTTGGGCGGCTCGGATCGAACGCGATAGGCGTCAGGAGCCTCGTTCAAAATACTGCTTTAACGGACGCAACTTTAGATTTGTGTCTAGAAATCATGACACCATAAGCGCTTTCATGATCGCTTTTTGCACGTGCAGACGGTTTTCGGCCTCCTCATAGGCGATGCAATTGGGACCGTCGAAAACCGCATCCGTTATTTTCACATTGCGACGCATGGGCAGGCAGTGTGAAACCAGGGCGTTATCCGTCATCGCCATTTTTTCTTCATCGACAATAAAGTGGCGGTGCTGATCTCTGATGCCTTTTTCAGGAGCCCAGTTTCCGAAATAGGGAAGCGCGCCCCAACTCTTGGCGTAGACGACCTCAGCGCCCTCATAGGCGCTCGGAATATCGTGGACGATTGTGAGTTCCTGTCCATGGGCCGATGCGTCCTCGCGCGCCTGGTTGATATAGCGCTCATCTAGGATGTATTCCGGGGTCGGACATAAAAGCGTTGGCGCCATGCCGAATTTCGCAGCGATCATTAAAGCGGAATTGGCGACGGCCGTGTTCAACGGTTTTGGATGGTAGGTCCAGGTGAGCACGAATTTCTTGCCATCTAAGGCGCCGCGCCCGTCTTTTTCAAAACGTTCCTGCAGCGCCATCGCCAAGGCCATTTCCTGGCACGGGTGGGTGATCGTTTCCATATTAATGACAGGGACCGTTGCGTGTTTCGCAAAGGCCCGTAGTATTTGGTCTTCCCGGTCGATCTCCCAGCTTTCAAACTTTGGAAAGGCGCGTACGCCGATGATATCGCAGTAGCGCGATAGGACGGCCGCCGCCTCTTTTGCGTGCTCTTCCGCATCGCCGTCCATGATCGCGCCGTCCTCAAATTCGAGGGGCCACATGCCGCCGGATGGCGACAGGACAACCGCGTGGCCGCCGAGCTGTTGAGCGCCCACATCAAAGGATGTGCGCGTGCGCAGCGAATTATTCAAAAAAAGCAGGGCGACCGTTTTACCCTTGAGGGCGTCGCCATAGGGCGATGATTTCAGGGCGCGGGCGTCGTCAATCAACGCTTGAAGATCGGCCCGCGACCAATCGTAAGTATTGAGGAAGTGCTTCATGGAGCGCTTTTATCGGCAAGTCGGCGGGAAGCCAAGCAATTGGCTTTACTTGAGGGCGGTGACGCGCCATTTCGGTTAGACAGTCAAATGAGCCTTCAGTGGGAGACCGCCCGATGCGCACAGACGTCGCGCCCCAACCAATCCGCCGCGCAGACTACCAACCGTTTCCGTTCGCGATCGAAACTGTCTCGCTAGAGGTCTCGCTAGATCCAGCGCGCACGCACATTTCGTCGACCTTGAAAGTAAAGCGCAAAGGGGATGCAGAAAAAACTGCGCCTCTGATCTTAAACGGCGAAGCCATTGAACTCCGATCCGTCAAAATCAATGGCGAGCCCGTGCCGTCGGACGCCTATGAGCTTGATGACAAACACCTCACCATCAATACCGACTTGTCGGATTTCACCCTGGCGATCGAAAACACCTGCGGGCCGGAGGCGAACACCGCGCTTTCGGGGCTCTATTTATCGAACGGCATGTTTTGCACCCAGTGCGAGGCCGAGGGCTTTCGCCGGATTACTTTTTACCCCGATCGACCGGACGTCTTGAGCGTTTTCACCGTGCGGGTTGAAGGCGACCTTGAGACGTCGCCAGTGCTTCTTTCAAACGGCAATTCGCTGGAAGCAGGCGAGCTTGAAGGCGGGCGACACTTTGCTGTTTGGAACGATCCCCATCCAAAACCCGCCTATTTGTTTGCTCTCGTCGGCGGCGACCTCGCTTGCGTCGAAGACACATTTGCCACCAGGAGCGGCCGGGAGGTGACGCTTCGGGTTTTTGTTCAGCACCAAAACAAAGATAAATGCGGCTACACGCTCGACGCCTTGAAGCGCTCCATGCGCTGGGATGAGGAGGTCTTCGGGCGCGAATATGACCTCGACATCTTCATGATCGTCGCCGTCGACCACTTCAACTTCGGGGCGATGGAAAACAAAGGCCTCAACGTCTTCAACTCCGCCTACGTCCTTGCGAGCCCTGAAACCGCAACGGACAAAGACTATGAGACGATCGAAGCGATCGTCGCCCATGAATATTTCCATAATTGGTCCGGAAACCGCGTAACCTGTCGCGACTGGTTTCAACTTTGCTTGAAAGAAGGATTTACGGTCTTTCGCGACCAGGAATTCTCAGCCGACATGCGCTCGCGCGCGGTACAGCGCATAAAAGATGTGCGCCGCCTATGGTCGATGCAGTTCCCGGAGGACGCCGGGCCGCTCGCCCACCCGCCCCGTCCGGATGAATATATTACGATCGATAATTTTTATACTGCGACCGTCTATGAAAAAGGCGCTGAGGTCGTGCGTATGCTGAAGACGCTCCTTGGGCCGGAAAAGTTTCGCGCGGCAAGCGATCTTTATTTTGAGCGCCATGACGGTGAAGCCGCAACCGTGGAAGACTTCGTCACCGCGATGGAGGACGCCAGCGGTCAGGACTTGAGCCAATTCCGGCGCTGGTACTCAGATGCGGGGACGCCGGTCATCCGCGCAGAAATCGATGATGCAACCGCCATCATCAAACTCACCCAGGAAACCCAGCCGACGCCTGGGCAACCCGAAAAGCAAGCGCGCGCAATTCCCGTCGCTTACGCCGCCTTTGACGCCGATAGCGGCGATAAGCTCGACGAAGGGCTCGCCGTCATGACCGGCGCGACCCACGAAATCCCGCTGCCAGGGCTGCGGGGGGCTGAGAAAAAACCCCTTGTTTCGCTTATGCGGGGCTTTTCCGCTCCGGTGCGGCTCGAACAAAACCTCACCATTGACGATCGCCTGGCGCTGATGCGCATCGACGACGATCCTTTCAATAGGTGGGCAAACGCCAATCGGATTTGGCGCGCGCTTTGCGCCGCCCATGCGGGCGCGCGCCCCGATTTTGGCTCCGCTTTCGATAAAGACCAAATCAGCGCCGCCTTTGCTGACGCCCTCGCCGACGCGATCAACAGCGCCGCCGACCCAGCGCTCGCCTCCGAACTTCTATCGCCGCCGAGCGGCGCAGAGCTTATGCAAGAAGGCAATTCGCTCGATCCGGTGGCGATCGCCAACGGGCGCAAAACCCTCCTCGCCGCTATCTCAACCCAAATGAGCGAGGCGCTCGTCGACGCATATGAAAAGAATAAAGAACACAGCCCCTATCGGCCGGACGCCGACCAAGCGGGACCGCGGGCCTTAAAAAATGCAGCGCTTTATCTAATTACCGCCGGCGGCGACGCCCAAATGGCGGCGCTGCAGGCGCAAAACGCATCCAATATGACCGACGAGGCGGCGGCGCTCGCAGCGCTCGCCCAATCCGACACGCCGGAACGCGAGGCCGCGCTCGATCGTTTTTACGAGAAGTGGAAATCGGACCCGCTTGTCGTCAATAAATGGCTTGCCTGGCGGGCGATGGCGCCGGGCCAAAACGCCCTTGATGAAATCACAGCCTTGCAAACGCACCCGGCTTTCGATCCTGGCAACCCCAACAAAGTGCGCGCGCTCATCGCTGTTTTCGCCCGCGAAAATATTGCCGCGTTTCATGCCGCCGATGGCGCCGGCTATGATTTCTTTAAAGCCGCGATTGTCGACATCGATAAACGAAATCCGCAACTCGCCGCCCGTCTCGTGGGACTGTTGGAAAGCTGGCGATCGTTGGAGCCTCAGCGCCAGACAAAAGTCCAATCCGCGCTAAATGAAATCAAACAGCGCAAAGACCTTTCAAAAAATCTCTTTGAAATGGTCGATCGCCTGTTAAAGCCTTGATTCCGCAGGCGGCGTTTACGCCTGTGGCGTGATTGCAGCGTGACAGACACGGGCGAATAAGAATAATTTAATAATTCGTTAGTCGCGAAGTTTTCGGCTGTTTTACAAGCGGGTGGGCGTTGTCCGAAGAAGCGCAAAGTCTTGATGGTGAGATGGCGCGGCGCGTGTCCGTTTTATCGGCGCGCAAGCTTGCCGTCATCTGCGCTCTTTTTTGGGGCGCAATCGGGGCGATGCTGTTCACTGAATGGCGGGAGGAGCGCGATGCGCGGCGCGTTGAAACCGCGTTGCGGCTGGCGACGGCGGCGAACGAATGCGCGCGCGCGATTGATCTTTCCGCTCTGACGGGCGCGCCCACTAGCGGGGCCTTGCAGCGTTGCCGCCCGGAAGGCGCGAGCGCCGTCTACCACGCGGACGTCGAAGGCCGCATTCTCGCCTCAGAGGGGCGTACGGATTTAGCGCCGGTGACGCCGCTTGACTTGGGCGCCCTTTCGCTCACGCGCGGCGGCGCCGTCGATCTTCCGGGCGACCGAAAAACGCCCCAGGTGCATGCCGCTTGGAGACCTTTAAACGGCGACGATGCGGTTCTCGTCGCAGCCCCAGCAGCCGATATTTTACAACGCTCACCTGCATGGTTTGCGCTCGCGATGATTTTCGCAGCCGTCGGCCTCGTCCTCGCATCGTTGGTTGCGGCGTTCGCCTACCAGTCCCGCGCCGCCTACCAGGCCGCTGACGCCATAGACGCCCTTGCCAGAACAAAAAGCGCCATGGCCGCGGGCCGCGCCTGCGCCTGGACGTTTGATCCGGCGAAACGCGCCGTCATTCTCGCCCGGTCTTTGCTAGAACCGATGGGGTTCGGGGCGCGCGATCGCGCGTTCACACTGCAAGAAATTTCGGCCCTAGTGCACGCCCAGGACTTGCGCACGACAATCGCAATATTTTCAGGCGACGGCGAGGAAGCCGCGCCAACTGAAGCAACGATCCGGTTCCGGCGCCCGAACGGGGCTTGGGCGCGCGTCTTCATCCGAGCGGCCCAGGTCAATGCGGCGGGCGTCCGCAGTGGGGTCGCCTTTGACATGAATGGCGGCGCGCGCACAGGGACGGCGGCGGCCGTCGCCGATACGCGCCTGCGCGACGCCATTGAAAGTATTCCAGAAGCCTTTGTCCTTTGGGACGCACAAGGGAGGCTCGCCGCGTTTAACAAACGCTTCGCAGCGATCTTCCGCCTGGACCGGAAAGCCCTGCACACGGGGATGACCGTGAGCGAAGTCGCCAACGCAGCCGGCGTCGGCGGCGACCTTGTCTCCCAGTATTTTGCGGCGGACGCCCCCGTCGACGAACAAAGCGTTGAGGTCGCGATTAAAGGCGACCGCTGGCTCCGCATTGACCGAAGGCGCACCGCGGAAGGCGGCCTCGTCTGTGTCGCAACAAACGTCACGGACGAAAAGCGCCGGGCCCGCGCCCA
>JBCCTV010000218.1:0-5392 GCA_039197915.1 Pseudomonadota bacterium | reverse complement strand
GGCAGGCCAACCCTAGTCTATTGCTGCCAGAGCCCATGCTGAATGCCGCCTAGGAAATAAATGGCGAAGCGGCCCTGACCCGGAATTTCCGTTGCTCTCATCGCGAATTCTGCGCCCGCCGCTTCGGCCTTCGCGATCGCGGCTTCGATGTCGGCGACTAGCATGTAAGGTGTGACAACAGGGTCTTCATCGTTGCGCATTGGCGCTCTGACGCCGATGCGGCCGCCATCCTTTAGGTGTGCAACCCGGGCGTTCCCGAGCATCGCCTCTGGGGCGCTGAAACGCACATTGTGCAATGCGGCGAACGCATCGCATGTTGCATCCACATTTGGGGTGACGATCTCTAAGTAGTAGATTTCCATAGAGCTTTGCTCCGTAAGCGATTTAATTTGCGCCCATGAGGGCGTTTGAAACAACAGCACAATGACCGTGAGAAAGCTTGTTTTAAAGAGAAAAGTCATATTATCTTTATACAGTATTTTATTCATACGTGACCCATCCGCCGATGATAAACGCTCTGACCTAATAGATCGCTTGTTTTTGGCAGCGTTGCAATTTCAGTGTACCCTAGCACGCGCTGGCGCTTTGTCGTGAGGAATTGCTCTTAGATGTGTCTCTTGGTTAGAAAAGGCGATGTCGGCGCCACTTGCAGCATCTGCAGACGCGGAGGGGAATGTGAGCAAGAGTAATCAGTCACAGGATAAAAAAATACAGATCTTGAAGGCGGCGACGGCGCTTCTGAACGAGCAGGGTCTGCAGGCCTTATCCTTTGAAAATTTGGCGCATGCGTCCGGTCTTTCACGCCAGCTCATTCGTTATTATTTTTCAAGTCTTGATACGTTGGTCTCGGAACTATGTGATTATCTCGGCAATACGTACCGAGAGATTCTTGTTGCAGGTGTCTTGCAGGTTGGCCAGGTTGAGAGACTTCGTTTCTTTACGGACTTTCTTTTTGACCTCACAGACGAGCATCGAATGCCCGACAATCTGGAGGCCTATGACGCGCTAGTGGCCTATGCGGTTGGGTCAATTGGCGTCCGTGAACGACTTTGCGAGAAGTACAAAACGCTTGGCCAGGTGATTGCCCACGAATTGGCGATCGCCCACCCGGAACTCGACGGTCCCGCCTGTGAAGAGCTCTCATTTTTGTTCGTATCAATGATGCACGCCCATTGGAGCTTCGTCGCAAGCCTAGGATTTTCCCGGCAGCACAGTCTGGTGATCCGGAACGCAATTGATCGATTGATTGCGTCCTATGTGAACGAGCAGACGCCGAGCGAGCGCATCAAAGGAATGTGGGCCCAGAAGAAGTAATTTTCGAAACGAAAAAAGACTGTGTTTTTGCGGGACAGGGTCGCCAATCTGGCGACGTGCGGATAGGACCCCGCGGGTTTTAACGCACTCCGCAATGCTTGGGTTTTTTGAGAGTATTTCAGCGCCGCCAGGGCCGAAAATATTGCCGATTCCCTGTTTTTTCAGAGCGAAAAAACGAGCAAAATCAACTTGAAAAGAGCCGTTTACGGGGTACCGTCCATAAATGTTGAGGTAACGGAGAGAGAGCGTGGCCTCAAACAGTGCGGAGTGGCGGACCCTGTTTCAAACTGCCGGCGCTTTCGCATTTAGCGGGGGAGAGCGGCGGGGCGTTGCCCCGCCGTTGGCCGCGCCCCGGTCGGCCCCGCCAAAGTTCACTGGATTTACGCCGCAATCACCTTTTTTCGTCGTCGCCAACGGACTTTTACCGACGATCATCTTCAGCACACATCTATACTGTTCCGTACAAGGTCGCTTTATTGCCAAGCTTGCCTCGTTCGGCTTGTCTTGTGCCCTAGCGGGAATCGAGCACCTGTGGCGTCGCTTACTCAGTAAAAAGACTTTGTTTCGCCGTCTGGCGACGTCGTTTTTTCCTGCGCCCGGTCAGGAAGTTCAGATATGACCAGGAGGCGAAAAGTCCAAGTATCGTCAACGCCATTCCGGTCAGTACGCCAATTAGATCGTAGAGCCGGCCGCCGACGCCAATCGAGTGGAGCGGATAAATGGCGTTTGACGCACGTTCGCCACGGCTAAGCTTGTTGCCGTTTCGGGTGGCGACCACTGTACTCGTTTGGGGATTAATATAGGCGTAAGTCCGTCCGTTTTGGTGCCACTCGCCTGGCAATCGCATGCGGATTGAGCCGACGGCGGTGGTTGATCGCGGCCAGCTCACCAGGCGGACTTCGCCCTCAGGAAATTCGGTCTTTGCTTGTTTTAGCGCCGCAACCCAATTGATGTCGCCTGCCTCACCGGTTGGACGTTCGAACGGAGCGGGTTTCGACAGCGTTAGAAATGACAGGATGCTTCCCGCAGGTTTGTAGAATACCATTGCGGCGCCCGTCAGTGTAATGATGATAATCGGAAGCGCAAAAACAACGCCCAAATCCCTGTGGTGGGCAAGCATGTCGCGGCGGCGCGCCGATTTTGGCCATGGTCGCCCTTTGAAAAGGGGCAGGAATGGCAAAAACAAGTAAATCCCTGTGGCGGTCATGAGGACGGCGCAGAGGGCCGTGACGCCAGCTAAGTACTTCCCAAAATCGCCGAGAAACAAGTAATGGTGCAGATGGAAAATCCAGTCTTCAATGCGACCATGCTTTTCCCACGATTGAATGACCCGCCCGTCTTGCCCGGCATAGGCGACCGAACCGTCACGAAAAACGATACGGTGCAGGCTCATATTTTTGCGGGCGAGCGAGACATAGGCGAGGCGATCAGGCCCATATTGGGTTTCAATTGTCTCCATCGCCTTTCCGACGGCTTCCGGCTCGAACACGCCAATGCCGTTTGCTTCTGGAAATCGAGCGCGCAGGTAATCATCCTTAAAGATCAGCATACTGCCGGTTATACTCAAAACTGTGAGCAGGAACGACAAAACGAGGCCAGACCAGGCGTGAACCAACCGGATTTTTTTTAAACACATCTAGCCGCCCATGCCTTTTGCCACTGATCATCGCTCGATTTGATTGACGCTCACGCTCTTATGCCCGCCGTCTCCATGCAGCCTGTCTCCGTTTAACCTGCTGTCCCGTCGAGATCGCCCAATCGCGCGCCGTCGGTCTATCGGCGCCTTGCGCCGCCGATCGCTCCTTATCGTTAGGCGCCCCAAAAAACGACACGCCAACTCCTAAGTCAGACTCGGCCAACCAACTCTCCATACGTGCTGAATTTAGCGATTGACAATCATTATTAGTTGCGGTTGTGATGCCGCCGCGCACATGGGTTTTTGCGCATTTGATTGGTTGCTTTCACGGGGAAGGGGAAAACCTAATGACGAAGAAGCGCATATTAAAACTGGGTGTTGCGCTCGCTGCGATGCCAATTGCGGTCGCAACATCGGCCAAGGCCCAAGAGGCCGCCGCGGAAGCAGACGAGATTATCGTCACCGCTTTGCGGACAAATATGCCTGCGTCGTCGATACCGGCGCTGATAACAATCATCGACCAACAGTCCTTGCAAGACCAGCTAACCATCGCCCAGGACATCCAAGCGCTCCTCGGCAACCTTGCGCCTGGTTTTGCACCGAGCCGGCAAAAATTGTCCGGGTTCGGCGAAAGCTTCCGGGGAAGGAGCCCTCTCTATTTGATTGACGGGGTGCCCCAATCGAACCCAATCAGGGATGGGTCCCGCGATGGATATACGATTGATATCAACGCCATTGAACGCATCGAAGTGATCAACGGCGCAAACGCCATCCAAGGGTTGGGCGCAACGGGCGGCATCATCAACTACGTGACCCGCCAAGCAAAAGAGGACGGAAGCCTAACGCTCGGCTTTGACACATCGGTCACGGCTTCCGACGGTTTTGACGGCGACGGTTTTGAGTATCGCGTTGGCGGCTATATCGGGCAGGATTTTGGCGCGATCGATATTCTCGCAGCGGCGAGCTACCAGCGGCGTAACCTATTCTTCGATGGCGATGGCCGTTCCATTGGGGTTGATGGCGTGCAAGGCGACCTTGCTGATTCTGACCAACGGAATTTTTTCGGGAAAATTGGTTTCGAGCCGGATGAAAACCAGCGCGTGCAGGTCATGATCAATGACTTCAAACTTGCAAGCGACGGCGATTTCTCGACAATGCCTGGCGACTTCGCAAATGACATTTCCGCTACTGCATCGGAAATGGATCTGATGGGCGTTGCGCCCGTCAACGACGTCAAAACAATTACCGGGTCATACTACCACAAATCATTGCTAGGCGGACGACTAGACGCGCAGGTCTATTACCAGGATTTTGAAGCCGTGTTTGGCGGCGGTTTCTTTGGCGTTTTCCAAGATCCGACCTTTGCGCCAAACGGCGAGCTCTTTGACCAATCGGCGAACCAATCGGAAAAAATCGGTTTCCGTTTATCGCAGACCTACACGGATATTGCTGGAACCGATGCAATGGTTATCGCGGGCGTTGATGGCCTGAGGGACGAAACCCAACAGGCGCTGATCCAGACTGGCCGGAACTGGGTGCCAACCACTCAGTATAGAAATATTGCGCCCTTCATTCAGGCGACGGCGCCATCGTTTTATGGCTTGACGATGGCTGGCGGGCTTCGTTGGGAAGTCGCCGAACTACAAGTTGATGACTTCAACAGCATTGCAGGCAACCGGCGCGCGATCGACTTCGCCGAAACGCCGGTAACCGGCGGCGACCCAAGTTTCGATGATCTACTGCTGAATGCGTCGGCAATTTATGAGCCGCTCGACGGCATTGCCGTCTATGTGAGCTTTGCGGAAGCCTACACGATCCCGGACGTGGGCCGTGTTCTGCGCGGCATTAATGACTTTGGCGTCAGCGTCGACGATCTTTTGACGCTTAATCCGATCGTTGCTGACAATCTCGAATTCGGCGTTGAGTACGAAAACACCTGGCTCTCCGTGCAGTTGGCCTACTATATTTCGAGTTCGGACGAAGGCGCGCGCTTGGTGCCTGACGAGGACGGCGTATTTAGCGTCGCCCGAGAAAAAACACGGATCAACGGGTTTGAAGCGTCAGCGAACGTTGCCGTCACCAGCGCGTTTTCCCTCGGCGGCAATCTTTCTATCCCCACAGGTCGTGTTGATACGGATGATGACGGTGATCTCGATGCGGACCTTGACGGCGTTAATATCGGGCCGAGCCGGCTTAATCTGAACGCGTCGTACAGCGAAGGCCCGTGGAGCGGGCGTTTGCAGTCCTCGACACAGTTTGACCGCGACTTTGAAGATGCGGTTGGCGCGGTTAGCGGTAACTTCGATGGCTACACGATCGTTGACGCCGTCATTAGTTACGATTTCGGGTTCGGCTCGCTCTCACTCGCCAGTCAGAACCTATTGGACAAGCGCTATGTCACCTACTTCAGTCAGGTTAATCCATTCCCGCGGGATGATCGCT
>JBCCTV010000217.1:0-5403 GCA_039197915.1 Pseudomonadota bacterium | reverse complement strand
TTCATGGCGTCTTTCAAGGTCGCACGACCACTCTCAACCGGCACAATCTCAGCACCGAGGAGCTTCATGCGGTCGACATTCGGCTTTTGCCGCGCAACGTCCGTCGCGCCCATGTAAACGACGCATGGCAACCCGAAGCGGGCGCAAACGGTCGCTGTCGCGACGCCATGTTGCCCTGCGCCTGTCTCAGCAATAATGCGGGTTTTGCCCATGCGTTTCGCGAGCAGAACCTGACCGATGCAATTATTTATTTTGTGCGCGCCGGTGTGGTTGAGCTCATCGCGCTTCAGGTAAATCTTTGCGCCATTGCCGGCATTCGCTTGCGCGCGAGCATGCGCGGTCAAACGCTCAGCAAAATAGAGCGGGCTCGGCCGCCCCACATAGTGTTTTAAGAAGGCGGCCATTTCGGACTGATAGGCGGGGTCTGATTTTGCAGCGCGGTAGGCTTCATCCAATGACAAGACAAGCGGCGTCAGCGTTTCAGCAACGAAGCGCCCGCCAAATTCCCCAAACCGGCCGTCCTGGTCGGGCCCGTTGCGATACGAATTAAGTGCTGCCATGGCCTCTCATGATCCTAATCAAAGCACGCGCGGTTTGTTTTAGTGCTAGCGCCTCAATGGGGCGATGCTAGGGCTTCGCGCGCGGCTGCGACAAATGCTGCAACTTTTCCCGGATCTTTTTTGCCGGGCGCCGCCTCCACGCCGGAGGAGACGTCGACGCCTCTAAAACCAGGGATTGCTTTCGCGCTGGCGATCGCCGTTTCGACATTGTCGGGCGTCAGCCCCCCGGCCAGTACAAACGGAAGGGATCCGTCGAAGTCAGAAAGCACTGATACATCAAAACGCACGCCATGCCCGCCCGGATAGAGAGCCCCGCTTGGCGGCGGCGCATCAAAGACGAGGCGTTGGGCGACATCCCGCCACTCCGCCATGGCGGCGACGCCCGCCGGGTCTCGCGCGGGCGCGGCTTTCCAGATTTCGAAAGTTGGGCGCTCCAACGCAGCGATCTGCTCCAGGGTCTCGCCGCCATGGAATTGTATGGCGTCGACGCCAAGCCCCGCCGCCCGGTCATTGATGTCATTGATATTCTCATCAACGACGAGCGCAACAACGCGAACACGGTCTTTAACCGCGGAAACGATTTCACGCGCTTTTTCGTCGGAAACATATCGTGGGGACGCGGGCGCCATAACAAGCCCGATATGGGTTGCTCCCGCATCAACCGACGTCTCTGCTTGGGTAATATCCGTTATCCCACAGATCTTGATGACGATGTCTTCCATACTCCGCCGTTGATTTTGGACGTCCATCCATGGCGTCCGTACCCGATGGTCAATTGGGCAAGTGCTGAGATACTCTAAGAAAGACGCAGGCGAGCAAAGCGCCGTTAGGACGTTTTCAGCACCGGGAGTGTTTCGCCACTGGGCTTTGCCTCTGGCTTCGGCTCAGCGTCTTGTTCGTCGAGGAGGCGTCGAACGGTGCGCCTGTCTACGCGCGCTTGCTTTCTAATGCCGCGCTCGGCAACCCATTCGGTCGCCGCGCCCAGAAAGTAACCGGCCAATAGCGCCAGAATAAGCCAAACCCACAGCGGTAAAGCCGGTGTTGTCAGCGCCGGATTATCAACCGTAAACGGATCAAAGCTGATGGCGACGAGCTGACGGTTCGCCACCAAGAATAAGACCAAAGCGAGACCGACCGGAGCCCAGATGAGACGCGCGAATAATTTCTTCATACCGCCAGAAAATACACAAGTTGCCAGCGCCCTCAAGCAAACGCGACGCCGAGCTAATCGGTTTCGCCGCCGTTCGCTTCGGTGAAGCGCCCCTCACTGTTTAATCTGTCACGCAATTCTTTCCCCGATTTAAAGAAGGGAGCGTATTTCTCTGCGATCTCAACGGGCTCGCCGGAGCGCGGATTGCGCCCAACGCGCGCCGGACGATGCTTTACCGAAAAAGCGCCGAAGCCACGCAGCTCGACCCGTTCGCCCCGCGCCAAACTGTCGGCGATTTCCTGAAAGAAAATAGATACGATGCGTTCGACATCGCGATGAAACAGGTTTGGGTTTTCATCGGCGAGCTTTTGCACCAGCTCAGATTTGATCACGCTGCTCTCCAAACGCTGATCTTCGCGGCGAGTGGGCCGACGAAAGCAACCCTTAACTCATCGCGCTATGGGAAAAATGGTATGTATTTCAGTGGCTTAGTGTGACAAATGCGAAATGCGGCGTCAAGCGGACTTTTCATTCATTTCGCGCATCGTTACGCCACGCAAAAGAAACGAGTGGTGATTGTGACAAATCCTGACGGCCGCACAACATCTTTTGGCTATTCTGACGTACCCGAAGACGAAAAAGCCGCACGCGTGCGCGGCGTTTTCGATTCGGTCGCGACAAATTACGACCTGATGAACGACCTGATGTCCGCCGGCGTCCACCGGATCTGGAAATCAACATTACTGGATCGCCTGAACCCACAACCCGGAATGGTCTTACTCGATGTGGCCGGCGGCACTGGCGATGTGGCCCTCGGCTTCCTAAAAAGAGCGGACACAAGACCGCGCGCAGACGCGTTAGACCCCGCTCGCGCCATTATTTGCGACATCAATGCGGAGATGCTGGTCGCAGGGGCTGCGCGCGACGGCGAAGCCGGGACCACGGGCCGGTCAACCCGCGTATGCGGAGATGCGGAACGCTTGCCCCTGCCGGAGAAATCCGTCGACGCCTACACCATCGCGTTCGGTATACGGAATGTCACCAATATGGACGCGGCCCTTGCCGAAGCCTACCGCGTTCTAAAGCCCGGCGGTCGTTTTATTTGTCTTGAGTTTTCCCACATGATCACCGAGGGGTTGCAGCGGGCCTATGACGCCTATTCCTTCAACGTGATCCCGTGGCTCGGCGAGCGCGTGACCAAAGACCGCGCCGCCTACCAATATCTCGTTGAATCAATCCGCCGCTTTCCAAATCAGGACGCTTTTGCCGACCGCATTGAAATCGCCGGATTTCGACGCGTAACTTACGAAAACCTAACCGCCGGTGTCGCCGCCCTCCACATGGGCTGGCGCCTTTAATCACGGGGCGCGCGATCGCCATGCTTACCGCACTCGCCGACTGGACGCGCCTCGTTGGCGCGGGCTGGCGCCTCGCCAGGCACGACGCCGCACTGCCGGTTGAATTTGAGGGTAAGGCGCCGGCTCTGCCGAGACTGGTTGCGCGCCTTTTGAGGCCCCGAAAACCGCTCACTGTTGACGGGCGCGCCATGCGACCGGGTGAACGCCTCGCTGCGGCGTTTGAGAAAATGGGACCGGCTTATGTGAAGCTCGGCCAGTTTATGGCGACGCGCCCGGACATTATCGGCTTTCAGATTGCTGATGATCTTCGTCGCCTGCAGGACCGCATGCCCTCCGAACCGAAGGCTGTCGCCGTCGCCGCGATAGAGCGGGCGTTCGGCGCGCCGCTAGAGACCAATTATAAATCGTTTTCCGACGCCATTGCGGCCGCCTCAATCGCACAAGTCCACCGCGCAGAAACCCACGATGGGAAAGCCGTCGCCGTTAAAGTGCTCCGTTCACAGATTGAAATGATTGCCGCGCGGGAGTTCCGCGCCTTTATGCGCGGCGCCCGTCTGGTTGAACGCATTATCCCAGCGTCGCGGCGCATGGAGCCCGTTAAGTTTGTGGAGACATTGCAGGCCTCGGCCGCTCTCGAGCTTGACTTGCGCATGGAAGCGGGCGCCGCTGCGGAAATGGCGGAGAGCCTCCGGGATAAACCCGGTGTGCGGGCGCCAGCGATTATCTGGCCCCAGACGAGCCGGCGTGTCCTAACGCTTGAGTGGATCGATGGGGATCCGATCTTCGATACAGACGCCCTCGATAAACGCGGCGTCGATCGCCAGGCGCTCGCAAAACAGATCATCCAACTGTTTCTGACCCAAGCTTTGCATGAGGGCTTTTTCCACGCCGACATGCACCAGGGAAATATGATTATCGATCAAAATGGCGAGCTCGTTCTGATCGATTTCGGCATTATGGGCCGACTTGACGAACGCGCGCGCACGGCTTTTGCGCAGATAATTCACGGGTTCATCATCCGCGACTATCAGTATACCGCCAAAGTGCACTTTGATGCGGGATATATTGACGCCCGAAAATCAGTCGACGAATTTGCCCAGGCGCTGAGAGCGGTCGGCGAACCCCTCTTCGGGCGGAACGCCGACACCGTTGATATGAGCCGGGTGCTGCAACAGCTCTTCGACGTAACCGATCTCTTCGACATGCATTTGCGGCCCGAGCTTGTTCTGTTGCAGCGAACCATGGTTGCGGTTGAGGGTGTTGCACGCATGCTCGACCCCCAGGTGAATATGTGGGACGCGGCGGCGCCGATCGTTCGCGACTATGTCGCCCGCGAAGTCGGGCCGGCGCGGCAATTATCAAAACTCGCGATCGCGGCGACAAAAGCGGCTGACTTGGCGCCGCGCTTACCAGAATATGTCGATCGCATTGCGACGGCGTCGGAGCGTCTGGCGATTGAGGCGACACGAGCCGATGCACAGCGTGGCGAGCCAGCGCTGATCGAGGCAATGGCGGCACAGGCGAAGCTTACCCGCACCGCCCTTTGGTTTGCTGGCTTTGCAGCGCTCGCCCTTGCAATGGCCACCTGGCTCGGCGGCCGCTGAGCCAACGGGCGTAAAACCGATCGGGGACGCTTGGACCGGCAAGACAGGCGTTACGGCGCATTTTACAGGACCTGTTATGCCTAATAGGCGTTAACCCTCAGCCCACAGATCGTTAGACTTTCGAAAGAGAATGTCGCCAACATTAACGACCAGCAATCTTCGTAAATGGAGGCGGGCATGGCCCAACCGAACGGCAAACCCATTGAGAGCGATCCAACGCCCGCTGAAGAAGCTGCCAGTAACGATGCGTCGGCTGATGGGGCGTCTGGGGCGGAAGTTCTTGTGGTTGCGCGCTTAAACGCCCGGCTTCAGCCCCTCGACCGCTACGAGCATTTCGAAAAACCGCTGGATGCGCTCCTCGGCGCGACTGAAATCGGCGAAGTGGTCGGCGGCGGCACAATGTTGGCGGAGGACGGCGGGGCCGCTTTCTGCGAGATCGAGGTCGCCCTCGCCGGCGACGATGCGCGGTTTCGAACGGCGCTCACGGAAGCCCTCGATCAGCTTGGGGCGCCCAAGGGATCAAAATTACTGGTCTACGCGGACGACAGCGCCGAAGACCCGGTTGACGAAACAAGCCTGGGCGTGCGCGAGGGTCTCGCCCTATTTGTGAACGGCGTCGATTTGCCGGACGAAGTATACGCCTCCCACGATATTGATGATGTCATTGATGAGATTGAGTCCCGGCTCGGCGAAACCGGCAAGTATCTGAGCCACGCCGTGCAGGAGCGCGA
>JBCCTV010000216.1:0-5414 GCA_039197915.1 Pseudomonadota bacterium | reverse complement strand
GCGGAAAGACATCCATAAAGCTCAGGCAATCATTGGTCTCTCGAATTGTTACAGACGGCATCTCTCCGTTAATGATCTTTGCAAAGATGTTATCCGAAGCGTATTGTTCATCGAGTGACATGGGACGGCCCTTCAATTCATCAAATTTAGTAGCGGAGGAAGTCGTGAACGTTAGTCATGGCATAGTGCGAACGGCATTCGCAAATTCCCCGTGGCCCTTGCGGGAAAGCCTAAGGCCTCAATCCGCGCCTTTCTGCTCTTTTGCGTCGATGTCATCAAGGAGTTTCCGCGCAACACCTTCATAGGCGTCAGGCACAACGATCCTAACACCCCCGACGATGTTTAATACGCCCGACGTCTGCGCGTCCAATAGTTGGGCGTCCACGCCGTGTGACCTCAAAAAGCTGACAATAACCCGTGCACGGAAAATATCTTGCGTGCGTTCAATCACGACCATTGCGCGTCAGCACTTCTTAAAGGGTGCGTATTGGCTCAATATATCGATCTCTTCTTCCCCTTGCTGGCGCTCCGCCTCGAGGTATCGCGCAATTGCGTCGCGGAAGCCGGGGTCCATAATCCAATGGGAGGAGTGCGTCGCCACCGGCTCATAGCCGCGGGCGATTTTGTGTTCGCCCTGCGCGCCAGCCTCAACGCAGTGCAGGCTCCGCTCAATGGCGAACTCAATCGCTTGGTGATAGCAGACTTCGAAGTGTAAGAAGGGGTGGTGTTCCGTACACCCCCAATAGCGTCCGTACAATGTGTCGGCGCCGATAAAGTTTAGGGCGCCGGCAATCGGCTCGCCGTCGCGTTCAGCGACGATCATCAGGATTTTCTCACCCATGGTCTGCGCCGCCAGTCGAAAGAAGGTACGGGTGAGGTATGGCGTGCCCCATTTGCGCGCCCCGGTGTCTTGGTAAAAGATCCAAAACGCGTTCCAGTGCCGCTCTTCAATTTCTTCGCCAATGAGCTTTTTAATCTTTATGCCGCTTTCGACCGCGTCGCGGCGTTCACGTTTTACCGCTTTACGTTTGCGCGACGCGAGCGCGCCCAGAAAGTCATCAAAGGTTTCATACCCCTTATTGAACCAGTGATATTGGATGCCGGTTCGCTCCAAGAACCCTGCGCTTGAAAGCGCCTTCTTGTCGGCGTCATTGACAAAATTCACGTGAACAGAAGACGCCGTCATTTGGGCGCATACCTGGGCGAGCGCTGCGGCTAGAGTGTTCCGTATGGGGCCTTCCGGCGCGAGGAGCCGCGGACCGTTCGCGGGGGTGAACGGCGCAGCGCAAAGGAGCTTTGGGTAATAGCGGCCGCCAGCCCTGGCGTAGGCGTCTGCCCAATGGTGATCAAAGATGTACTCGCCCTGGCTGTGTCCTTTTGCGTAGAGCGGGCACACGCCCTTAATCTCGCCTTGCTCCTCCAGCACCAAATGCATGGGCTGCCACCCAGCTTCGGGGCATACGGACTTTGATTGTTCGATGGCGTCCAGAAAATCAAACGAGACAAAAGGATTGTATGGGGCGGCTGCGAGGGCGCAGGCGTCCCATGCCTCCCGGCCAACTTCGCGAACGGATGAAATTGTTCGCGCCGTCTGCTCGACGGAGCCATCAGCCATCATGCAATCTCGAATATGCCGTCGACTTCAACTGCAGCGCCGAGCGGCAACGACGGCGCCCCAACTGCGGCGCGCGCGTGCCGTCCGACGTCGCCAAAAACTTCGAGGAATAAATCCGATGCGCCATTAATGACGGCCGGTTGGTCTGTGAAATCCTGGGTGCAGTTTACGAAGCCCCCAAGCTTCACAACCCGGCGCACGCGGTCTAGCTCGCCGCCGCACGCCGACTTTAACTGTGCGATGAGATTGAGCGCACAGATTTGCGCGGCGTCTTTACCGGCATCAATAGACATGCCGTCGCCAAGTTTGCCTGTGATTAAACCATCGGAGCCCATTGAGACCTGACCGGAAACAAAGACCTGCGCGCCGCTGATCACAAAGGGAACATAGGAAGCGACGGGCACCGGAGGCTCCGGCAGCGTGATCCCAAGCGCCTCAAGCCGTGCATCAATCTCGCCCATGGCGCGTCTCCAAGCCGATATATTTTCCAGGGCAAAAGCCCAGACTGTAGCGAGAGACCGAAAGCTGACCCGCAAACACTATCGCGGGCCGCTCTCGGTTCCATTGAACGCTGCTAAGAAGGCTTACGGAACTTCAGCGTCATGCGATCAGATTCGCCGATCGCCTGCATGGCGGCGCGGCGTTCTTCGTCGTCTTTGCTGCCTGCGAGCGATGGCGGTAAGCGCCAAACTACATCATCGGTCGTTGGTTGATCGTTTGGATTGGCGTTGATTTCGCTTGCTTCGACCAATTCAAAACCAGCGGCTTCAACCGCGGCGATGACGGTTGATTGTTTGACGTAGCCGTTGTCGCCTTCGGCCCATTTATCGTCATTGCCTTCCGGCGCCCGGTGCTGAACGATCGCCAGCGTGCCGCCGGGCTTCAGCACATTAAACGTCTCCGCCAGTGCGGCCGTGCGAAATCCGCCTTCTTCTTCGAACCGATTGAGGTGGTGGAAAGCGCGGATCATCATGACAACGTCAGCGGTACCTTTCATCTCTTCTGGCACAGCGCCAAACTGGAACGCGTTGACTGACGCATCGCCGTCGCTTCGCCAACCTTCGGCGTCTGCCGTCCAAGTTTCTACCCAGACTTTCTTCGCGTTGAGCGCTTCTTCTGATGAAAAACGACCGCCGAAGAGCGGCCACATTTCGACGGAATAGTCAGCGCCGACGAGGGCGCCGTCTGCGCCAAGATAAGGCAGGAGGATTTTGCCGTACCACCCGCCGCCTGGCAGCACGTCAACCACGGTCATGCCGGGTTCAACGCCAAAGAAGGTCAGCGTTTCCTCAGGGTTGCGGTACTGGTAACGCGCCTTTGTTTCATCGGGTTGCGCTGCAAGCACAGCAGCTAACGAACTTGCTTCGTCTGCTGACGGCTCGCTCGCCGCTGATTGTTCCGGTGCAGGCGTTGCTTCCGCCGCCGGCGCGTCGCTTTCTGCGGACGGCGCTGCGGTCTCGCTTCCGCAGGCGACGAGGGCCGCTGAAGCTGCGGCGATTAGAAGGGTGTTTCTCATCGGGTTTCTCTCTCGTTTGACTGTGACCTCACGCCTGCATTTCGGAAGCCGGTACCAATCGGGTTGTGGGAATTACCGCGCATCGAAGACGTCTGCCGGCGCAATGACACCGATGTTCTAGCGAACGAAAACGGTGCTGTTAAGCGCGCCTGGGAGCAATCGGGCGCCTTTCAGCTTTTTAACGCGCGCCCGGAGGCAATTGCGTCTTCACCGAATTTCGCTCTTATTTTATCGATCGCACGCTCTTGGTCGGCAATTCGCGCATGGGCGTCGCCAAACAGGTCCCCGTGGTGGACCTCGCCTGCTGGTTTAAGCGCCGAATAGCCAACGCCAACCAGCCGGAATGCGCGCCCGTTGAGCGACGCCCTCATTAATGGCGCTGCGGCGTTGAAGGCGACCCGGGCGAGGTTGCTCGGCGTTTCGAGCGTTGTCCGGCGCGTAAGTGTTTTAAAGTCTTCCGTCTTGAGTTTGACGGTGACAACGCCGCCAACGAGCCCTTTGTCTTTCATGCGCGCTGAAACTTTTTCGCAGAGCCGCCACAGGATTTTTTCGAGCTCCGCCGGCGCCGAGATATCCGTGTTGAACGTGGTCTCAGACGAGACGCTTTTGACGGCCCGTACAGGCTTCACGACCCGCGCGTCTTCCCCGCGAGAGAGCGAGAAGAGCCGAAGCCCCATTTCGCCATAGCGAGCGGCGAGGGTGCGCTGATCCATTTTTTGCAGGTCGCTAATGCTCGCAACCCCGTCTTGTTCAAGTTTTCTGGCCATCGCCTTGCCGACACCCCAAATCAGCGTCACTGGCTGCTGTGCTAAAAACTCTTTTGTCTCTGTACGGCCTATAATGAAAAACCCCGATGGCTTGTCGAAGTCTGACGCGACTTTGGCCAAAAATTTATTGTGGCTGAGGCCGACGGAAACAGTAACGCCGACTTTCTGCGCGATCTCATTTTGCAGCTTGATCAGGGAGCGCACGGGCGGGCCGCCATGTAGGCGCTCAGTGCCCGTCATATCAAGGAACGCTTCATCGATTGATAGGGGCTCAACGAGGGGGGTTAGGGATTGCATCATCGCGCGGATCTCACGGCCCACTTCGGCGTATTTGGTCATGTTCGGTTTTATGACCACCGCGTGCGGGCAGCGCGCCAAGGCTTTAAACATCGGCATCGCGGACTTAACGCCATAGGTTCTGGCGATGTAACAGGCCGTCGAAACGACGCCGCGCTGGCCCCCGCCGATAATCAGCGGCTGATCGGCAAGTTCGGGCCTGTCCCGCTTCTCGATCGCCGCATAGAACGCATCGCAGTCGATATGGGCGATCGACAGTCTGGAGAGTTCCTTGTGCCTGATGATTCTGCGTGATTCACAGCGGATGCACTTGTTTTCCCCGTCGGGGACGCTCGTGTAACATTTTCTGCAGAAGGAGGATATTAATTTATTATCAATCACTTATAAGAAAATCCTAAGAGAAATCGATTTGATTTTTCCCCAAATCCTTTAGCATAAACACTCGATTAATACCTTTCCGGCGACACTGCGACATGACTAGCGTACTAAGAATTTAAGGCGTCACATGTCCGCAATGGAAAAAATCACGCCCGATACGGAAACGAAAACCGTTTTGATTGTTGAGGACAACGACCTCAACATGAAACTCTTCAATGACCTCCTTGAAGCGCATGGTTACGCGACCGTAAAAGCGTCCACTGGACCCGAGGCGATCGCGCTCGCGCGAGAGACGAACCCTGACCTTATCCTGATGGATATTCAGCTTCCTGAAGTCTCAGGCCTTCAAGTCACTGAGGAAATCAAAGCTGATGACGCGCTCGCCCACATACCGGTTATCGCTGTCACCGCGTTTGCCATGAAGGGTGACGAGGAGCGTATCCGCGCCGGCGGATGCGAGGATTATATTGCGAAACCAATCGCCGTTTCTGACTTTCTTGAGAAAGTGAAAAGGTATTTGGGCTAGATAACGGTTCGAGAAGAAACGAACCCAGTGGGCTCATTATTATGACGGCGCGTGTTTTGGTCGTCGACGACCTTGAACCGAACGTAAAACTCCTGGAAGCAAAGCTGCGCGCCGAATATTTCGACGTTGTTAGCGCGCTCTCCGGCGAGGAAGCGATCGAAAAGGCGACGGCGGAAAAACCAGATATTATCCTCCTCGACGTAATGATGCCGGGGCTAGACGGGTTTGAAACCTGTCGCCGCATCAAATCTGCGCCTGAAACGGCCCATATTCCGATCGTTATGGTGACCGCGCTCGATCAGCAAGCGGATCGCG
>JBCCTV010000215.1:0-5490 GCA_039197915.1 Pseudomonadota bacterium | reverse complement strand
GCGCGATGCGATCGCTTTGCGCAAGTCCCCCGTAGAAATAGCAATGATGTGGCGCGTTAAAGCAGCCCTTGACCCCGCAGGCATTATGAACCCTGGGAAAATGTTGTAAGCGCGAAAAATGCTCATTCTGCTGTCCCCCGCTAAAAATCTGAATTTTGACCCGGCGCCGCTGGAAATCTCACCGACGAAGCCGAGCCTGGCGCGCGAAACAGCCGTGCTGGCTGAACACACACGCGGGTTGACCCGCGCCAACATCAAAAAACTCATGGGGCTTTCGGACCAGCTTACCGACTTGAACTTTGAGCGGTTCCAAGCGTTTAAAACTAAGGGCCGGATAACCGGCGCAATATCCGCCGCTTTCGCCTTCAACGGCGACGTCTACCAAGGCCTCGACGCGCGGAGCCTTGACGAAGAGAGCCTCGATTTTGCGCAAAAACACGTGCGCATCCTGTCCGGGCTCTACGGCGTTTTAAGGCCCCTGGACGCGATTCAACCCTACCGCCTTGAGATGGGCACAAAACTCGCGAATAGCCGCGGCCGTGACCTTTATGATTTCTGGGGGGATTTAATTTCTTCGGAGCTTAACAAAGCGCTTCGGGGGCATGCGGACAAAACGATCGTGAACCTCGCCTCAAACGAGTATTTCTCCGCGGTCGACCAGGACGCTCTTGGCCGAGACGTGATTACGCCGGCGTTCAAAGAAGAAAAAGACGGCAAGCTCAAAAGCCTTATGTTTTACGCAAAGCGGGCGCGCGGGATGATGGCCCGCTGGGCGATCGATAATCGTGCGGAAACGGTGGACGACCTGAAGGCGTTTAACTTAGAGGGCTATTCGTTCCGTCCCGATGGCTCGAGCCCGACCCATTGGCTTTTCACCCGCCCGCAACCAACGCCCAAAAATCAGCGCGCCGCGTAAATTTCCCAATGGACGACGTCGCGCGATTAGCTGCTAAGGACGAAATTCGAGACCTCGTCTTGCGCTATTGCCGCGCCATAGATCGGCGAAACTTTGACGCCCTACCGCCATTATTTTCTGTAGACGCGCTCGATGATCACGGCGCCTATTATCAAGGGCCCGCCGCCGGTTTTATTGAGGCCTTGCCCGAGATCATGGCGCCAATGAAAGTCACCTCGCACCAGGTCTTTAATCACCTGATTGCACTGGAGGGAGACCATGCCGAGGGTGAGGTCTACGTACAAGCATTTCATCATTATGATGATGAAAATGGCGATCCGATTGACGCCACGGTGGGCGGACGCTACCTCGACAAGTATTGCCGTGAGGAAGGCGTCTGGCGGTTTTGCCACCGCAAAATTGTGTTGGATTGGAACGCGATCGGCCCGTCTCGGTGCGACTGGGACGACCCGTCTGCTACTGGTACGCCCAGGGGATCAGACGGACTTTATGATCCGTCTTCTGATTTTTTCAAACTGATTTAATTCAGTTGACACAGCCAGACAGTTTGAGCGCCATTTCATTGCAGCTCAAACCAGCCGGCATTGATGCTATCGCCTTGTAGTAATGCTACGCCGCTTCCGCCGACTTCTCAGGAGCTGCTTCGCTGATCGACGTTACGTTTGATGGCTGCGCGGTAACACCCTCTTCGTCAGCAGTAAGCGCGACTGTCAACTTATCAGCGTAACGATGATTTACATCGCGGTGGCCAGCCTCGTCCTCGCGAACGGCGATAACAACGTCGCGAAGCCGCGCGTCTGCGCTCAAATTCCAATAGTCGATCGCCATCCGCGGCGCTGGCACGTTTTCTTGGCGACCGGCGTCAATTTCCGCCAGATAGCTCGTATAGCTAACAACCGCCTCTTCTTCGAGATAACCGACGAAACGGTGCGCTGTACGCGGCATAAATAGGTAGAAGAAGAAGTAAGCATTGAAGAAGAAAAATTGCGACGCGGCAATCAACGCTCGCTCAAACGCCGAAGGCTGCGCGATATTGATAAACGTCATAAGGTGCTGGCGTTCGTTTTCCGCCTCTTCGAGCAGAACCTTGATCGCGCCTTCGTCGTCCCGGATCATGCGCAGAGATTTCATGTGCTGGAGCATGCCGCCAACCATGCCGGGAACGGCGGCGACCGTTTCAAGCACGACGGCGCGGTGTCCATATCTCTTGGCGAAGAAACTATCGGCGACAAAACGCATGGCTTTGACGAGAAAAAACGCTGCCTGGTCCTTCGCGTTGTCAGGCGTTTTCCGAAAGTTTAGGTCGTAGCTCCGGGTCATATTATTTTCAGCGCTGCCGCACTGCCTTATTTTGACGTTGAAACCAACTCTTCACGCTACTGAAATGGTCGTCACAGCTGATTCCGCAATCGGGCGCGACGCCGCAACTCAATATTTATACGTCTTAAATGACGGTGAGTTCACAACTTTTGTTGCGCCGCAACACGCTTAGCGGGAAAACCTTAAGCGCCGGCGAAAAGGTCGCCTGATTGTTCCGGTAAAATCAAATCAGGACCTTCATTTCGGACGCTATTGACCCGTTTTGAAACAGGAGTGGTCCGCCAAAAGCCCTTATGCTGGTGCGTGAGCAGACCGGACACCTCGCCGATATCGCGCTCATCAGTTTCAAGCCAGGCCGCAAATTTAGAGGCTGCAATGACCACAGGTTCGCGATGGTGCAGGGCTTTAATGTCCGGCCCTGCAGCGGTTGTGAGAAGCGCAACGGTGTCAACTTCTGCGCCATCTGCGCTCATCGCCGTTTCCCAGATACCAGCAAACGCAAAAACCCCTGCCCGCTCGGGCCTGATGTAATGGGGCATGCGCGCCGCTTTCTCACCTGTCCACTCGTAAAAACCATCCGCCGGAATGAGACACCGGCGTCTTTTAAAGGCCGCCCGGAAGGTTGGTTTCTCAGATACAGTCTCGGCGCGCGCATTGATAAGCGGTCGGCCTTCTTCCTTTTTTCGCCATGACGGGATGAACCCCCACCGCAGCAAGGTGTATTCGCGCGCGCCCGTTGTCCCGCGCCGGATCGCCGCGACCGGCTGTGTCGGCGCAATATTATACCGGGGTGGGAAGTTATCGACGACGCCCACGTCAAAGGCCGCGCCCACGTCCGAAGGCGGCGTCGTTAAAAGGTAGCGTCCGCACATCCTTTCACGGTATAGCGCCGCGATGTCAGAGACAACAAAACCGCGGGTGAGCGTTGGCGCTGTCGTCTTTAAAGGCGACGCCGTTCTCCTTATCAAACGCGGACGCCCGCCCTTTAAAGGCCAGTGGTCGATCCCCGGCGGCGGCGTCGAATATGGCGAACGGCTCGTGGACGCCGTTAAACGCGAGGTCATGGAAGAAACCGGCGTCGAGGTCGATGTGCTCCGCTTGATAGACGCTTTTGAAGCGCTGCCTGGAGAACAACCGGGCGCCAATGATCGCCACAATGTTATGATCGACTATGTCTGCCGCTGGACGGCCGGCGAACCGCGCGCGGGAGACGATGCGGCGGACGCGGCGTGGGCGCCGCTTGATGAGGCGATGGAACGCCTCGCATGGGATGAAACCCGGCGGGCCATTCAAATGGCGGCGGCGCTCCTGAAGGCAGGCGCTGTCGCAGGGCTTGATAAGTAACGTATGGAAAGCATTTCCTTGATGGGCGGTCGGATGCAAAAGCCAAGCGTAATACTCACCCTACTGACGGTTCTGCTTGTGTCGGTAAGCGCTTCGTCAAGCGCGCATGGGCAAACGGGCGCCGCCCGCGAGACAAGCCTGACCCAGCTGTCGATGATCTTTGGAGAACTCCACCACATTCGCCGGTCTTGTGAAGGCGGCCCCGAAGCGCAGGTCTGGCGTGATCGCATGCGGCGACTGATTAAACTTGAGGACCCCACGGCGACCCAACGCGAGCGGATGGCCCGGGCCTTTAATGACGGCTTTTCAAACGCGCAGCGCCGGTTCCCCCGGTGCTCGCGTGCGGCGAACGATTTCGCCGCCGCCCGCGCCGTGCGCGGGGCCACATTGGTCGAAAGGCTCCGCGCGCCGTTACAGGGCTAGAGCGCTTCGCGGATAAGTGTGTGCGGTTATCCGCAAAAGAAGCGCGACAAATCAAAGACCTAGAGCCGCGTTCCGATTCTACTGGAACGCGAAAGGCTCTAGTCGCTATCCGACGCGGTGTTCAGCCCGCGACTTTTCTATAAGCAGCTGTATCCTATGCGCCGGGAAACGCAGACCCAACGCGCCCTATGCATCAAACAGCGTTTCTTGGAACCTAACGGGCCGTCCGCGGGCTTCGCCTAATATTTCGCCTTCACGCATCACCGTGCGCCCACGGATCATTGTCGCCACGGGCCAGCCCTTCACGACGACGCCGTCAAAGGGCGTCCAACCGCTTTTTGTCGCTTGGGCGTCATGGGTTATTGTCTCGGTACGATTCAAATCGACGAGCGTGAAATCGGCGTCATAACCGACCGCCATACGTCCTTTTCCGGCGATCGCGAAGATGCGGTTTGGCCCATGGCAAACAAGGTCGACCAAACGCTCTAAACTCAAACGCCCCTCCGCCACATGATTGAGCATTAGCGGCAACAAGGTTTGCACGCCCGGCATCCCAGAAGGAGAGCGCGGGTATGGTTTTTCCTTGTCGGCTTTTAAGTGCGGCGCGTGGTCGGAGCCAATAACGTCAATCACGCCCGACGCGACTCCGGCCCAAATCCCGTCCCGGTGTGAGGCGTCACGGATCGGTGGGTTCATCTGGGCATAGCCCTTAAGACGGTCATAGGCCTCCGGCGCGGCGAGCGTTAAATGCTGTGGCGTCGCTTCAGCCGTGGCGATGTCTTTGTTCGCCGCAAGTATTGGGATTTCATCCGCGGTTGAAATGTGCAGGACGTGGACGCGGCGGCGAACCTCCCGCGCTATAGCGAGCAGCCGATTAGTAGATGAAACGGCCGCCTCAACCGAGCGCACAACCGCGTGGCTGTTCCAATCGCCCTCAATCGCCTTCGCTTTTCCTTGCTTGAGAATTTGCTCATCTTCAGAGTGGATCGCCACACGCCGGCGCCCGTGGCTTAAAACGGCCCGTACGCCGTCATCGTCCGGGACCAGAAGATCCCCCGTGGACGCGCCCATGAACATTTTTACGCCGCATACCCCCGGCAACATTTCAAGGGCCGGCAACTCCGGCGCGTTTTCGTGGGTCGCGCCAACATAAAACGCGTGGTCGCAAAACATGCGGTCGCGGGCGCGCGCAAGCTTATCTTCGATGGCCGGTTGCGTCGTCGTTAGCGGCTTCGTGTTTGGCATTTCAAAGACGGCCGTGACGCCGCCTAGAACCGCTGCGCGAGACCCGCTTTCTAGATCTTCGCGGTCAACTAGCCCGGGCTCTCGAAAGTGGACTTGTGAATCGATGACGCCCGGCAGGACCGTCAGTCCGGTGCAGTCGACAACGTCGTCAGCATCAGCGTCTCGTGCGTCGATGCTGACGATCTTCCCGTCGCGTACTCCGATATTGGGAGCGCCAATACCGTCGTGATTGACGACGTCGG
>JBCCTV010000214.1:0-5509 GCA_039197915.1 Pseudomonadota bacterium | reverse complement strand
CTGAACGACAACCAACCCGAATTTTCACAAAGCATTTGGGCCTATGTCGATAAAGCGGCGTCGCAAACGCGCGTTGATAACGGCCGCGCTAAATACGCCGAAAACAATACCCTGCTCGACCAGATTGAAAAGCAATATGACGTTCCGGCGAGCATCGTGGTCGCTATCTGGGGCCTTGAGTCCACATACGGATCATTCATTGGGGATTATGACGTTTTGAGCGCGCTTGCGACGCTTGGGTGGCAAGGGCGGCGAATTTCCTACGGGCGAAGCCAGCTCATCGGCGCCATGAAGATAATCCAGAACGGTTTTGCCGACCGGACGCAACTGAAAGGATCCTGGGCCGGCGCCATGGGTCAAACTCAGTTTATTCCGACGACGTATCTTGATTATGCAGTTGACGCCAATGACGATGGACGCCGCAATCTGTGGTCGGACCTTGATGACGTTTTTGCATCCACCGCAAACTATCTGAACGTCTCTGGAATGCGCGCAGCGACCCCCTGGGGCGGCGAAGCGACGCTTCCAAACGGCTTCGACTTTGCGTTGGTCGACGGACCAATGAAGCCGGCGGTTGAATGGGCGAGCCTTGGCGTCGCCACGCCAACAGCCGCCTTTCTCGACCGTTTTGACCCGAACCTCAGTGGACGAATTATTGTGCCCGCTGGCGCCAGAGGCCCGGCGTTTTTCGTGACGCGAAGCTTTGACGCTATTTTGAAGTATAATCGGTCTACGTCATATGCACTCGCGGTCGGTCTCCTATCTGACGCCGTCGCTGGCGGGGAGGCCCGGGTCATTCAACCATGGCCGCGTGATGACCGCCCCCTCACACTCAGCGAACGAAAGCAGCTGCAGCAAGCGCTTAGCGACGCCGGGTATGAGCCTGGCCCAATTGACGGGATAATCGGAGCCGGAACCAAGCGCGCGCTCCGGCGTTGGCAGTCTTCAAAGGGCCTTCCAGCCGATGGCTACGCGTCCGCCGCGACGCTCACGCAACTTACAACACTGAACTAGTTCCGGTACGGATTACGTGTTTTGACGCTGTCAATGTTGAACCTGTGGCGTCAGCTGCGCGGTGCGACATATTAAACTTCGGCGTAAGTTGAAGTTAATTTTCGCGTCTGACGGGTTGCTGCACCGCACCATCTCACATACTCTTTCGATCGTTGCAGCCCCGTTCGCGTTGTCTTAGCGGCGCAACTCAAAAACCCGAATCATAAATAAGGCGACGCGTGCAGCGCGCGATCGGCCGCTCTCGAAAAGGAAATAGCCATGGCCACTGCAGCAAAGAAAACTGTCCGTCGCAGCACAAAATCCAACGCCGCGGCAGCGAGTTCTCCTGCGGCAAGCAAGAATGCGACGCCAGCTGCGGCGAATGGCAATCCCAGCGTTGGAGCAGACGCGCTAGGCGCGGCGGTTGCCCAAGCGACAGACGCCGTTGAGGCGATGACCGATGACGCCCGCGAACGCTTTGACAGCATGTACGCCGCGCTCAATGAAAACGCCGAAGGCATGCGTATAACGATGGACGAATTCGCAGCGTCAATGCGCGAACGCCTGGAAGAAACGAGCGAAAATGCGCGTGAGCTAAACGCTGAGTTTATTGCTGCCGCGCGTGAGGAAATGTCGGATGCGGTGGATTTTGCAAAAGAACTGAGCCGCGCAAAGTCCGTCGGCGACGCCTTCGAAATTCAACGTGATTTTTGGACAAACCTAATGGAAACCCGGATGGAACGCGCCCGGGACATGACCATGGCGTCCGTGGAGCAAGCCCAGAAAAATTTCGCCGCCATGAGCGAAACCGTCACGTCGTCTACGGGTGTGTCGGCCTTCGAAAAATTCTTTCCTTTTTCATCGAAGCAATAAGAAACCCGCGCTACCCTTCCGCTCATGCGTGAAGCGGATCTGACATTCGAAAAAAACGATAAAGGGGCTGACGGTAACGCGTCGGCCCCTTCCTCATTGGACGAGCGCTTCAGCGCGGTCAGATCGAACGCCTTTGATGATATCTATTTCGCCGGCGACGGAATTCACGAAACCCGTCACGTTTTTATCCATGGCTCAGACTTGCCCGCACGCTTTCTGTCAAAGCGGAGGTTTACGATTGGCGAGCTTGGGTTTGGTACGGGGCTCAATCTTCTAGAGGCGTGGCGCGCGTTTGACGAAGCCGGCACGGAACCAGGCGCCCGTTTGACCTTCATATCGTTCGAAAAGTTTCCGCTTTCGCGCGCCGATCTCGAACGCGTCCACGGCATATGGAGCGAACACGCTGAGCGCTCGGCCATCCTGCGCGACCGACTGCCCGAAAATGCGCCCGGATTTCACGACATCCAATTAGCGCCAAGTGTTTCTCTCCTGCTGTATCTCGGCGATGTGGTGGACGGACTATCGCGCCTAGACGCCTTTGTTGACGCTTGGTTCCTGGACGGATTTTCGCCAGCGAAAAACTCCGACATGTGGTCAGCGTCCGTCTTTGACTTACTTGCTGAGCGATCAAACAAACGTGCGACGATTTCCACGTTTACCGTTGCGGGTGCGGTGCGCAGGGGCTTGAGCCAAGCGGGGTTCGAGGTCGAAAAGCGCCCCGGCTTTGGCCGGAAACGCGACCGCCTATGGGGACAGCGTTCGGATTTATCCAAGACCCCACGCGACACGAGACGACCGCCTTGGTTTCAACCACCAGGGCCAAAACCACGTGATGTAAGCCCAAAAGTCGCGATTATTGGCGCTGGCGTTGCCGGGGCCGCTGCCGCCCATGCACTCATTGCGGCGGGTTGCAACTGCACCGTCTTTGATCCACGCGGTCCGGCGGCCGGGGCTTCTGGTAATATCGGTGGACTGATTATGCCGCGGCTTGATTTGGGCGACACGCCGCAAGCCAGGTTTTTCACTCAAAGCTACGTACACGCACTGCGCGTTATTGGCCTCTTACCGGGCGCCCACGAGTTCTTTAACCGGTGCGGCGTTTTCTTGAGGCTCGACGACGCTAAAGCCGATGCTCTCATATCTGATCCGCCATTGCCGGCGAACCAGATCGAACGCCGGGAGGGAGGGCTTTTTTTTAAAGACGCAGGGGTGATCGACCCGCAAAAATACGTCCAAGCACTGCTTGGCGATACGCAGATTTTCAAAACGCACATCAACCATATTGACACGAACGATACTGGCAGCGTTTCTCTCAACACCGACGACAAACCGCCAATCCACTTTGACGCTGTCATTGTTGCAAATTCCGTTGGCGCTCTCCGCCTCCACGCCGGCGGCTATTTGCCGATTTCGGGCGTCGCCGGGCAAATCGACGCTTTTTTGGAGGCGCACGCGCCCGCTTCTGCAACGGCAGCCGGCCCCTATTTCGCGCCTGCACCGGGCGGCGGCGTCCTCGTCGGCGCCACATACGATAAAATTGATCTGGAAAAGGCGTGCAATGGCGACGTTGAGACCTCGCCCGCCGCCACAAGCGAAAACATTAATGCCGTGGCTGCGTTGGCGCCTGCGTTCGCGCAGAGCCTTTCATCGGAGCGAGCGATGTCGCGCGCGAGTGTTCGGTGCCAAACGCCAGACCGCTTGCCGATTGTTGGGCCGGCCCCAGATCCTGAGTTTTATCAGGCTTCGTACGAGGGCTTGAAACATGGTGTGAAAGCCTCTTATCCGCCTGCTGAATATCAAAATGGCGCCTGGCTTTTGACAGGGCTCGGCTCGCGCGGGCTTGTCACCGCCCCGCTGTGTGGTGCGCTGGTGGCGGCCCAAATTCTAGGAGCGCCGTTCGATGCGCCCTCGCCAGTGGACCAGACCGTGGCGGATGCGCTCCACCCCGGGCGCTTCATTTTTCGTGAATTAAAACGCGCCCAAAATAAAAAATCGCTCTATCGTAGCGAGAGCCTCAGCGATTAGGGAGAGAGCCCGTGCAGGAAACCCCATACGGACCGATTTACGACACCGTGCTCGAAGGTATTGGCAAGACCCCGATGCTCCGTGTCAAAAATGTCGACACCGGTCCCTGTGAGCTTTTTTTGAAAATTGAAGCCGCCAATCCCGGGGGCTCAATCAAAGATCGCATCGGTCTCGCAATGATTGAGCAAGCCGAAAAAGACGGGGCTTTAAGACCAGGTCAACATATCGTTGAGGCGACCGCTGGGAATACCGGCCTCGCGCTTGCCTTGGCGGCGGCGCAAAAAGGCTACCCACTGACAATCGTGGTGCCAGATAAAATGGCGCAGGAGAAGATCTTCCATTTGAAAGCCATGGGCGCGGAAGTGCGTCTCACGCGATCCGACGTTGCAAAGGGCCACCCGGAATATTACCAGGAAGTCGCACAAGCAATCGCCGATGAGACAGGCGCGTTCTACGTTAATCAGTTTGCGAATGATGCAAACCCTAAGGCCCATGAGACGGTCACGGGGCCAGAGATCTTCGGTCAGATGGACAGGGATATGGACGCAATGGTTGCAGGCGTCGGTTCTGGCGGAACGATCACCGGCCTATCGAATTTCTTTGAAAAAAATGCGCCCCATGTGGAGCTCGTGATCGCTGACCCTGTCGGCTCGATCATCGCTGACTATGTCAATTCGGGCGTTAAGCCCAACGATGTCGGCTCGTGGCTGGTTGAGGGAATTGGCGAGGACTTTATCCCCGACGTTCTGCAGTTGAACTACGTCAAAAAGGCTTATGCGATTTCCGACAAGGAAAGCTTCGAGGCGGCGCGGGAGTTACTTCGCAAAGAAGGCGTCCTTGGCGGTTCGTCATCGGGAACCATTTTTGCAGCGGCGCTGAAATACTGCCGTGAACAGACGAAAAAGAAACGCGTCGTCGCTTTTGTCTGCGACCGGGGCGAAAAATACCTCTCAAAAATGTTCAACGACTACTGGATGTATGACCAGGGCTTCTTGAAGCGTCAACCGAAGGGCGACCTCACTGACCTCGTCTCGCGGCGCCATTCCGAACGGGCGACCGTGACTGTCAAACCCGACGACACTCTAATGACAGCTTACGGACGAATGAAGCTTTATGATATTTCTCAACTACCGGTCTTAACCGATGACGGGAGCATTGAGGGCCTTCTCGATGAGGAAGATATTCTGTTTGCTGTTGTTCGGAACCGAGAGAAGTTTAAAGATCCTGTCAAATCAGCCATGACCTACCGCGTCGAAACGCTTGAGGCGTCCAAGCCCATGGAGGATTTACTGCCCGTCTTTGCAAAAGGACGTGTTGCAGTTGTGATCAACGATGGAAAGTTCGAAGGCCTAATTACCCGAACCGATCTTCTGAATTACTTACGCTTGCAAGTTGCCTGAGACCCCTGAGGCCAAAAAGAAAAATTATCCCTGTTTTTCAAGATTTACACCCACTGATTTACTTGGGGATCACTTCAGTTAAATCTGGGCTAAATATTATATTTTGGAATTGGATATTTTGAATAATTGCAGGCGAATTCTATGAAATTATACAATATTGCGAATGGTTTTTATATGTTTGCATACTGACAATCTGTGTTTTCTTTGGGCCATGCATG
>JBCCTV010000213.1:0-5525 GCA_039197915.1 Pseudomonadota bacterium | reverse complement strand
GATCCCCAGGGCGCGCAGCCCGCTCCGCCGGCATCATCGTTGGCGGGCGGACCGATAAACCCCCAAAACGCGCAAGCGAGCTGAAAAAAAGCTCAACTCTTCGAGGGCGTTTCGCATAGCCGGGTCTTCCGGGTGGCCGTCAGCGTCGGCGTAAAACATCGTCGCCGTGAACGAGCCGTCCAGTTGGTAGCTCTCAAGCTTTGTGAGGTTCACGCCGTTCGTCGCGAAGCCGCCCAGCGCTTTGTATAAGGCGGCCGGAATATTCCGCACCTGGAAGATGAAGCTTGTCACCGTCGGGCCGTCGCTCTGGGCGGCGTCCATGGGCTCGCGCGCCATTTGGAGAAAACGCGTGGTGTTGTGGCCGGCGTCTTCGATGTTTTCTTTGAGGATCTTCAAGCCGTAAAGCTCCGCGGCGCGCCGGGACGCAACCGCGCCAGCCGTCCGCTCGCCGCTTGTCGCTAAGCGGTGGGCGGCGCCTGCGGTGTCGCCGGCCATTTCGGTTTTGATGCCGAGCGCCCTCAAAGACTGGCCGCATTGGCCGAGCGCCATCGCGTGGCTTCGAACGATTTTCACGTCATCAAGCGTCGCGTCCGGCAGGCCGAGGAGTTGGTGGCGGATTGAGAGAAAGTGCTCCGCGATAATGTGTAGCTCTGACCGGGGCAGGAGGTGGTGCAGATCGCCGACCCGGCCCGCAAGCGAGTTTTCGATCGGCAGCATCGCGCGCTCGGCAGCGCCGGTGAATGTCGCCTCCAAGGCCTCCTCAAAAGTCCCGCACGGCGTAGGCTCAAAATCCGGCGCAAATTCCAGACACGCGATCTCCGAGTAAGCGCCGGGCTCGCCCTGATAGGCGATTTTCGCGCGGCCTTTCCGAGGGGCCTTTTGGGTCGATTGGTCTTCAGCCATGGGGGCGTTCTTCCGCGTTACCTCTGGTGAATTAGCTCAGTCGCATTAGCTGGGCGACCGTCAGACTCGACGATCGCCCACCAACTGCGATCTTGGTTTTGGTTCCTTAAGGGCTGCGAACTCAAGGGGGTTGCGGGCTTTTTTTGCCTGCGCCAGCATTTACGCGGGGATAGCGTTTAGAAAGAAACAGATTTGAGACGGCCCAGATTTGAGAAGGACCCGCAAAACGCGGGGCTGAATGCCGCGCGCGTGCGGAAAAGACGCGTGGGTGTTTGCCAATATTTTGATTTAGGTCACTACCTAGAAAGAGCGCTAAATGTTTAAAACGCGCCAGAACCAAACGCCAAGCGGATAGACCATGCAAGACCCATTGTTCGGCAACAAACTCGCAGGAGCGGTGCTGACGTCGCTGCTCCTCTTTTTCGGCGTACCGCAGCTCGCCGACGCCCTCCTGTCAGAAGGCGGCCACCACGCCAAGCACGGCCAGGAGCTACACCTCGCCTACCCGATCGAATTTGAAACCGAGAGCGGCGCAAAAGAAGAGGAAGCGCCGACGATTTTTGACCTCGGCGCAACCCTCGCCGCCGCGTCAGCATCCGGCGGGGAGCGTCGGGCGCAGCTTTGCAAGTCATGCCACTCGTTTGAAAAGGGCGGGCCGAACGGCACGGGTCCCAACCTCTGGAATATTGTCGGGCGTGAGATCGCCTCGGTGGACGGTTTCTCCTATTCGGGCGCCCTAAAAGATTTCGGCGGCGCCTGGACCTATGAGCGCCTCGACGGGTATCTGAAGAATTCTCAGAATTACGTTCCTGGCACCGCGATGATGCAGCGCTTTCCGAAGGATAAGCCCCGGGCGGATATCGTCGCCTATCTGGGGTCTTTGTCGGACGACCCGGCGCCGTTCCCGGCCCCGCTTGCGGCGTCTGAGGAGACCGGTGAAGCGCCCGCTTCCGAGAGCGGACGCTAATAGCGTCGGCTGGCGGTTCGCTAAGGGCCCGCCGACTAAAGGTTGGCCGCTTGACCTTTGCTCCATCCAGCGTTCAGCCACAGCAACCGCCTGAGTAGATGCTGCTGAAGCATATATCTCTCTTAGCGCGGCGCTTTGGAGCGGGTGAAGGGAATCGAACCCTCGTCTTAAGCTTGGGAAGCTCCTGCTCTACCATTGAGCTACACCCGCTATGCGCTGCGGACGCTAACAAACGGCGCGGCCCCTGCCTAGCACGCCGGGCTTAGGTTACGCTTTGGCAATGACGGCCAATCGCCAGAAAAACGCCGCTTTACCGCCAAATGAACAACGTTAGAAATGATCATACCGATCCCGTATCGAGTTTTTGGCTGATCTGGAGGAACGCATGGTAGCTGCCCGAACCGTAATTCGCCTAATGAGTGTTTTCGCTACGTTCATCGCCGTTGTGGCGGGGCCTGCGCATGCGGGCAAAGAGGACCGCGCCCTGCGCCTGGTCGATAGCGCCGCCGGGACCTTGAACTATTTCGCCTCCGACAACGCCTTTGAAGCCATGTGGGGGCTTGCTGCAGACGCCAAAGCGATTGTCGTTATACCGAACAATGTGCGCGCTGGGTTCATTATTGCAGGCTCATCCGGTAACGCCGCCATGATTGCCCGGGAAGAGGATGGCGACTGGTCTGAACCCGTCTTTATGCTGATTTCTTCTGGGTCGATTGGTTTTCAAATCGGCGGGGAAGCCTCGGAAATAGTGCTGCTCGTTATGACTAATCGGGGCAAGGAACAATTGCTCTCCACCTCGGCGAAGCTCGGCGCTGACCTGACGCTCGCCGCCGGGCCCGTTGGCGCCGGGGGTAAAGCGCAAACAACAGACATTCTGGCCTTCTCTCGCTCACGCGGGCTTTATGGCGGCGTCAGCGTTGAAGGCGCCGTCCTGAAAATTCGCGAGAAGTACAACCAGGCTTATTATGGCCGGGACGTAACCCCGATCGATATCATCTATCGCGGCATCGTTGCGAACCCGGCGTCGGCGAAGTTACAACGGGCGGCGTCCCGCTTGGCGGACCGGCAGGCGACGCGCCAAGTCCCGGTTCTGGCGCCCGCCATTCAGGCGACGCCGCTTGGCGCTGCTCCAGATGCAGGCTCGTCAACAGATAGCGGCGCCGCCTCCTCTAATGCAGGCGCGCCCGCCTATGAAGATGACGAGGCGTGGGGCGCGCCCATCAAACAGCGTTAGGTCGGCGATTACCCAATGCGGTTTCGAGTGTGACCAACGAAAGCGACCTTCCGGGGCATGGCGACCCCCGGATGTTTTCTCCGTCCGTCGCTCGCAACAAAGACGTCATCGCGGCTGTGCTCGAAAAGTGTTTTGCGCCGAACGCTGCTGTGTTGGAAATCGCGTCGGGTTCCGGCGAGCATAGTATCGCGTTTGCGAAGAAAATGCCTGGCGCAACTTGGTTTCCGGGCGATCCAAACCCAGAGGCGCGCGCGTCCATTAATGCCTGGCGGGCAAGTGAAGCCTTGGAAAACATCCGGGCGCCCCACAAAATCGACGCTGCTCAGCCCGATTGGTCCTCATTTTTAGCGGGCGACGCAAACCCCGCTGAGTTCGATGGGGTCGTTTCCATTAACATGATCCATATTGCGCCTTTTTCTGCAGCAAAGGGGCTTTTCGCCGGCGCATCACGCCACCTGAAAAGAGGCGGGTTTTTGTTTCTTTACGGACCGTTCAAGCGCGATGGCCGCCATACGGCCCCGTCCAATGAAGACTTTGATGCGAGCCTTAAGGCGCGCGACCCCAATTGGGGCGTGCGCGATCTGGAGAGTGAGGTTGTCCCGCTTGGCGAAAAGAACGGCTTCACTGTCCCTGAAATCGTGGACATGCCGGCGAACAATCTAAGCGTTATTTTTCGCTATGAACATTAATCAGTTGGCGGAATAGCAGACTTGTCGTGCGCCTTAAATTGGATGCTCTAAAGGTGTGCTGTGGTTTGGTTTTATGCCGCCTTAAAATGCTTTGACAGGCGCAAGCCCTGGCCTTGGTAGTTGGACAGGGCGTCCTCCCCATAGAGATGATCTGGCGGCTCCAACATGCGCTCGTAGACAAGACGCGCGACGAGCTGACCGTCGTCGAGAACGAAGGGCGCATCGTGGCTGCGCACTTCTAGGACGGCTTTGGCGCTAGGCGCAGCGCCTTCCCGGTAGCCAAATCCTGGGTCAAAAAATCCAGCGTAGTGCACCCGAAATTCGCCGAGGCCCGGACTGATGGGCGTCATTTCTGCGGCGTATCCGGGCGGCACGCATAAGCGCTCCCTAGAGGCTAAAATATAAAATTCATCCGGTTCCAGAATAAGGCTTTGGCCCTTGTCTTTGACGATTGGCTCAAAGTAATCGCCGGGCGCTAATGCGCCGAGCTCGTCGACGTCAATAAGACCGGCGTGTCGCCGCGCACGCCAGCCGGTGGGGCCGTCCTCGGTTGGTGCGAGGTCAACCCGGAGGCCAAGGCCGTCAGTAACCGACGGCGCACCGTCGATGAGGGGAGACTGTTGGTGTACGGCGAGTGTCTCGGCGTCGCTCAGCGCCGGACGGCCTTGCTTTAAGCGCAGCTGGTTCAAGCTTGAGCCGGTGCGCGCGACAATTGAAAACGTACGTGGGCAGATCTCCACATAGAGGGGGCCCTCATATCCAGCTGGCGCCTGGTCAAAGGCGCTTGCATAGTCCGTCACGAGGCGGACAAAGACGTCAATGCGCCCCGTAGAGCTTTTGGGGTTTGCGGCCGCGTTGATATCGCCCGGCAAAGACAGGCGTTCGTTGAGTTCGACGAGGTAAACGCAGCCGCGTTCGAAAACGGCGCCATCGGCGATATCAAACTCATGCATCAACAGCCCGGTTTCGAGCCGCTCCTGCACAGTGGCCGTTGGCGACGGCAAGAAAGATGCGCGCACCCGGAAGGCGCGTCGCCCCAGGGTGAGATCAAGGCTTGCCGGTTGAATTTGGGACGCCGATTTCGCGTTCGACGACCGTTTTGCCAAAGTTGAGGAGGGGGTCGAGGATGGGGGCGAGGGCGACAACGGGTCACTTTTGAGCGTTAGCGCGCCGTTGCGCGATAGGGCGCCGAGCGCCCTGTCGGGCAAAACACCGTTTGCTTCCTCACCCATTCTCAATACCCATCTGTCCCTTTACGCATGTGTAGCTGAGGTGTTTTTCGCAATGAAAACACAACCGCTGACGCCGATTGCTGCGTTTCGTTCGCCATAGTATTATGACTCGTTCGAAACAGGGATCGAGCAGGTGTCTTGATGGGCGTTTACGAGCAGACAACGCGCGGCATCCGCGTGTGTGTGGCGCCAAATTATCTGGAAAACCAGTCGGATCCAGACGACGGCCGGTTTGTCTGGTCCTATACGGTGAGCATCGATAATGATTCCGCCGATACGGTTCGCTTGTGTACGCGCCATTGGCGGATCATCGACGCTGAAGGCAGCATCGAGGAAGTGGCGGGCGACGGCGTTGTCGGCAAGCAGCCGGTCATCCATCCGGGCGAACGCTTTGAGTACACCTCCGGCGCACCGCTCGGCACGCCCTCTGGGCTCATGCACGGGAGTTACGGCATGGAGACCTCGGGCGGCGAGTTTTTTGACGTTGAAATCCCGGCCTT
>JBCCTV010000212.1:0-5527 GCA_039197915.1 Pseudomonadota bacterium | reverse complement strand
CGCATGAAAATTGGCGTGATGTTTGGCTCGCCCGAGACCACGACCGGCGGAAATGCGCTGAAGTTCTACTCATCGGTTCGCCTTGATATCCGGCGCATTGGGGCCATCAAAAAAGCCGACGAGGTGATGGGCAATCAGACACGCGTGAAAATCGTTAAAAACAAAGTTGCCCCGCCGTTTAAGCAGGTCGAATTTGACATCATGTATGGCGAAGGCATCTCTTTCACCGGCGAATTGATAGATCTCGGCGTAAAAGCAAATGTGATCGAGAAGTCAGGGTCCTGGTTTTCTTACAATGGCGAGCGGATTGGCCAGGGGCGCGAGAACGCTAAGCAGTTTTTGAAAGAGAATACTGAGATAGCCGATGAAATTGATCGCGCAGTGCGTGCGAATGCTGGCCTCTTCGTTGATGAGCTGATGATCGGGGCGGAAGAAGAAGAAAAAGCGGAATCCGCCTAAGCCTTGCTTCGCGGCGTCGAGCGCGTAGGTATTAGCGTGAAGCCTATGGACCAAACGCGTAATGCCTAGCTTAAATCAAATACGCCACGAGTTTATCCAATATTTTGCTGGTCAAAACCACGAAGTCGTGCAGTCGGCGCCCTTGGTGCCCCAGGCGGATCCGTCGCTGCTGTTTGTCAATGCCGGGATGGTGCCGTTCAAGAATATTTTTACGGGCTTAGAGGCGAGGCCATACAATCGAGCGGTTTCATCTCAAAAATGCGTTCGTGCTGGTGGAAAACACAACGACCTTGAAAATGTGGGGTACACGGCAAGGCACCACACATTTTTTGAAATGCTCGGAAATTTCTCGTTTGGAGATTACTTCAAAGACGTAGCGATCTCATATGCTTGGAGGTTCATTACCGAAAATCTTGCACTACCTAAGGATAAGCTCCTCGTAACCGTCTACCACGAGGATGAAGAGGCATTTTCTCTTTGGCGGAAAATTGCCGGCTTACCGGAAAACCGGATCATCCGTATCGCAACAAGCGATAATTTTTGGTCGATGGGCGACACTGGCCCCTGCGGTCCGTGCTCGGAAATTTTTTATGATCATGGCGCTTCAATCGCAGGCGGACCGCCGGGGTCGCCCGATGAAGACGGCGATCGTTTCATCGAAATTTGGAACCTCGTTTTCATGCAGTTTAATCGCGACGTCGGTGGCGCGATGGACCCATTGCCAAAACCGTCTATTGATACCGGGATGGGGCTTGAGCGACTGGGCGCTGTGCTTCAAGGAAAGCATGATAATTACGATACGGATTTGTTTCAGGCGCTGATAGCGGCTGCGGCGCAACGTGCCGGCGTTGAGCCTAAAAGGGACGCATTAATCGCTTACAGGGTGATCGCTGACCATGTTCGGTCAACGGCGTTTTTGATCGCTGATGGCGTCACGCCTTCTAATGAGGGGCGCGGTTATGTCCTTCGCCGGATAATGCGCAGGGCCATGCGTTACGCCCATAATGTAGCCCCTGGCGAACGGCTTCTTGCCCACGTCGCGAAAACCGTTTGTGAACAGATGGGTGACGCGTTCCCGGAGCTCGGTCGAGCAGGGCCGTTGATTGACGCAACAATTCTGCGAGAAGAAGAAAAGTTTGAGGGGTTATTAGACCGTGGTTTAGCGCTCTTGCGCGCCGAAGTTGAAAAACTCGGGAGCAAAGAACCGCTTCCAGGTGCGGTTGCCTTTAAACTTTATGACACATACGGATTTCCCCTTGATCTGACAGAAGATTCGATGCGCCGTGAAGGCAGAAGTGTTGATATTGCCGGGTTTGACGCAGCGATGGAGCAGCAGCGCACGACCGCGCGGTCAGCCTGGTCCGGCAGTGGCGCTGAGGCTGATGATACTGTTTGGCTGGAAGTGCTCAACCAGCAGGGGCCGACCGACTTTACCGGCTACAGCAATGACGCTTCAGAGAGTGAAATCGTTTCCATTGTCCGTGATGGAGCAATTACGGATCGCGCAGTGCAGGGGGACTTGGTTGAAGTCGCCACTCGCGTGACTCCGTTTTATGGAGAATCCGGTGGACAGGTTGGCGACCGGGGCGTGATTTCTGGCCCCTCGGGTGCGATTTCCGTTCGCGACACCCAAAAGCGCGCCGGCAAACTGCATGTCCATATCGGCGAGGTATCGTCCGGCGCGGTTCAAGCTGGCGACAAAGTCTCTTTATCAATCGAAGCGGCTATGCGCTCGCGCACCCGCGCCAACCATTCCGCAACGCACCTCTTGCATAAAGCACTGCGTTCGCGACTGGGCGACCATGTTGTTCAGAAAGGCTCATTGGTTGACGCTGAACGATTGCGCTTTGACTTTTCCCACGAAGCGCCAGTCACAGAGGCGCAAATTGCAAAAATCGAAGCGGACGTGAATACAGTCATACGACAGAACGCGCCGGTGGAAACACAGGTTATGGCGTATACTGACGCTATTGATGCGGGTGCGGTGGCTTTGTTCGGGGAGAAGTATGACGACTCAGTTCGTGTCTTATCGATGGGCGAAGCGCTGGAGCGAGGGACCGCGCCGTATTCAGTTGAGCTTTGCGGCGGAACGCATGTGGAGCGAACGGGCGATATTGCCCTATTCGCCATAGTGGCTGAGACCGGGGTTTCCGCTGGCGTTCGGCGTATTGAAGCCTTAACCGGCGAAGCCGCGCGGATATACCTGCGGGAACGGGCGGATTCGTTTAGGTCAGCTGTCGATGCGTTAAAAACAACGCCTTCGGAGTTTTACGCACGGCTCGAAAGTCTAATCGCGGAACGCAAAACCCTTGAAAAAAACCTATCAGAAGCGAAGCGTGCTCTCGCGCTCGGTGGCGGCGCCGGTGAAGAGACGGCGGCTGAGACAATTGGCGCCTTCCGCTTCATTGGTAAGGTTTACGAAGATGTTCCGACTAAAGACCTGCGCGGCATTTCCGATCAGCTCTTAGGCAAATTGGGCGATGATGGGGTTGTTGCGCTCATTGGCGTCAACAAAGGCAAAGCAGCGCTTACTGTAAATGTTACAAAGTCCCTTACGGAAAAAATCGACGCTGTCGCCTTGGCGCGTGCTGGGGCGCAAGCCGTTGGCGGGAAAGGCGGCGGCGGACGGCCTGACTTTGCCCAAGCCGGCGGGCCGGACGGTGAAAAAGCCAATGACGCGGTGGCGGCCATTCGCGATGCATTATCGGCCGCAGCGCAGCAATAGCGATAATTCGAAAGCGGCGAGTGTTTTTCGTCTTCAGCGCTTCGCCGATAAGTGTGTGCGGTTGACGGCTCCCATCCGTCAACTCCGCACGAGAAGCGGTACAAATCAGTAGCCGAGAACCCCTTGAGCGATTCCAATGGAACGCGAATGGCGATAGTGGCGATCATATATCTTAACACCGCGCTGGAGACGTCGCTTGATAGGGTTTGACCGAGCAGCGTGTTTATTCCGGTTAGAGCGCGTAGCCGAGTAAAGTGAGCTGTTGTTGCTTGCCATCAGGCAGCTCCGCAAAAGAACCGCCGAACAATAACAGGTGAAAGCCTTCGGGCGCTTTTGTTTGAAACGCGAAAGGCGCTAACGAGCGGCTGAGGTTTTATTTAAGCAATTATCACACATTCCGCAGGGCTTAGACTCCTCGCCAAAGTGGCGTGTTAAAGCGCGCCGTCTACAGATCTTCCCTTCACAATAACTTGCAATGTCTGCAATTCGATCACGCACGTTTGCGGCGCTTTGGCTTTTATCCGCCAGACGCCGCCGTCGCATGATATCGCTTTTCCCATAGAGAAGGATCGCTGAGGCGTCCAAACCATCACGACCGGCGCGGCCAATTTCTTGGTAGTAGGCTTCAATAGATCCTGGTACAGAATGATGGATTATAAAGCGTATGTCAGGTTTATCGATGCCCATCCCGAAGGCGACTGTCGCAACGATGATTTTTTTATCGCCCGACATAAACTGTTTCATTACGTCAGAGCGTTTTTCTTGATCAAGGCCGGCATGGTAGGTGGCGGCGCTAAACCCGGCGTCGCACAAAACTTCAGTATTTTTCTCCGCGTCTTTCCTGGACAGGCAATAGATAATACCGGATACGGAGGGAAAACTCTTTACACAATTTATTAATTGGCTTTTATCGGTGATTTTTTGCAACACTGAGATGCGAAGATTTTTTCGATCAAACCCAAATACTCTCACAGACGCTGCTGGACGAAGAAGGGTGTCCGCAATGTCTTGCCTTGTCTCAGCGTCCGCGGTTGCGGTGAAGGCGCTAATTGGTGTCTTGGGAAAGTGGGCCTTTAACGTATTTAGCCCCAGATAGTCCGGTCGGAAATCATGTCCCCACTGACTGACGCAGTGGGCCTCGTCAACCACAAACCGATCAATTGCGAGCTTGGAAAGCGCTTTAATCATACGCGGCGTCATCAGCCGTTCGGGCGACAAATAAAGGAGCCGCGCACGTCCATCCACCGCGGCGCGCCAGTCGTCAATATTCTCCGCGCGCGGCCGACCGGAGTGAATGGCGGACGCGATGACGCCGTGTGTGCGCAATTGCGCAACTTGATTTTCGATGAGCGCGATCAAGGGCGAAACGACGATCGTCAGGCCTCGGCCTAGTAAGGCCGGTAATTGATAACACAGGCTCTTGCCGGCTCCGGTCGGCATCACCGCAAGCAGGTCGCGACCGGCTAATGCGTCGGCAATAATGCTTTCCTGCCCCTCGCGGAAGCGGTCAAACCCGAACACGGTCCTCAGCGTTGATGTCGCTTCGTCCGAGGTTTGGCTCTCGACCGGTGGTGTTTCTTTTTTTGCCGTCGCGGATGTCAGGACCATCGCGCGACTGTGGCGCGATGCGCTTTCGAAAAAAACCCGTCAGCGCTGGTTTTTGATCTGTACCTCTCCGCCCGAGGACGTATTTGTCTGCAGTTTTTCTGGACGCCCCGAGACCACCACAGCTGCGCCGCTCGAGGCGGCGGCGCTAAGCTCATCCGTTACCATGAGGCGCAAGCGTGCGCCGGATGAGGCCTCGGCGACTGCCTTCGCGCATGACAAGTTGAGCGTGTTGATTTCAGCGCCGCTCGACGCATCAGCTTCGAGCGCGGAACACTGGTCTCCCGACGCGTTGATGGCGGCGCCAGATGACGCTTCAAAGGAATACTCATCGCTTGAGAGCGACACTGCGTTTACCATCGCGCCGGACGATGCGCCAAGGTCGTCAATCTGCGGCGCTGATATGGTCACGGTGATATCGTCTTGGGGGCCGAAACTCACAAAGCCGTTTTTTCGGCCGATGCGCAGTGTGTCACCGGTTTTCCGGATCACCAGTTTCTCGAGCGCTTTCGTTTCGCCCTCTGCCTCAATCGCATATTCTCCGCCTACGGTGAGATTGACAACAATACCGGCGGAAACATCGATAGCGTCAAAACCTGTTTCGTTGAACTTTCGCGTTTCGGCGTTTGCACAACTTGAGAAAATAGTCGCTGCTCCGGCAATAAAAAATACGTGTAAAGATGAGAATTCCGTTCGCCTGATTTTTGAGTCGTTCAAATCGCGACCCGTGGTGGCTTG
>JBCCTV010000211.1:0-5541 GCA_039197915.1 Pseudomonadota bacterium | reverse complement strand
GTTCGGCAAATGGTCGGGCACTGAGGTGAAAGTCGACGGCGAAGATCTCCTTATCATGAAGGAGTCCGATATCCTTGGGGTTATCGACTAAGTCGTTCGTACACAATCTAAATTTTCAATTAGGAGACGCAAAGAATGGCTGCGAAAGAAGTCAAGTTTGACACAGACGCCCGCGAGAAGATGCTCCGCGGCGTCGACATTCTCGCCAATGCCGTAAAGGTGACGCTCGGACCGAAAGGCCGCAATGTCGTAATCGATAAGTCTTTCGGCGCACCGCGCACAACGAAAGACGGCGTAACGGTCGCAAAAGAGATCGAGCTCGAAGATAAGTTTGAAAATATGGGCGCACAGATGGTGCGCGAAGTTGCTTCAAAAACCAATGACGAAGCTGGCGACGGCACAACGACGGCGACCGTCCTCGCCCAAGCGATTGTCAAAGAAGGCGCCAAAGCGGTTGCCGCCGGCATGAACCCGATGGACCTGAAGCGCGGCGTTGATCTCGCTGTCACAAGGGTCGTCGACGATATCAAAAATCGCGCAACCAAAATCGAGAGCTCTTCGGAAATCGCCCAGGTCGGCACCATTTCAGCCAATGGCGAAGCCGAAATTGGTGAAATGATCGCGAAAGCGATGGACAAAGTCGGCAACGAAGGCGTTATCACGGTTGAAGAAGCCAAGTCGCTCGAAACTGAACTCGACGTTGTCGAAGGCATGCAATTCGACCGCGGTTACCTCTCGCCGTACTTCATTACGAATGCGGACAAAATGATTGCGGACCTCGAAGATCCGTACATCCTCTTACACGAGAAAAAACTCTCTAACTTGCAGTCCATGCTGCCGCTTCTTGAGTCAGTGGTTCAGTCCGGACGCCCGTTGCTGATTATTGCCGAAGACGTTGAAGGCGAAGCGCTTGCAACGCTCGTCGTCAATAAACTTCGTGGCGGACTGAAGATTGCCGCCGTTAAAGCCCCAGGCTTCGGCGATCGTCGCAAGGCGATGCTCGAAGACATTGCGGTGCTGACCGGCGGTCAGGTCGTGTCAGAAGATCTCGGCATCAAGCTTGAGAACGTCACACTCGATATGCTCGGCCGGGCGAAGAAAGTTGCGATTTCCAAAGACGATACAACAATAGTCGACGGCTATGGCGAGAAGGACGATATCGAAGCGCGCACGAGCCAAATCCGTGTGCAGATCGAAGAAACATCGTCCGATTACGACCGTGAAAAACTGCAAGAACGCTTGGCGAAACTGGCCGGCGGCGTTGCGGTTATCAAGGTTGGCGGCGCAACCGAGATCGAAGTGAAGGAACGCAAAGACCGCGTCGACGATGCGCTGAACGCAACCCGCGCAGCCGTCGAAGAAGGCATTGTGCCTGGCGGCGGAACGGCGCTTCTTTACGCTTCGAAATCGCTTGACGGCGTGACAGGCGACAACTCCGACCAAGATGCCGGCGTGCAAATCGTTCGCCGTGCGCTGCAAGCGCCAATCCGTCAGATCGTTGAAAACGCAGGCGGCGAAGGGTCGATTATTGTCGGCAAATTGCTCGAACAGGATGACTTTAAGTTCGGCTTTAATGCGCAGACGGACGAGTATGGCGACCTGATTGCAACCGGTATCGTTGATCCGGCGAAAGTCGTTCGCACAGCACTGCAAGACGCAGCGTCTGTCGCCGGTCTTCTGATCACGACAGAAGCCATGATCGCAGAAGCGCCGAAGAAAGATGGGCCTGCGGCCCCGGCGATGCCTGACATGGGCGGCATGGGCGGCATGATGTAATCCCGGTAGGGATCGCATCAAAAGTTCGCCCATTAATGTTGGTCCGATGGACTGGCGCAGCCCGGTCCTGAGGCGCTGCATAATGTAATCTGTCACTATATGACTTTGGGAAAGGGCGGCCCTTTGGCCGCCCTTTTTCATGTCTTCTGATAAGTTTACTTACGGACTTTTCCTGCAATCCACCGCACGCACTTCGCGATTGATTTAGAGCGTTTTCCGACCAAGTGGGGCCGTTAAGCGGGCCAAGAAAACGCGACAAAACAAAAATTAAGAGCAACGAAGCGGTTCAGATTGATGCGAAGCGGCCATAGGCAATTTTCGAACACGCGGCGCAACGCATTGACTCCTCGTAAGCAGTGACTTACCGTAAGTAGTGACTTACGATATAGATCCGCTACAGTCGGTGATTGAGACTCTGAGCGACCCGACGCGTCGCGCCGTCCTTGACCTCGTGCGCGCTGGCGTTTCGACCGCCGGCGAAATAGCCAAGCATGTGCCGGTTTCACGGCCCGCCGTATCACAACATCTCAAAGCGCTACTCGACGCGCATATTGTCCTTGTGCGCATCGATGGAACTCGCCGCCGCTACAGCTTGAGGCCAGAGGGGTTTTCGCCCCTACAAAGCTATCTCAATGACATGTGGGATCAGGCCTTAGACGAATTTTCAGCCTACGTAGAAACTTATGCGGAGAAGCGCGATGGCGAACCAAAATGAAATTCAAGCAATCGAAAAAACGCTCTATCTCTCCGTTGACTGTCAGCAAGCGTTTGATTTGTTCACAAGCGCCGTTGAAAAATGGTGGCCGCTCGGTCGGTTCAGCGTATCCGCCAACGAGACCGGCGCGCCCGCGCGGGCTTGCGCCTTTGATCCCAAAGAGGGCGGTGAATTCTACGAAATTACCGCCGACGGCCGCCGTGAAGTGTGGGGCACGATTACCGTTTGGCGGCCCGGTGAACAGCTTAGTTTCACTTGGCGTCCGGCCCTCACTTCCGAGGAAGCAACGCACGTCTCAATAACATTTGAGCGTGACGGCGAAAGCGGGTGCGTGATGAAACTGACCCATTCGGGCTGGGAAGCAAGAGGTGAAGAGGCCCGAACCGTCCGGGATGATTACAATGGCGGCTGGCAGACCATTTTGTCTTCCGGGTTCAAGCAGTACGCCGAGGCAACCGTTTCATCTGTATGAAAACAAGTTATTACGCTGCTAACGGCCGATCTGGGCGTTCAGTTTACCGCATTCACGCCAAACGCTTCGTAGCGGCTGTCGATGCCAGGCTCTAGCGCAATCGCCCGGTTGATATCCGCTTCACCGCTTTTGTCACCAAGGGACAGTTTTGTTACACCGCGCATATAAATCGACGAAGCAGCCGTCTTGTCGCGCTATGACGTTAATTTATTCTGTATACTGTTAAATTCAATTGAAAACTAAGCTGTCATTGGAAAACCAAGCGCCAAATTTTCGTAAGTCAGTACGGAAACTTCGATTTGACTTGTTGATGACTTGTCTAGTCTACGTCGCTTTGCGCTTTTGCAGGCATCGGAACTGAGCTCTTACCGGAAGCGCGGTGGTAACGTTTACCTGGTTACGAAAATGACGCGACTTTGGCGATAGAGTCTGGATAAAACAAAGTGTTTCGAGCGCGGTGTATATGCGGATGGGCGCTTTCGAGCGGCTTCAAGACCGCAACGCCTCAAAGGCGTCTATAGGATCTAAACGCCGAGTGTGTCTCAAATTGGGATAGACGGGAATAGGCGTCTATTGTTATAACGGTTATCGAACTCTATCACTACACCCGATGCATTGTCGCCAAATTCGTCTGCCCTACCAGCGAAGTCGGTCTCGCCAAATTAGCCGGGCCAGCGATCGGCATGTAACAATAGATGACGCTGTATACCTACGCTTACCAGACGTCTGCTAACGCGTCACACGGATGGATTGAATACCGGTTCGCAATAATACACCTTCTCACATGCGCTGCATTGTCGATGAGCGATACACTTTATGCGCGTCTCACGGGTAACCACCCTCGCGATATTCGGCGAAAAATCCCACCGATTGAATCGCGTCATTCGGTAAAGCCTTGTTAGACCAACATTAAGTCGCTTGGTCGTAAGATTGCATAAATCATTTTGCCCGCGTTGGGCGTTCTTTATATAACTCACGCCAAGCAACAGATGCAGAGCGTCGGAGCACGTTAATGAGTACTGCAAGGTTTACTGAGTTTACCCGTGGCCTAGGGAACCGCTTTTCTCCGCCGCAAATTGCCCTATTTGCGGCGTCAGCGGGCTTCTTTGTTCTAGCGTTTTGGGACGTTGGCGCAAATCTCCTTTACCGTTGGGGTAAATCTCCAGAGCTTGGACACAGCTATTTTATCCCTTTGCTCTCGGCTTGGCTTGTTTGGTCTAATCGCGATGCGGTCACGCGCAGCGTTGGCTCGCCGCACTGGACCGGCTTCTTCCTACTCGGGTTCGCCGCGTTGTTGCTTTTGACGGGGCGTCTGACTTGGATTTACCTTCTTCAGCATGTGGCGCTTGTTTTAAGCATCGCTGGCGCAGTCCTATGTTATGGTGGGATCTCCTTATTGCGCACCGTAGCAGCGCCGATCGTCTTCTTATTTTTCGCCGTACCTCCGCCCTATTGGATAATCACGGTCTTGTCGTGGAAATTCCAGGCGATGTCCTCTGTGCTCGGTGTTTTTATTTTACGGCTTTTAGACGTACCCGTGTTTTTATCCGGAAACATCATTGAACTAGGCGAGTACACCTTACAAGTCGCCGAAGCCTGCAGTGGCTTGCGATACCTCTTCCCGTTTTTAACGCTAGGCGGGATCGCAGCTTACCTTATGCGCGGACCGCTATGGCAGAAGGCGGTCGTTTTTCTGTCGACAATCCCCATCACGATAGTAATGAACAGCATTCGTATCGCTGTAACGGGGTACCTTGTCCAACTCTCGGGCCCTCAGCATACGGAGGGGATTCTGCATTTCTTTGAAGGCTGGGTGGTCTTTCTCCTCTGCATGGCCGCGCTGTTAGGTGTTATTTCACTGCTGAAAGTATTCGACAGAGGATCAAAGGAAGGTGCGTTGGAGTCACTTGCTTCAACGGAGCTCACAGCCCACTCACCCTCACGTGGCATCAGTAAACCGTTGCCAGCAGCGATCGCAACAGCTTCACTTTTCGCGATAATGCTTTATGTGGGCGTTGGGCTATCGACTAGCGATCTTGTTCGCCCCGATCGGCTTCCTTTTGCAGGAATTTTGGAAGAGTTCCCGGATCTGTCGCCGCGCGTGCGGGAGATTGACCCGGCTGTCGCAGAAGCCCTTGGCGCCGATGATGCGATCGTCGCAGACTTCCTCGACGCCGATGGTGAAATCGTCAATATTTACCTAGCTTATTTAGAAGCTCAGAGAGACGGCCGGTCTTGGCATTCCCCACGTCAGTGCATTCCGGGTGGCGGCTGGAAAATTACATCGCATACGGTGGAAACTGCTCAGTTTGAAGGCGCTGCTCCATACAAATTAAATCGACTCGTGATTGAAAATGGCTCGCGTCGTCAACTGGTATATTACTGGTATGAACAGCGTGGGCGGCGTATAGCAAACGAATTCGTTATGAAGTTTTGGCTCATCATCGACTCCGTTATTCGCAAGAGATCCGACGGATCGCTTGTTCGCGTGACAACCCCCATCATGAACGCTGAGACAGTGCCGACCGCCGAAGCCCGTCTAGCCGAATTTTCCGGTCGCCTTAGCCAAACGCTGTCG
>JBCCTV010000210.1:0-5543 GCA_039197915.1 Pseudomonadota bacterium | reverse complement strand
TGGCCGCCGCCGTTGAGGCGCGCCCGGGCTTGTTCGAAGAGGCGTTTGAAAAGCAGGTTCTGATTGCAACGCCAACGACGCTCATCGCCATCCTAAAAAGCGCCGCCTATGGCTGGCGCCAGGAGCGCGCGGCGGAAAACGCGGAGCGTGTCGCTGGTATGGCGAAGGATCTTTATGACAGCTTGCGCAAGATGGGCGATCACCTCTCTGGACTTGGGAAGGCCCTCGACATGAGCGTCCGTCGGTATAATGATCTTGTGGGCGGTGTTGAGCAACGGGTAATGCCGCGTGCAAGAAAATTCGCTGAGTATGAATTGCCCGGCATCGGCGCCGGGCTATCAGAAGGCGCAATGGTGGAAAAGACGCCGCGCGAGCCCCGCTCTGATCGCGATTTGTTGATCTCCGCGCCACCTGACGCCCCGTCGGACGCCCCGTCGGACGCATTGCCTGGCGTCCTGTCGGACGCGCCGCCTGACACCACGGCCGATGCGCTGATTGGCGCATTGCCGGCGCCTGAAGAGCCAGAAAGCTCCCACCGCGGAGCGAAATCAGCGTTGGAATTATCAGATGATCCTCGTTCTGGCCCGACCACAGCCGAGACGTTAATTTCCGAGGCCGCGCCCGAAAAGCCTTCGGCCCAAAAGCGTAGAGTAAAAAGCCCCAGCCCCAGCCCAAGCCCAAGCCCAAGCCCAAGCCCAAGCCCTGAAGATCCCAAGGCGGATGATTTGTTAACGGATGAAAAGCAGCTGGTCCAGCAACCGGAAAAGCCAGCCGCTTAGAGCGGTGGTCTTTAGCCGTTTTTGCTCGTCTTTGTCCGTGGTTTAAGGGAAATTCGCGCAATAGGACAGATCGCGGCCTATGGCGTTTGGCTTGCAGCGAGAAAAGACGTGCTTGAAGGCGCATACGATATCGGCGCTTAAGTCGATTTTCCGATCGTAACGTTGCGTCGATAGGAACCGCTCTGCTGCATGAGGTTCCATTTTTCCAAAGCGCCTTTGCTGAAGCCGGTAATTAGAACCGTCAGCTGCGTGCATTTATCTTTTTAGTGCTTTGGCTGAACCTGATCGCGCTCCGGGCGTTCTCGGTCCGGCGCAGTAGGGCGTGTTTCAATCTGTTTTCTTGCTTGTGTTGATGGGGAAGGCTGGCGGTTCATCGCTCCGGGCGCCCCAATAATCTTCAACCGAACGCTTTGCTTCCCCGGCGTCGCTATCGTCGCGCCGTCGGTCGGCCGATGGCTTAATAGCGTTTCCATGGGGGGTATCTGGTGTAAGGGCATTGGACGAAACGGCTGGGGCGCCGCCGCTGGCATTCGCTGGCAGGGTGGAATAAAGGCGCTCGGCGCGTTCGCGCAATTCTTCGAGGTCGCTGGCGCGTCTGCCAGGCGCCGTTGTTTCACGCGGTTGATCGCTGAAGCCTCTTTCATCCGTATATTGATCAAATACCTCTTCGTGATCTTCCGGCCCGTCCGGCCGGGTCGTCGATTGTATGCCTGTTGCGCTGGGTTGGTGTTCGCTACCAAGCGAGCCAAAGGCGCGCGCTGACTGCAGCGCCGCCACAAGGGTCGTGGGGGACGTAAACCAGACATTCGCCCGGTACGCGTCCTGGACAATATCGGGGAACCGCGCCTGTAAATCGGTCAGCATACTTTCAGAGGGCAGAAAACATATGGCGGCGGCGACGGTTTCAGGCGGCGCGATGAGGCGTTCCGCCGTGTCGACAATATGGCGGAGCGCAATGCGGCGAAACTCTGTGGACGCCGCTTCGGTGCGATCGCCAGAAATAAGCGCAGACCGAAGCTCCCCATAGGCTTCCACCGGAAAGCGCCCGTCAACGGCGAGCGCGGCGTTGTGAGCGGGAAGATTGACCAGGCAATCGGCCCGCGCACCTGAGGCAAGCCGCACATTTAGAGCATAACTTTCCGTCGGCAGAGCATCCCTGAGGATATCAGCGAGGTGGGTCGTTGGACTTACAGCCGGCGGCATTTTCGCCCGCTGGAGCGCCCCGCGCAGTGCGGCGATGCTGTCGTCAAGCTGATCAAGCTTCGATAAAGCCTGGGCCATGTCGTCCATCCGCGCATTTGCTGCGGAGAACGCGCTGTCCAAGTCGCGCCTTAACCCATCGACGAGTCCATGTAGCTCGCTGTTCGGAATTTGCGCGCTAGAGAAGTCACGAGACAGGTCACGAGAAGGGGCAATGGCCATGTCGGGCGCGCCATTTGCTACTTCTTCCTCGGTTTCTTTTGCAAATGCGCCGCTTGCAGCCGCGCCAGCGAGCGCGCCTAAACCGGCCGCGCCAACATTTGCAGCGGCGCTTCTAATGGCGCTTGGCGTCGCTGGTTCGTTGGGCTGACGGGCGTCGAGGGCCGTTTTGATTTCACGCAAGCGGCTGTCGAGCCGGGCGTCGAGGGCGTCTGCAAACGCTTCGAATTTTGTGTCGACCGCTTGGGAGACGACCCTTTCAATTTCGGCGGCGTCTTGCTTCGCAGCGCTTTGGTCAATTGCGGCGGCAAGTTTGCGCCGCTCGAAGTCGGCCTCCCGTTCCACTTCAAGCCGCGCTCGGTCGGCTGCGAGGCGACGCGCCGCTTCTTCCGCTGCGAGCCGGCGCGCATTCTCCTCCGCCAAAAGTTGTCCATCGTCTGCGTTGATCGCGCGCGGCGCACGGACAAATCCGCGTAACTCCGGGTCGAGGTCCCCGTTCCGGTCGGCCACTTTTCGCGATGGGAGGTCTTCCCGATACCGATCGTCGGCGTCGCGTTCAATTGAGACTTCCGCGAGGGGCGCATCAAAGGCGTTTGAACTGACGCTTCCTTCGTTGGCGCGATCATCATTCTCGGCACGGATGGAAGCGTCCTCAATCTCTGCGTTTTGCGTCGCATCGTCCTCCGGCGTCTCTTTTTTGCGCTTGCCAAACAACCCGCCAAAGACGCCGCGTTTTTTGCGCGGCTTGTCAAACGGATCAACCTCGTCGGCAGCCTGGGAAGATGTCTCCGCGTCCGTCACGTCGTCGGCAGGGCGCATGGGGATGACGTCGGCTTCTGGTTTGCCGCCCTCTTGGGCCTCGTGGTTTTTGTCGCCCGTATCCACGAATTCGAGCGTGCTTTCGCGTTTGGTGTCTTTTTTCCGCTCGTTTTCGAAAACGATTTCCGCCTCGTCGCCGGCTGGCGCGAACACATCCTCATCGCGGAGCGGTGCGCGGCCGTTGATCAGGACCGCGCGCATGATCAAGAAAATCAGCGCGGCAAAGGCAATGAGCACGCTAACGACGCCAGCCGCGAGGAGCGTCGGGTCCGCTGAGATTAGCGAGATGGTTTGCTCTGTCGTGGGGCCTGACGCCGTTTCCGCAGCGCGCACTGCTGTCGCTTGGTCCTGGGCGACGGCGAACCAATCACTCCAGCGAAAACCCCCGTAAAAATCAGTTCCGCGCATCATCATGAACGCTCTGTGCTACGTGTTAACCTTACCGCAAAACCTTGGAATTGCGAAACTTTCGAGGCCGAGAGGCGACGCGCGTAAGTCCCATTTGGCGTCCTTGACGGTGATTTGACGCGCGCTTATCTCGGTCACCATGGCGATACGCAAGATTCTTACCGCTCCGGACCCCGTATTGCGCCAGGTGTCAAAACCCGTGGCGGAGGTCGACGACGACATTCGCGCGCTCATGGACGATATGCTCGAGACCATGTATGCGGCGCCCGGGATCGGTTTGGCCGCAATTCAGGTTGGTGTTCCCCTGCGGATTGTGGTGATGGACCTGGCGGGAGAGGATGAAGAGCCCGCGCCGCGTTATTTCGTTAATCCGGTGATCATCGATCCGTCGGAGGACGTTGCGCCCTATGAGGAGGGCTGCCTTTCCGTGCCTGAGTTTTACGAGGAGGTCGAACGGCCGGCGCAATGCGTGGTCGAGCACCTGGACTACCATGGCGCGCCCCAAAGGCTTGAGGCGGAGGGTCTCCTTGCAACGTGTATCCAACATGAAATGGACCACCTCGAGGGCGTTCTCTTCATCGACCACCTGTCCCGGTTGAAGCGGGAGCGGATATTAAAGAAGCTCAAAAAAGAGCAGCGTCTGGCGGCGGAATAGCGGCTTGCGCCAAACGACTTGTGCAGGACGACTTGTGCACGACCAAATAGTCTCGCAGCGGCGTCGCCTGCCGCCCCACCACCAGAATTAAGGGGTCGATAAATGCGGCTCGCCTTTATGGGAACGCCAGCCTTCGCGACGCCGACGCTGACAGAGATTGTCGCCGCCGGACACGAAGTGGCCGCCGTTTACACCAAGGCGCTGCAGCGGGCGGGCCGCGGGCAAAAGGAACGTAAAAGCCCGGTCCACGAGACAGCGCTTATCCATGGCCTCAGCGTTGAGACGCCGCGAAGTCTCAAAAAAGCTGATGTGCAAGAGGCCTTCGCCGCCCTTGATCTCGATGCTGCGATCGTCGTCGCCTACGGATTAATTTTACCGGCGCCAATTCTCGAAGCGCCGCGGCTTGGATGTTTTAATCTCCATGCGTCTCTTTTGCCGCGCTGGCGGGGCGCGGCTCCCATTCACCGGGCGATCATGGCGGGGGACCATGAAACTGGCGTGCAGGTTATGCGGATGGAAGAAGGCCTCGACACCGGCGCGATCCTTCTTTCAGAAAAAACGCCGATCGCCAGCGATGACACAACGGCAAGCTTGCATGATCGCTTATCAGTAATTGGGGCGTCCTTGATGACACGCGCACTCGCAGCGCTTGAGCGTGGCGGCGCCGTTGAAACGCCCCAGGCGGATGACGGCGTAACCTATGCGGAAAAAATTAGCTCGGACGAAGCGCGTATTGATTGGTCAAGGCCCGCTCAAGAATTGGACTGCCACATTCGTGGTCTTTCGCCGTTTCCAGGCGCCTGGTTTGAAGGTCCTGACGGCGCACGTGTGAAAGCGTTGCTATCGAGCGTTGTTGAAACCCCACGAACGGAAACGCACTCGCCGGGTCAAGTTATGAGTACGGATGGAGACCTTGTCGTTGCCTGTGGAGGTGGACGTGGACGTGGAGGTGGCGCAGGCGCATTGGCGTTAAAAACCTTGCAACGTGCGGGCAAGTCCTCCCAATCGGCGCAGGCGTTCTTGAACGGCGTCGGCTGGCGTCCAGGCGATCGCCTCACTTAAACGATGGCGCGGTATCGGCTCATCTTGGAATATGACGGCGCGCCATTTGTGGGTTGGCAGCGACAAGATAATGGTCTTTCCGTACAAGAAGCGCTTGAGGACGCGGTCTTTGCGTTTTGCGCCGAACGGGTGACGGCTTATGCTGCCGGGCGGACTGATTCGGGCGTTCATGCGCTCGCCATGACAAGCCACATTGACCTGCAATCGCCGCATGAACCGGACACGGTCCGTGATGCGATCAACCACCATTTGGGCGATGCGCCGATCGCGGTTTTGGCCTGCGCCGAGGCGGCGGAGGATTTCCACGCGCGGTTCTCCGCCATTGGACGGCGGTACCGATACAGAATAATCGACCGGCGTCCGCCATTGGCGCTCGAAAAAGGGCGCGCTTTTCGCGTCGT
>JBCCTV010000209.1:0-5640 GCA_039197915.1 Pseudomonadota bacterium | reverse complement strand
TGGGAGTCGCTCTGCGATGGGTGCGCGCGGTGCTGTCTGGTCACAATAGTCGACGACGACACCGAGGCTGTCTTTGAGACTGCGGTAACCTGCAGGCTTTTGGAGCGATCAAGCCGCCGGTGCACGGATTACGCTAACCGGGCCAAGCGGGTGCCAGACTGCGTGCAGCTTACGCCACAAAATGCCGGCGCACTTCCCTGGATGCCTGAAACCTGCGCCTATCGCCGTTTGGCGCGGGGACAGGACTTACCGGACTGGCACCCGTTAATTTCAGGTGACCCAAACGGCGCCGCCCGGGCCGGCGTTGCGGTTTCGCGTGCTGTCGTTAGTGAAGACGACGTCGACGATAACGCGCTTGAGGATTACATCACCAAGCGTCGGCGCTAACTTTTCGTTTCTAACTTGCCGCTTGAAGCGATTTCAGTTTCCGCATCAGGGCTTTTGCTTCGCCCGCCTCGTCTTCGGTCAGAACGCGCGCGTAATCATCTTTATCGCGCAGGAAATATACAGTCCGGTTACTGAGTAATGCCGCGACCCGCTCCGGCACATCCTCCACCGGCGGCCCAACAACTTTTGCTTCGAGCCTAACGCCCTCGATCGGTTTATTGACGTGCCGGCCGCGGAGGATCTGGTTGAGCTTGACCCGGACTTGGTTTTCACCAGGCGAGCGCAAGGGCTCGATTGTAGTTTCCCGTCTACTCGTCATCGCCGCCGTCTCACGCCAACTAAACGCTGTTTGAGGGGTAATTAGGAAACCTGCCCAAAGCTTTTACGCAATCGATAAAATTTTATCTATAGACCCCACAATCCTACATCTTGTAGGACGCTTATCCCCGCCCGTTTTGATCGCGGTACTGTTTGCTCACGGTAAGGACAACCAAGCCGCAGAGCGAAACCAGAGTGTGGTCATGGCGAATAAAGCTGCAATAGCGCGGCCCCTGTCAGAGATTTGTGATGCTGCTTTATCGCTTGCGAGCGAGCGTTTGGCGACGCTTGATGTTAGCGACGAGGCTGCGCTCTTCGACCGCGCAGTAAGAAGCGTCGCGAGCCTTGTACGCACCGCGGCGCAGGTCGACGCCCTGAAGGTCCGTATGGAAAGGGACGCAGCGGCGAATGACCTCGAAATCCCCAAAAACCCCCTCACAGACGCCGACCTCGCCGCAATCCGGCAAGAAATCGAGCGGCAGTACGATCGTGTCACGCGCGACGGAGATTCGTCGGAGGACAGTCCATGCAGCGCTTGATCAGTATTATGAGGGGTCCGGAAAATACGATTGGCCGGGTCTCGCCCGTCCTGACCAATGGCCGCCAAGCGGTGATCATTGGACAACGTGGCTCATGCTCGGTGGCAGGGGTGCGGGAAAAACGCGCGCCGGCGCCGAGTGGGTCCGAATGGTCGCTAACGGTCTTCTGGGCTCAAAAGCGCCTTGCATTGCGCTCGTTGGCGAAACCTACGCTGACACGAGGGAAGTCATGATTGAAGGGGCTTCCGGCATAAAGGCTGTTGAGCCGCCAGGCGCGCGACCGGTCTACCAGGGATCGCGGAGGCGTCTCGACTGGCCAAACGGCGCGGTCGCCTATTGCTTCTCGGCGGAGGACCCCGACGGACTGCGCGGCTACCAGTTTGATGCTGCGTGGTCAGACGAAATTTGCAAGTGGCGCTACGCAGATGAAACGTGGAGCAACTTGCAACTCGCCCTGCGTCTCGGCGAGCATCCGCGGCAGGTGGCGACCACGACGCCGCGCCCATTGGGCCTGATCAAGCGCTTAATCGCGGCGGAAACAACCGAAGTCACGCGCGCCGCATCAATGGCGAACCGGGAAAATCTATCGCCGGCCTTCTTCTCCGAAATTGTCTCCGCCTATGAGGGCACGGCCCTTGGCCGCCAGGAGCTTTACGGCGAACTGATCGAAGAGGTGCCCGGCGCCCTTTGGACATGGGCGATGATTGAGGCGGCGCGCATATCCGTCGCGCCTGAATGCGACCGCATTGTTGTGGCGGTGGACCCCCCGGCGACGAGCGGTCCGGACGCCGATGAATGCGGGATCATCGTCGCTGGCGTTGCCGGGGACGCCGATGGTTGCGACGATATTGATACACCTACGGCTTATATTCTTGCGGACCGCTCGGTGCAGGGACTGTCGCCAGCCGGTTGGGCGAAGCGGGTTGTCGCCGCATTTGAAGACTATGACGCAGACCGCGTTGTGGTTGAGGTTAACCAGGGCGGGGAAATGGTCCGCTCAATCATTGGCCAGGTCGGGGCGAATATTCCCATACGGGAGGTTCGTGCGACACGCGGCAAGCGCCTGCGCGCAGAACCCGTGGCGGCGCTTTATGAGCGCGGCGTGGTGCGCCATGTGGGCGGATTTTCAAAACTCGAAGACCAACTAACGACCTTCACCGGTGACCGTAAGGGCGAAAGCCCAGACCGCGTCGATGCGCTTGTCTGGGCCCTGACGGATCTACTTCTGAACCGCAGGCGCGGCGTCCCAGGCGTACGCCGTTTTGACTAGGAACCGGACTATGGCAGACGCACTTCACGCACAACCGACAGAGCCGGTTCATCCCGTTCAAGAGCAAAAGGCGAGCGCCGTTAGGCCGCTGATCGCTCTTTCAGGACCGGGCCAGGCGGTCTGGACGCCCCGTAACTATGCAGCGCTTGCGCGCGCCGGTTTTGAGCGGAACGTGATTGCTTATCGGTGCGTGAGGCTTGTCGCCGAAGCGGCCGCCTCAGCGCCGTTGATGGTTAGCGAAGAGGCTATTCGGTTAAGCGACCATCCGGTCATTGCACTATTGGGAAAACCAAATAGTGATCAGTCTACTGCGGTATTTTTAGAACAAGTCTACGGTTTTCTACTGACCGCAGGTAACGCTTACGTGGAAGCGGTCCGACTAAACGGCGATATCAAAGAGCTTTACGCCCTGCGGCCAGACCGCATGAAAGCTCGCATTGGCAAGAGCGGGTGGCCCGATGCATATGAGTATTCGGTAAACGGACGCACGGTCGTCTTCCCTTCGCAAAACGGCCAAAGCGCTATTTTGCACCTAAAGCTCTTTCACCCAACAAATGACCACTACGGATTATCACCGCTTGAAGCGGCATCCGCGTCCGTTGACTTACACAACGCCGCCAGCGCCTGGAACAAGGCGCTTTTGGATAATGCTGCCCGGCCCTCTGGGGCGTTGGTTTATAAAGGTCCCGACGGGGCGGAGAACCTGACCGCTGATCAATTTGAACGCCTGAAAGCCGAATTGGAAGACACCCACCAGGGCGCAGCGGCGGCCGGTCGACCGCTTTTGCTCGACGGCGGGCTCGATTGGAAGCCGATGTCTTTCAGCCCGGCCGATATGGACTTCCTTGAGGCTAAAAACACCGCTGCGCGCGAGATAGCGCTGGCTTTCGGCGTGCCCCCGATGCTTCTCGGTATCCCTGGCGATAATACCTATGCGAATTACCGGGAAGCGAACCTTGCCTTCTGGAAGCAGACGGTTTTGCCGCTTGTGAAGAAAACCGCCGCCGCCTTTGCGGCGTGGCTACAGCCGGATTTCGGGGCGATTTCGATATCGTGCGACCTTGATGGCGTCGACGCGCTCTCAGCCGAGCGGGAAGCGCTGTGGCGACGGGTGTCGGCAGCGGAATTTCTGTCAGCGGATGAAAAACGCATCCTGGTCGGGTTGGCCCCGCGGGGAGAGGGCGTATGACGCAAGACACTGAAATAACGCGTTCATCGGAACTTCGCGTGTCGATCGCCATTGGCGCCGGTTTCCTGTTGCATACGGCGTTCGCATTTACCTGGGCTGGCTCGGCGGCGGAACGGATCAACCAATTAGAGCGCCGGGTCGACGCACGTGAAGCGCTGATGGATCGAACGGCGCGCCTTGAAGAACAGGTAGACGCCGTCCGGCACACGCTTTTGCGCATTGAAGCAAAGATTGACAGCAAAGAGGAGGGCGTTGAATGAGCGCCACACAAGCAACCGCGCCCGAGCATGATGTTGCCGACCCTATAACGTTTGCTGCAAGAATTTCTGGGTACGCATCACTCTTCGGCGTGCCGGATGAGAATGGCGATATCGTGGAGCGCAATGCTTTCTCGGCGTCGCTCCGCCGACCGCGGCCCGTGCGCATGCTATTTCAGCACAAGCCAGAGCGTCCGATTGGCGTTTGGCGCACTATTAAGGAAGATGCGCGCGGATTATTCGTAAGCGGTGATTTGATCGTTAATTGCGACGATGCCCGCAACCTCTACGCCCTTTTGTGCGCTGGTGCGATCGATGGTCTTTCGATCGGGTTCCGGACGATTAAATCGAGGTCGATAGCGGGGGGGCGGCGCATTTCGGTAGCTGAGCTCTGGGAGATATCCCTCGTTTCTTTCCCGATGGCGCCCAAGGCGCGAATTTTGGATATCGGACCCGTCCGTCCCCTGAAAACCTTTGCCGCCGCCGCAAGGCGCGACGCGCCAGACGGCGCCATTCTCTCCAGCGCGCTGCGCGAGGCCGCAACACGGCTCACCGCGGCCGCCCAATAACTCTCTGTCTCCAAAGGAAAGGAAGCCTAATGACTAACGAGATTTTTGACGCCGATCCGCAAGAGCGCGTTAACGCCGCCGGTTTGCGTAACGCCCTTGGCGAGTTCCTAAACGCCTTCGAGCACTTTAAGGAAGCGAACGATACGCGCCTTGCCGCAATTGAAAGCCGCAGCGCAGACGTACTTTTGGAAGAGAAAGTCGATCGCATCAACCGGGCGCTTGATGAGCAAAAAAGCGCTGTCGATAAGTTAGCGCTGAATGCGCGGCGCCCCCAAATTGAAGCGTCCGATAGTCCAGCTTTTGATGAACGTAAAACCGCATTCCACGCCTATATGCGCTCAGGCGACACGCGCGGCGTGCACGAAATTGAAGGCAAAGCCGTGAGCCTGTCGGGTCCGCCTGACGCCGGTTACTTGGCCCCGGAGGACACGTCTTCGGTTATCACGACAGCTTTAAAAACGCTGTCGCCGATGCGCCGGATCGCGAGCGTTCGGGAAATCGGCTCAAATGTTTTCCGTAAGCCAATTAGCCAGGGTGACATTGGCGTCGGCTGGGTCGCAGAAACCGCGAACCGCCCCACGACGGATACGCCGACGTTGTCTGCGCTCGATTTCCAGACGATGGAGCTTTATGCAGCCCCGGCGGCAAGTCAGACGCTTCTGGACGACGCGGTTATTGATATCGAGCAATGGCTCGCCGAAGAAGTTCAAGCGGAGTTTTCCGTTCAGGAAAGTGCGGCCTTCGTAAACGGCAATGGGTCCACGCAGCCGAAGGGCTTTCTTCAGTATACCATCACAGCGGAGGCAAGCCGAACAGCGAGCGAAATCGGTTACGTTGCGACGGGCGTAGACGGCGACTTCCCGGCAAACGATCCGCATGAAATCCTGCTTGATTTGATTTATACGCCAAAGCAGGCCTACCGCGCCAATGGCCGCTTCGCGATGAACCGCAGCGTCATTAGCACAATCCGGGAATTTAAGGACGCAGACGGAAATTACATTTGGCAGCCCCCTGCAGCGGCTGGCGAGGACGCGGGCTTGTTTGGCTATCCGGTCACCGAGTTGGAGGATATGCCAGCAATTGGGCTGAACGCGAATGCGGTCGCTTTCGG
>JBCCTV010000208.1:0-5678 GCA_039197915.1 Pseudomonadota bacterium | reverse complement strand
CGCGAAGGCGTGCAACGCGATCTCCTGCCGCTGATCGAAGGGGCGACGGTCGCCACCAAGTTCGGAAGTGTGAAAACCGACCATATTCTATTTATTGCGTCGGGCGCTTTTCACCTGTCAAAACCCTCCGATCTGTTGCCGGAACTGCAGGGGCGGCTGCCCATACGCGTTGAGCTCCAGGCGCTCACCCGGGACGATTTCAAGCGCATTTTGACCGAACCCGAAGCGAGCCTTTTAAAGCAATATGAGGCCCTAATGGCGACCGAAGGCGTTGAGCTTTCTTTCACGGAGGAAGCCGTTGAAGCCCTCGCCGACGCCGCCCAGCGGGTGAACGCGAGCGTTGAAAATATTGGCGCACGGCGGCTCGCAACAATTATGGAGCGGGTCCTCGACGATATCGGCTTCAACGCCGCTGATCGCTCAGGCGAGGCGGTGGCGATCGACGCCGCTTATGTAGATGAGCGCCTGAAAGACGTCACCGAAGACGCGGACTTGTCTAAATTCATCCTATAGGTGCGTTGCACCCGTGTCGCGTCGCTCGAGTGGGTAATCCGTCGCCGCGCCGCTGAAGACCGTCGCCCTAACGCCACTGACGCAGAGCCATTGTGGGCTAACGCCATTCGCGTTCCGTCGGACCCGCTCAAGGGGCTCTAGGCTATTGATTTGTCGTGCTTCTCTGGCGGATAACCGCTCATACTTATCCGCGAAGCGCTCGAGCAGATAAACTACGCTCGCTTTCCGCACGATTGAGCCTTTGCGTTTGGTTAATGCCGGGTTATCGTATGGCGTTGGGGACTATGAGCGGGGCCGCGAGAATGGCTGACGGATCACCATTTAACGGGCAGGCGAAATCCAAGCCCAAGATTGCTTTCACGGGCGAGGAATTCGGCTTCGGCTACCAAGCCGTTGGCGCATTGATCGAAACCGGGCGAAGCATTGGCCTCGCCGATGCTGGACTACACGCGGTTTCGAAAGTGCGCACCGAACGCGAAACCGGCCGAGGCCCCTCGCGCGACCGATTTGATTTTGGCGACACAATCCGCCAGCCCTTGCGTTCCAAAGAACAAGCGCTGATGGCGGTGAAAAATGGCGAAGCCGACTACGCGGTCGTGCCGTTTTACAGCCCCTATGCGGGATATGATTTTGAAAGCCTGCGCGCGATCGGCAATCTTTTTACGCTGCGCGCCGTTGAGCAGGTTGAAGCGACAGACCAGCTCTGCCTCGCCGTTCACGAAAGCCAGGTTCTCGAACTCGCGCAATCTTCTCACCCCAATTCGACCCTGTCGCATCTTCTGTCGCGTCGCCGCGGGGGACGCGCCGATTGGGGCGGACGCGGATCACGCATCGATATCTTTAATCAGCGCCGGGACGATACGGACGCTGACTTTGGCGGTGACGGGCCGGGCGGCGGCGACATGCATTCGGGCGGTCTTGTCATTGACCAATCGATGCAAATGGTTTTGCGCGACCGGTTGGACTCAGTCTTCGTTGACCAAACTGCTTTGCGGCGCTGTAAATCCAAATTGGACGGGCTGCGCGCTGCCGGCGTCGATGTGCGCGAGATTGCCGATGCGGCGGAGCCCCATCGCGAATTTGCGCGTATGACGCGCCAGTCGCTCAATCCCGACCGGGTCGTGAACACCTATTTCAACCCCAATAGCGGCGAGAGCCACTACGTTTCAGCGATGAATGGCGGGGCCCAAGCGCAGCAACTCTTCGGCGTGGTCTTGCCGTTTGAAGTGGCCGACCGCTCCAGCGAATACATTATCATCGATCCGTTCCTTGAAGACGCCGAGCCCGGGAAAACTCGTTTTGTCGTTGTACAGAACAACCCGGATCATACGCTCTATGACGACGCATACCGGACAACGGACGCGCGGACGCGCTATTGGTTCCGGCGCCTTAAGGGCGTCGCCGAGCTTGCTGACGGATCCGGCTGCTCCGGCGTGCGTGTCCTCTTCCAGTTCCGGCGCGACGGCACGGCGGCGTCCATTGGCGACGTTGAAAACTTCCTGCGAAATTACGGCGTTCGCCACGCAACCGTTCGGGTGAACGAAGATAGCGAAAAAGATGCCCCGGCCCCAATGGTGCTCGACGTTGAATTCGATCTGAAGCATTTCTCACCGACGCTTGGCTCGTTAATCCGTATGCCGCTCAGCCATTCTGTGGCGCGCGGTGCGATCAAGAAAGTCTATGCGCGTTGGAAAAACCGCGGCGTCACCGTTTTGGGCGCCATGCCTTTCGACGGCCACCAGTTGCCGAAACAGAAACGTCGTCGCTGGTATGTCGAGACCGTCGCCGATTGGGCCTCCGACTTTGTCGAGACGATGTTTATTCGCTTCTCAAGGCTCCTGTTCTTTGGCGCCGTCTTCGCACTTGTCGGCTACGCGGCATGGTGGGCCACGAAGTTCTTCCTTGGCGGCTAGGGCGGCTCGGTAGGGGGTAGCTAATGGAGGCTACACTCCCTCTATGGCCGCATCGCTACGGGGCGTGATCGGGCATAGGCATTTTGGTCTCTGTAAAGAGTACTATAACTTTTTCAGCCAAGTGCGCCCGTTGGCGTTCATAAACCACGACCCAATAGGCCCTTGATAAACGCCGCCGCGCTCGACGCTGGGGTGCGCTAACAAAACCATCAGCGCGCTCGCTTTTTCAGAAAGACATACCAGGCGCCGCCGCCGCCATCTTTAGGTTTTGCCGGCGCCGCCCTTGCGATCAACGGGCGCAAATCGGTGCGGTCTACCCACTCAACGAAACGCCGGCGCAACACGCCGCGTGGCGCGCGATAGGGGTCGGCCATGTCTAGCGACGCCTCAGAAACCGTGACGCCCTTGCCGGTGATGATCAAAACACACCGCGCGCCTTCGCGGCTGGCGTTCTCGATGAACCGTACGAACGCCGTCTCCGCATGGCGCGCCGAAAATCCGTGTAGATCTAAAACCGCATCGATTTCGACGCGGCGTTTAGCAACCCGCCGGTCATATTTTGGGTCGCCGGCATTGATGGCGCTTTGGACATTCCGTTGTCCGGTCGCTGGTTTATTGGGATTTGCGTTGACGCTTGGGGCAGGGGCGTCCCTGCGAGTACGTCTTTGGTCGGACTTTGCATCGCGCAGCCGCGGATGTTGCAACCGCCCGTCCGCATTGCCCCCATGGGTCCCGTCCCGGCTTTGGTGGGAAGCGTCGCCCGGCCCATGGGCGTTTATTGGGCGCACATCTGACGTCACGCGACGCCAAAGCTCCGCGTCTTCGGGGGCGAGCGCACCCGCTCTACGGGGCTGCGCCCCGCCGCTCGAGTGATGGGTATGGCGCTTTTTCATCGGCGCGCGCCCACCGAACGATCCTCAGTTAATCGATCCATAGGCAATCGATCCACCGCCGCGTTAGGAAGCAGCAACAATACCGACCCTTTAGCGTTTAAGCCGCCTGCGATTGCCGCCGCCTCAAGACCGGAGCCGACAAAAATGTCTCCGCGCACGGGCCCTTTAATCGCACCGCCGGTGTCCTGGGCGATGAAAAGTCGGTTAAATTCTTCTTCCGTTGACTGAGCGATCCCACCCTCGATCGAAACCCAAAGGGGCGCGCCTAGAGGAATAAAGCGGGGATCGACGGCGAGGCTGCGCAACGCCGTTAATTGAACGCCGCTTGCGCCAATAGGGCCGAGGGCGGGATCGGGCAGGGCGTCCAATCGCCTAAAAAAGACATAGGAACGATTTTCTTCCCGCAGGCGCTGGGCGCGGTCGCCGTCAGTGTCGTCAAGCCAATTCCTGATCGCCTGCATGGACATGCGTTCGCGTTCAATTTCACCTTCGCGAATAAGAACGCCGCCAATCGCCGTATAAGGATGACCGTTTTGCCCGTCATAGCCGAGACGTGCGACGACCTTGTCTTCAAATTGGAGACGACCCGACCCCTGGATCTGCAAAAAGAGGAGGTCGGTCGGCTCCATGAAGCCTAAAACCTCGGTCGCCCCATCGAGGGCGCCACGATTAATCGCTGCATGATCCGGATACGGCGTAAGGCGCCCATCAACCACGCGCCCGGCAATACGCTCGCCGGCAAGCGCATCGCGAAAGGCGCCCAGATCAACCATCACGAGGTCGCTCGGGCGGGCGAGCACCGGGGCGGTAAAGGCGCCCCCAGGCGCCCGGCGCGCCTCGTATGTTGGCTCAAAATATCCAGTGAAAGTCCCCTCATCCTCGATCAATGCGGGGCCTGGCGCATTTAGACGGTCGCGCCGGGCGTGAACCGAGACCGCTTGAAAATGACGCTCAAAGAAGGTCCGCGCCGTTTCATCGTCGATCGTCTCTAGGTTAAAAGCCGCTGCGGCCAGGCACGGATCTCGCCAGTCTTTCGCGACCCCCGCAACACTCGCTCGTGACTTTATTTCTGCAACAGGCTGATCCGCGACATAGGCGCCGCTGAGGGCTTCGCGCGGGTTTGCTGGCGCATCTGGCGACCGCTCAAGAAAGGCGGCGCAGGAGCGTAAAAAAACCGGCAGCACTTCGGCTTGTTTGCCGTCGCGCCACCCTCGCGCAGCATCGAATGACACGAGCCTATAGCTCGGCGTTGACGGACCAATGTCGGCAATGTCCGGAGGCGACTTTTCCTCAGCACAGCTCGCAAGCGCGAGAAAGATCAGTAGGGGGAAAGGCGCGTCAAGGCGAAACGAGGGCATTGGCGACCCGGCCGCCGCTTAAGCGCCGCCCGTCGCCGTCAATGTCCAATTGGGGTCTCGGCTCGCCATCTGCCTGGAGAACGTCCACCGGTCACGCACCAGATCGATGCGGTTTGGATCGCCGTCGACAACTTCGCCCGAGGCGTCGCGCGTAACCCGCACCTGGTTTGAAGTAAACTGCGCGACCGCAACAAGGGTTCCGTTCTCAACGCGGCTCTCAATGATCCGCGCGTCCTCAACGCCGACAAACTTCAGATCAAAAGTTTGGTTTGCGGCTTCCCGATTGCTCACGGCGGCGCGAAACGCCTCATAAACGGCCGTATCCACATAATCGCGGACGCTTTTCAGATCGCCCGCGGCAAAGGCCTCAACGATCATTTCATAGGCGGCCTTAGCGCCGGTCAAAAATTCACGTTCGTTGAAGTCCGCATCCGCTTCAGCAAGCACCGCGGCTTCAGGGGAAACGGCCGCTGGCGCCGGCTCTGGATAGTCGGAGCGTTCATCGGTCGGCTCGCGGTCGTTTTCGCTGTGGGCGGCGCGCTGCAGCCCTTCAATATCCGGGCGCTGTTCGTGGCCGGTGCGCTCCCCTAGAACCGATATCAGCCGTACAATGACGAAACCGGCAAGACAGATAAAAAGTAAGAGCACGGGATCCATGGTTGCTTGCTGCCTGTCTTGCTGTCCGTTTTTTGAGCAATCCAAAGGTCCTTGCGAACAGTCGGACTGCCTATCGTCTGCGTTTACTCTACTGGCCCAAATGGCCCCTCGACTGATCCCGTTCTGGATGCGGCCCGACGACAAATGCGATCAGGAGAAGGGCTGCCATGCGGGTAACTCCACAGCGTGGGTGTTTTCATAAACTTTTCACCGTATATAAGCGTAGCAGGCAAGGGTGGAACCTTCTCGCCCGTAATTTGGCGGCGGCCCGCATCCAGAACGGGATCAGTCGAGGGGCCATTTGGGCCAGTAGAGTAAACGCAGACGATAGGCAGTCCGACTGT
>JBCCTV010000207.1:0-5701 GCA_039197915.1 Pseudomonadota bacterium | reverse complement strand
GTCATCGCGGACATGCTTGTCGCGATGACGACGCCACTGCCCTCGACCGTATCGCGTGAAATGATGCGAAGGCCGATGCAGTAAGGAATGAAAAGCGGATATTTCTCAACATCCGCAACAAGCGCCCACATCTCCGCAGCGTTATAGGGCACGGTACTCTGTGTGCGCTCTGTCGTCATTCAGCGCGCGGCGCTTTACCCGCATATCCGTCGTACAGCGACAATATCCGCTCGAACCACGCAGCGAAGGGAGCGGGTATCGGCGCAAATTCATCCGCCGTAATGGATCGCTTCCACATCATCACGGCGGCAACTCGGTAGTCCGCAACACTCGGCTGCTCGCCGCCGAAAAAGCGGTGGGTTTTTAAGGGCCGCGCCAAGGTTTTTAAGGCGGCGCCATATTGCTCGCCGAGGCCCGGGCGTTCTGCGGCCTCTGCAAGCGTGGCACCGAGCGCGTTCTCCCGTTTTTTACGGAAAAACTCCTGGTCGTCTTCAGCCAAAACCGCATGCACCCGAACAAACATCAATGGCGCAAGCGATGTGTATACATACCGGTTTAAGAACCCTTCGATTAAGTCGTCCGCAGCCGCCTCGCCTTGCGTGCGCGTCAGCGGCCGATCTTTATATTTCGTATCGAGATGGTTTAAAATAACGTCACTGTCTTTGATCAAGACGCCGTCGTCGTCGAGCTGTGGCAAGAGGCCATAATCGGGATCAGGATAACTCGCTTTGTTAGAAAAGGTCCGCGGCACCGTTTCAAACCGCACGCCCTTATGCAAAAGAGCGAACTTTACAAGCCAACACGCTGGACTGAACCGTACGGCTTCATCTTTCGCGCACAAATCGTAAAGGGTAATGCTCATGGTAGAAACTATCGCTTTGACGCCGCGCGGGCCGCTTTCAGCCGTGCGAAGTCTTCACCGGCATGGTGAGACGAACGCGTTAAGGGACTTGCCGAAACCATCAAAAAGCCCTTCGCGCGCGCAACAGCTTCAAGGCTTTTGAATTCTTCCGGCGGAACGAACCGATCAACGGGCGCGTGCCGCCGCGTCGGCTGCAAATATTGGCCAATCGTAATGAAGTCGATGCCGGCTGACCGCATGTCGTCCATGACCTGCATAACCTCTTCACGGGTTTCCCCGAGGCCAACCATAATTCCGGACTTCGTGAACATTTGCGGGTCGCGGTCTTTCACGCGCTCAAGCAAACGCAGGGAATGAAAATACCGTGCGCCGGGGCGGATTGACAGGTATAATCGCGGAACGGTTTCGAGGTTGTGATTGAAAACATCCGGGCGCGCATCAATGACAACTTCAGCCGCGCCGTCTTTGCGAAGAAAGTCTGGCGTCAGAATTTCAACCGTCGTCTGCGGAGACGCTTTGCGGATCGCCGTGATCACGTCTGCAAAATGCTCCGCGCCGCCGTCGGACAAATCATCCCGATCAACGGACGTTATCACGACGTGGGCCAGCCCCATTTCAGCGACGGCGTCGGCGACACGGTTTGGCTCGCCGGGGTCGAGGGCCGCCGGCAACCCTGTTTTGACATTGCAGAAAGCGCAGGCACGGGTGCATGTGTCGCCCATGATCATCATCGTGGCGTGCTTTTTCGACCAGCACTCACCAATGTTCGGACACGCCGCTTCTTCGCAGACCGTATGGAGCTTGTTTTCCCGCACGATCGCCCGCGTTTGCGCGAAACCAGCGTTTGAGGGCGCACGGACGCGGATCCACTCGGGCTTTCGCAGGATCGGCGTCTCTGGCCGGTTCCGCTTTTCCGGGTGGCGCGCAGCCTTTTCAATGCCGCGCTCCAGTTGTTGATCGAATAATGTGGTCATGGGGAGTATGTAACAGCGCCCATGCGCTATTGTAAGGGCCGGGCCAGGCGACAGTCGATGCAGGAAGTTAAGGGGGAGTCGATCAAAAAACGCTTAAAATTGGCGAAACGGCGCCCAGCTAAGATGGAAATCCGGCACTTAAACGGCATCGACTTGCGCTTCGGGATTAGAAGACCGCGCTAGGCCGCATTGTCGCATTCGACGGAGCTGGGGCAGAGACTCATGCAGACGGCGACGCTCAATTTAAGATTTGTTCGCGCAGCGGGTTAAGCCGTAACTCACCGGTCAGCAGCGCTTTTGAAGCCGTCTGAGGCAATAGTCCCTATATCAACGACTTCGATTGAAGCCGCGTCCGAAATACCGCTTCGCAGTCCTCAGCTGAAGGCTTGGTATCCCGCGTTGACCAAGCTACGCCCCATGCGGACACATCTTGACCGATGCAACACTTATCGCTGAGCCGAAACCAACCAATCCTAGTCGAGCAACGCCTGCACCGCGTCCACAACATCCTCGAACGGCCGATGAATGATTGCCCCGTCGATGGGCTCGCCGATCGCCAAATTGATCGCCTCCCAAGCATCGATCGACTTGATCATTGGCGCTGAGCCGCGCGCTTTTACCTTTGTCCCTTCCGTTCTGAACCGCACCAGCTCCCGGGAAACGGGCAGCCGAAGCCAACGCCAAATCCGGCGGGAAAGCTCACCTGATTTATAAAGACGCCAGCGCGGGTCCGTCCCATCGTTAGCGATGGATAAAAACAGCGTACGGAAATCACCTGCGTCAACAAAAACAAGCACACCAAACTTATGAGCGATAAAATAAGGCGGTCTTGAAAGGACCAAAAACGAAAGCTCGCTAAAGCCGCATTTCAGGTCGGCCACTGCTCGGCGTTTTTCCTCTGTACGCGCCTCAAACTGCGCCACCAATTCGGGCCACATGTTACGTCCGACGAGATAAAGCCCCGCAACCGCGACAATCGAATAGCACGACGCGAGCTTAAATGTCGGCGTTAATCCGAATGTGTCATACACCATTGCTAGCACAATTGGCGCGGTCAGGGCGAAAGCCGCCGCCAACGGACGGCGGAAACCAACCAAGTCTTCGCGGGCAAACTCAGTGACGTTGTCAACAAACGCACTCGACGCTTCCAGACGAGCGCGGACGCGCGGGGGGATGTCGACAGACTCAACGCTAAGCATCGTTCTATTCCTCAACTCAACAAATAGGGCGCATCGGCCATGGGCGACCGCTCTGCGATTGTGGTTTCGAGCCTGCGAAGCCGCAGCGTCGTAAGCACGGTACTCTGCGAGAAATGATGGAAACTAAAGCTTAGCGCTGCGTTAAGGAGTATTGTCGTTTTGTGAACGCCCGGGTCTGGCGACCGCTGTCTCGCCACGTTCATCTGCTCGCTGCACGGCATCTTCGTCAGGGCTCTTCTCAACATCAGATTTAAGAGAAATTGTCTGAACGTCCGTAGGCCCCGCAAATGTCAAAGACTTACGCACTTCGCCGCGCTCAATATTCACGAGATTTGATTGGCGCTCCCAGACATCCCTCAAGATATTGTTCCTAACGGATAATTCATCTGAGAATGTCGGAATGGGCGCTTCTTCATAGACCCAGAAGAACGGACCGTCGACTTCGTGACCGATTGCCTCGAGGATAATTTGATCCGTATTTGCATCAAATAATTGAAACTGGCGGCGCGCATAGTCCGCGAAGCGCTGTTGGCGTTCTTGCGAAATGGAAAAATCGGCAAAGCCCCACAGGTCGTCCGCGACGTGCTGGCAATCGTGCAGAATGAGCTTATGCGCAACTTCGAGCATGCCGCTGCGCCGGTTGAACAAAATGTCCGTGATCCCGACCTTTTGCTGGTGCGCCTGTGACGGGCTCCAGCGAAGGATCGCTGCAAAAGCGGCGCCTGCCACTAGAATATCTCTGCGCTGAAAGCCGTATTCAGATTTCTTATCCATTGCCGTCTGACATGGGCGTCGCACGCGGGCCAATCTATCGAGCAAAGCGTTATTGCAAGCCGCCAGCGTCCGATGTAGATGCAGGTGCTGCAGCGCTTTTCTCCCCACCAGCGGCCGGCGATGGCGCGCCTTCCGCCTTTTTCTCTGGCTCCGCGTCGCCAGCGTCGACTTCCTTATCGGTGTCCGATTTAAGTTCGATCTTCATATCTTTCATCAAATCGCGGGTCGGAAGATCACTGCGCCGCTTGGCTTTATACGCCTCGACGCGCGAGGGCATAATTTTTCGGGGGAAATGATTATTATCCAAATTGGTGTCGGCTGTTTCCAGATAGGGATCAAGCGTGACCTCTTTGATCTCTTTGTCGGTGATGATGAGCTTTGACACCCTTCGGGCGTTGCGCCGCCAGATTTCAGCGGGAATACGCATTTCTTCGTTGGCGCCATCCGTATACGCAACGTCAAGTATCAGCGGCATCACAAGGCCGCCGTGGTTCGAGAATGTCAAAACGTAATAGTTTCTATCTTCCTCGACAGCGCGTTTCAGGGCTTTACGCTCCCACTCCTCGAGCCCCTCGAGGAAGCTGTTGTAGTCATTACGATCTTTGTTTGATACCGTATACCGATCATTTTCATCGTAGAAATCCTTAAGATCGGGCATACGCTCGACCCGGAAAGCGACGTTCTGCTTATTCCGGATGTCGGTGACCGAGGTCGGCGCCAATTCAGCAAGCTCGCGCTGGCGTGGATAATCGACGTCGGGGTTCTTCGTGTTCAAGCGAAGCTTGACGATATTGTCGAGAGAGATGTCGACGTGATCGGTCGAATAAAACCAACCCCGCCAGAACCAATCAAGATCAACGCCGGAAGCCTCCTCCATCGTTCTGAAGAAGTCTTCGGGCGTCGGCCGTTTGAACTTCCACCGCCTGGAATACTCCTTGAAAGCAAAGTCAAAAAGCTCCCGTCCAAGAATAGTTTCCCGCATAATATTTAGGGCGGTCGCCGGTTTCCCATAAGCATTCGCGCCGAATTGCAAGATGCTTTCGGAGTTAGTCATGATCGGAACCTGGTTCCGCGACTTCATGTAGTCGACAATATTGCGCGCCTCACCGCGGCGCGACGGGTATTCAGGGTCCCATTCCTGTTCAGCGATAAACTGGAGGAACGAATTCGTGCCCTCGTCCATCCATGTCCATTGGCGTTCGTCGGAATTAACAATCATTGGGAAATAATTGTGGCCGATCTCGTGGATCACGACGCCGATCAAAAAACGCTTCTCTGAGCGAGAGTATGTGCGCGTGCCGTCATCCTGGAGTTCCGTACGCGGCCCATTAAAGGTGATCATCGGATATTCCATGCCGCCAACGGGGCCGTTCACGGACTGAGCCATTGGATAGGGATAATCAAACGAGAACCGCGAGTAGACTTCCATGGTGTGGATGACAGCCTGGGTCGAATATTTTGACCACAATGGTTCACCCTCTTTGGGATAAAACGACATTGCCCAGACAAAGGGCTGAATGTCGCCACCCTGCTCGTAGCCCTGGGCGTCCCAGATAAACTTCCGCGATGAAGCCCAAGCGAAATCTCGAACGTTCTCAGCCGAAAACTTCCAGGTCTTTGTCCCTTTTTCGCGCTTTGATTCCTTCGCAAGCGCCTCTTCGGCAGTGACGATAAAAACCGGGCGGTCCGCTGATCGCGCCTTTTCCAGGCGTTTTTTATGGGTGGCGCTCAAGACATCGTCTTGATTTGTAAGAACGCCCGTTGATGACACGATGTGATCCGAAGGAACCGTTATTTCAACTTCGTAGTCGCCAAACTCGAGCGTGAATTCGCCGCGGCCTAAGAATTCTTTGTTGTGCCACCCTTCGTAGTCTGAATAAACGACAAGGCGC
>JBCCTV010000206.1:0-5707 GCA_039197915.1 Pseudomonadota bacterium | reverse complement strand
AGCCCGGGCGCGCCTCAACGGCGGCGGCCAAATAATTTTCGCCCGGAACAAACATCACGACAAAATCGAGGGACGCGCGCAGGCTCGCCGCGTATTCTTTACTGGCAAGCGCCTTCACATGCGCCCTTAAATCATTTGCATGCTGATCTAAAAATTTTGATCGCTCCACGTCGGTTTCAGCTTCGAGCGCGTCGAGATAGGCGTTTATCGAAACCTTAGCGTCAACGGCGAGCGCACGAGCGCCCGGCAAGGAAACCACCAGGTCAGGCTGTTTGCGCCGTTCGCCGTCGTCGTGGCTTTGCTGCTCAACGAAATCCACATGCGCGCTCATGCCAGCGAGCTCAACAATGTTGCGCAATTGAGCCTCGCCCCAACGACCGCGAACTTTCGGCCCAGCGCGCAGGGCGTTTGAGAGCTTCAATGTTTCGGAGCGCACATCCTGGGCGGATTTTGCAAGGTCTGTAATTTTCGCCGTGAGTTCGCCGCGCGCCTTTTGCTGCTCGGCGCGCATTTCCGTCAATCCGGCCTCGTATTTTGTGAGCGTCTCGCGCATTGGCTTAATGAGATCGTCGAGGGCCTTGCGCTTAGCGTCCGCATCGGCGCCAGCGTTTTCACGATAGCGGGTGAACGTCTCGTCGGCGCGCTCTAAAAACGCCTTATGGGCCTCGCCGAGCATCGTTGATGCGACGGCGCGGAAATCAGTTTCCATCCGGGTTTTCTGTTCTTCAAGCGCACGTTCGCGCTCGGTAAGCGTCGCCTCCTGGGCGGCCGCCTTTGCCTCCAGGCCCGCCCTTGCCTCCTGCGCGTCTGCAAGTTCCGCTTTTAGTTTATCGACGTCGTCCCCCCGATGCGCGGCGGCCTCCGCTTCAAGCCGGGCGCGTTGCAGCGCAAGCCCGAGGCGACGGGCGCGTGCGTCTGTGCGGGCCACATGCACCAACAACCCGGCCCCTGCGAGGAGTCCCACGCAACCAAGCCAAAATTCAACCCCAAGCCCAGCCACTTCCAATACCCTTTCTGATCCGCATTAATTCGTCGTCGAGGCTAAATCGATTCGATGGCGGCCCCGCCGGTCAGCGCTCCAATTGAGGAAATGTAAAGGCCACGACGGCACTCTCCCATCCATTATGGTGAACGCCCCCATTGAGCCTGCGCGACCGGTGATCGACTGGTCTCTCTTTACCTGGACGCCCATGCGCGTCGTCGCAGGCGCGGCCCTAATGCTATTGCTCGCAGGCGGGGTCAGCCTCCTGCAATATTCCCAAGCAACCGACCTTGTCCTGCCAAACGGCGCGCCCGTGGGCGGAGACTTCGCCGCATTCTACGCCGCCGCTAAGGCCGCTGCAGCGGGCGCGCCGGCCGGGCCCTATGATGCGGCGACGTTCGAAAACTTCTTGAAAGAAGTCGGCCCACCCCTCGATCGCTACGGTTTGACCTGGCAATATCCGCCGACGTTTTATTTAATCATCCTGCCCCTCGCCTTCTTGCCGTTTACCTTCGGGTATCTTCTGTGGAGCGGCGGGGCGGCGCTTGCCTTCCTATCGCTTCTGCGCGGGCGCTTGCTATCGAAGGCATACACGCCGGGCGTCACGCTGCTGGCCGTTATCGCGAGCACGACCTTCTTCCAGGCGATCATCACCGGTCAAAATGGGTTTTTGACGGCAAGCCTTTTGATCCTGGCGGCTTGGCGGCCCGACGCCCGTCCAATCATCGCCGGGCTCGCCGCCGCTTTGCTCACGGTAAAGCCGCAACTTGGCGTCCTGATCCCCATCGCTTACCTAGCGGGCGGGCACTGGCGCGCTTTCGGCGTCGCCGCCACCGGATCGGTGGCGCTTGCCGCGATGGCGACCGCGGCCTTTGGCGTTGAGGCATGGGTTGCATTTTTTCAGAGTGCTGAGCAAACGGCGATCTACCTACAAGCCGGGGTCATGCCCCTGCACAAGGCGACAACGCCCTTTGCCTTTTTTGTTCACGCTGGCGTCGACGCGACGCTTGCGGGCGCCGCCCACGCGATCCTTGCCGCCGCCGCAGCGATTTGCGTATTTTGGGTCTGGCGACGCCTAAAAGATCCGGAGCTGCGCCTGGCGAGTGTGTGCGCAGCCGTCTTTTTTGTTGCTCCCTATGGGTATTATTACGAGCTGATTGTGCTGGCGCCGCCGGTGGTCATCCTCGTCCAACGTGGTCTTCGCTCAGGCTTTTTAAAGCTCGAAGAACTTGTCATTACGGCCATGGTTTTGGGACCAATGGCCCTGCCGAGCCCCGAAGTCAAAGTCGGTTTTTCGGCCGGGTTCCCCGTCGTCGCTTTGGTCGCTCTCGGCGTTTGGCGACGGGTGGCGCACGACGCGTGCGCCGCTCCTCAACAGGCGCCGATCCTCGACAGATAGGCGTCGATTAGCGATACTTCCGCCTCCCGAATGCGAGCCAGGAGGCGGTAATGGTCAAATGGGAAGGGCGGCGCGAAAGCGACCACGTGGATGACCAGCGCGGCGTCGGCGCGGCTGGCGGTTCCGGCATCGCGCTCATTTTACTACGGTTGGTGCTGACCCGATTTGGCATTCGCGGCGCGTTGGCGCTGGGCGTCGGTTTCGTCGCCCTGTCGGCGATCGGCGTTAACCCCATGGCCTTAATGGGCGGCGGTGCGCCAAGAAGTGCTGTCAGCCAAGACGGCGCAACGGACGAGAATTTTCGTTTTGTGAGCGTCATCCTCGCAGAAACCGAAGATACCTGGGGGCGGCTATTCGCGGCCGCGGGCGGGCGGTATCAAAAACCACGACTGACGCTTTTCTCGGGCCAGGTAAACTCCGCATGCGGATCGGCAAGCGCCGCTGTCGGGCCGTTTTACTGTCCAGCCGACCAAAAAGTCTATCTTGATACGAGCTTTTTCCGCGAGCTTTCGGAACGCTTTGGCGCGCCGGGCGACTTCGCCGGCGCCTATGTGATCGCCCATGAGGTCGGGCACCACATCCAGACCATCACGGGTATCTCGAAAAAGGTGCGCGCAGCCCAAAGCCGCGCCAGCAAGGTTGACCAAAACGCCCTGCAAGTGCGCATGGAATTGCAGGCCGATTGCTACGCCGGTATTTGGGCTCATTTTGCCGACAAAGAAGCCCGGATTTTAGAACCGGGCGACATCGAGGAAGGGTTGCGCGCAGCCGCTGCAATCGGCGACGACACCCTGCAACGCAATGCCGGCCGGCGCGTCACACCGGAAAGCTTTACACACGGATCATCTGAGCAGCGACAAAAATGGTTTTACGCTGGCTATGAGACGGGCAGCGTCAACGCTTGTGATACATTCGCTGCGGCGTCCATCTAAGTCGCGTGCGCTTTGGTTGACCCTGCGTTGATCGCTGCATTCGACCATCCCTCTGTATACGGACACAACGATAGAGGAGTCTTCGAACGCCAGTACGCCCGTCTTTAAGCATACAGCCCAGAGGGCGCCGATGGGGCGCCGTCCGATCGTACTTACTATTTTGGGCAGGTCACGTCTGAGATCCGACCGCCTCTTCCACGAGCAATTGAAAACGCTCGTGCCCCCAATATTTAGCGGGGCCGTTCACGGCGAACGGAACGCCGAAGACGCCGTCTTTCTCGATCGCTTCGCGTGCAGCGGCGAGACGTTCGTCGACAGCGGATGAGGTTTGGGCCTCAGCGACCGCCGCCGCCGACCAGCCGACCTCCTCAGCACACCGCTCAAGCACCGCCCTGTCCGATACATTTTCGCCGCGGCCCCAGCGCGCGTTTGAGACCGCAAGCCCATAGGCCAGACCGAAGCCCCCTTCTTCCGCGGCTGCGAGCGCGCGGTTGGCTTCGGTAAAATCCACATCAAACGGGTCCGGCAGGGAGATTGACAACCCAAGGCGCATGGTCATGCGCGGAATATCCTGCATGTAATAGGCGCGCTTTGGTTTGTTGGCGACGGGATCTTGAAAAGGAACGCCTTCGGGCGGACCGGTGAAAGGGATAACCTCAACCGGCAACCCAGCTTCACTGACGATATGAAGCCCAAGCCGCGAATAGGGGCTGCGAAAAGCGTGGTAGACACGAATTGAAGCCATGCGTTTCTCCATTGGTGCGCGCACTTAACCACGCCAAAAAGTGGGCGACAACAATACTAGGAGCGTGAAAAACTCAAGCCGGCCGAAGAGCATGCCGATTGATATCGCCCATTTCGCCCCTTCTGGCAGCGACGAGAAATTACCGGCTGGCCCGACGACATCGCCGAGCCCCGGGCCTACATTCGCGATCGCCGTACCCGCCGCAGAAATCGCCGTCAGCGGATCGAGCTCAAAGCCAGACAACACAGCGGCAAGCGTCGCGAAAGAAGCAAAATAGACAAAGAAAAAACTCAGCACCGAAACAAAAACATCATTGGTGAGCGGCCGCCCATTGTAGTGGGCGACAAAAACCCCGTGGGGATGGGAGAGCTTACGCGAGTAAAGCCGCAAAGCGGCCAGCGCCACCTGGAACCGAAAAATTTTGAGCCCGCACGAGGTTGACCCGGCGCACCCCCCGATAAACATGATGCAGAAGAAAAACCCAACCGAAAAAGCGCCCCACGCCCCGTAATCCGCCGTGGCGTAGCCGGTTCCTGTCAACACCGAAATCACGTTAAAGGCCGCCAGACGAAACGCCGTAAATAGCTCCGTTTCAAGATTAATATAGACATTCCAGAACATCACCGCGATCAGTATCGCCACCACAAGCAAAAAGAACTGTATTTGGCTGTCGGTAAAAATCCGATCCGCGTTGCCGCGTAAAATTGCAACCAAGAAAATCCCAAACGGCAAACTGCCAACCAGCATGAAGGCCGCCACAATAAGATCTAAAGGCGCGTCGCCCATGGAAAGAAAAGCCCCCAGAGAGGCGTCTTTGGTTGAATACCCGCCGGTCGCAACGGTCGTCATCGCGTGGTTAAAGGCGTCGAAGGCGGGCATGCCAAAAGCCCACAAAAAGAAAAAGCAAAGAATGGTGAAAGCGGCGTAGATGCCGGTTAACGCCACGGAATATTCGGCGGCGTTCGCCATGAATTTTTCCGTCGTGTCCCAGGCTTCACTTTTAAAGATCTGCATGCCGCCGACCCGGAGCGCCGGCAGCACGGCGAACGCCATGATGATGACGCCAATTCCCCCTAACCATTGCAACATGGAACGCCATAAAAGCGCGCCGGGGGGCGCGAAATCGAGACCGTTTACGACGGTTGATCCGGTCGTTGTGATGCCTGACATCGCTTCGAAAAACGCATCCGTATAGGACAGGTTTAGGGCGCCGAGGCTTAAAGGAATTGCCGCAAAGGACGGCAACGCAATCCAGCTCGCCGCTGTTAGCAAAAACCCTTGGCGCACGGATATCGCTTCGATTGACCCCCAACTCGCCGCGGCTGCGCCGCCGCCAATAAATAAACAGGCGACAACCCCGGAAGCGAAGGCTGTCCAATCCGCGCGGTGCGCGGGATCGCTCGCCAACAAATCCGCAAGCATCGGAATGATCATCAGCATACCAAGGGCTGCGACCAAGGCGCCAGTGACGAGGAAGACGGGTCTGGGGTTGAGCATGCTTTAACTTAGCGTGAGTGCGAGGGGTGTGAGTGCGAGGAGCGTCAGTGCGCGGGGGTCGGATGCGAGCGGGTCGGGCGCGCGCGAAATCATGGGCGCGGCTATGGCTTAAATGCGAACAAAGACGTCTGCGCTAGTGCACTGCGCGCGTT
>JBCCTV010000205.1:0-5708 GCA_039197915.1 Pseudomonadota bacterium | reverse complement strand
TGAAGACAATAGGTTTGTCACCCAACGGGAACACGCGGCGCTCGCGCGCATCATTGCTGAACCAACACCGGGCGGGTTGCGACTGTCTTTTGACGGGGAGGATAGCGCAAGCGACATGGGCGCATTCGACGTTCCGTTTCCGGGTGGCGCTGATCGAGCCGTTGTTGAAATCTGGGGCGACCAAGTCGACGCTTCTGCAAGCTCAGTTGGCGTTGCCGAGTGGCTGAGTGATGCGCTCGGGTTCTCTGCGAAGCTGTTTTTTATGGACGACACCGCGGAAAGAGTGACGTCGGAAAAATGGGCCGCCAGGCGGCAAACAAGTTTCGCAGACGCGTTTCCTCTTTTGATCGCAAATACCGCGTCGCTCGACGCGCTTAACGACGCCATCGTTTCGAATGGGGGCGCAGCTGTTCCGATGGCGCGTTTTCGTCCTAATATTGTAATTGAGACAGATATTCCGTGGCATGAGGACTTTTGGGCGCGCGTTGATATTGGCGGGATAGAAATTGACGTGGTGAAGCCCTGTGACCGTTGCGTCGTGACGACAAAAGACCAGCTAACGGGCGCTTCAATGGGAAAAGAACCCCTTAAAACATTAGCGACGATGCGCCGATCGGGTGATCCGCGCGTTGATGGTGTTCTTTTTGGCTGGAACGCCGCCGCCAATAGCGAAGGCATTTTATCAGTGGGCGATGAAGTAAGCATCCTTGAGCCAAGGCCTGATGGCTGGCCGTTAAAGCCCGCAGCGGCTTGAGATCGGTTGGGCGCCAGTCAATCGGCCGAAGAAGTCAATCGGGCGGAGAAGCTATTGCCTGCGCGCTGCACCTATCAGGCGGCGCTTACGGATGAGTTGGCGAAAAATCAACGATCAAATCGCCTTCCCGGAGCTGATCGCCTTCTTGAAAACGATATCCGTTGACGCGCCCCGCTTCAGGGGCTTTGAGGGTGTGCTCCATTTTCATCGCTTCAATGGTTGCGAGCGGCGCACCGGCCTCCACCGACGCACCGGGTTCTACGAGCGTACCCGTTAAGACGCCAGGCAAAGGCGACGTTAGTCCTCCGTCTGCGATCGAACTGGCCTGGGTATCTGCGCTCACACTCGGGAAACTAACGTCCCAATGCTGCGCATTTGCGAAGATACGGACACCACCTTTGTGTTGCGCCAGATAATAAGTCTGGCGCTCGGCGCCGATGGTTATGGCGACGCGTTTTTCATCGCGCGTGCCAGCACTAAACTTGGCCTGCTTTGGCGGCGTCGCGTTTTGTGTTGCTCCCCGCTCGGATGCGCGCGCATTGGCTTCGAGCGTAAGCTCAAATTTTTCATGACCGAACTGCCCGATCGATGTGAGCGCGCAGCGATAGGTTTCACCATCAGTATGCATCCAAAATGCACGCCGCGAATTCTCGTTGAGCCGAAACCCGGTTGTTTCTTCGGGCCAAACCGCCGTTGATACGGAACGCGAATGCGCAAAAGCAGAGGCCGCAAGGGCGGCGTCTGATATGGGTGGTGCGGCGAGCAATTCGGCGCCGCGGTCTTCGATTAATGCGGTCGAAAAATCACCCTTTACAAACGCCGGCTCAGAAGAGAGCGCGTGCAAAAACGATAGATTGGTTTGCAGCCCAGAGACGACCGTACTTTCAAGCGCCTTGCGTAGCTTGTGCAGGGCTTCTTCTCGGCTTGATCCGTGCGCAATGATTTTTGCGATCATCGGATCATAATAGGGAGTGATTTCCGATCCGATTTCGACGCCTGCGTCGAGACGGATAGCGTTCTCTGGAGCGACAAAATCTTCGACGACACCCGTCGAAGGGGTGAACTCAGCCTGCGGATCTTCAGCATAGAGGCGCGCTTCAATAGCGGCGCCGGTTGCCTGAATTTCGCTTTGAGAAAGGGGAAGGCCTTGTCCTGCTACGATGCGCAATTGCCAATCGACAAAATCGAGCCCGGTGATCGCCTCTGATACCGGGTGCTCAACCTGGAGCCGTGTGTTCATTTCCATAAAGTAGAAAGCGTCGGCGCCGTCATAAAGAAACTCAACGGTGCCAGCGCCGCGGTACTTGATCGCCCGCCCGGCGTCGACCGCGGCCGACAGCAATTTTTGTCGAACATCTTCCGGTAGGTTTGGCGCCGGCGCTTCCTCGAGGATTTTTTGATGGCGTCTTTGCACGGAACAGTCACGTTCAAAGACATGAACCACGCCGCCTTCACCATCGCCGAAGATTTGAACTTCGACGTGGCGTGCGCGAGGTACAAATTTTTCGAGGATAAACCGATCATCCCCAAAGGCGGATAGCGCCTCTCGTTTCGCCGCTTCTAGAGCTTCCGCCAGATGACCGGGCGCTTCTACAAGGCGCATGCCCTTGCCGCCGCCGCCTGCGGACGCCTTCAACAAAACGGGGTAGCCGATCGCTTCCGCTTCAGAGAGAAAGCGCGCAGTAGACTGATCGTCGCCCTGATATCCTGGCGTTATGGGAACACCGGCCGCGGCCATTAAGTCTTTAGCGGCCGCCTTTGATCCCATCGATTGGATTGTTTCCGGCCGCGGCCCGATAAAGACGATGCCAGCCGCCTCAAGCGCGGAGGCAAAATCAGCGTTCTCTGAGAGAAAACCGTATCCCGGATGAACCGCATCGGCGCCGGATATCTGCGCGGCGTTAACGATCTTCTCGATGACGAGATAGCTCTCGGCGGCTGGCGCTGGGCCGATACGGATTGCCTCGTCGCAAACTTTAACATGTGGCGCGTTACGATCCGCATCAGAATGAACTGCGATCGTCTTTATCCCGAGCGCTCTTGCCGTGCGTGCAATGCGGCAGGCGATTTCACCGCGATTTGCGATCAGTATACTGTTGAAAAGTTTAGAATTCGCGTGAAGAGACACAAATCAGTCTTTGTATAACAGTCGATCGCCGGAGGAAATCGCTCCCTAGGCTGACGAGAAGTCAGGTCGTTGAGTCGGAGGCTTACGCGTCTTCTGTGAGCATCCAGGCGGGGTTGCGCTTTTCGAGGAAGGCGTTGATGCCCTCCCGACCTTCCGAAGCCGCGCGCGCCTTCGCAATCAAGCATGCTGTCTCCTCCATCACACCATCGTCGATCGCGCGATAAGACACGCGGCGGACAAGCGATTTTGCGGCGGATAAAGATTGAGGTCCTCCTGAGAGGAGTTTCTCCAAAACGCCATCGAGCGTGGCGTCGAGTTGTTCCGGCATGCAGACCATGTGGACAAGACCCATGTCGCATGCTGCGTCGGCGTCGAAGCGCTCGCCCGTTAAAAAGTAGCGACGCGCGTTCCGCGGGCCAATTGCGCGCACAACAAACGGTGAAATGACCGCTGGCACCAGCCCCAGCCGGACTTCCGAAAGCGCAAAGAAAGCCGTCTCGGAGGCGATGGCGATATCGCACGCTGCGATCAGGCCCAGGCCACCGCCCATTGCGGGGCCGTTAACGCGGGCGATCACCGGCTTTTTGTTTTCATAAATTGATCGCAGCATGTGGCTCAATCGACGGGCGTCATCTTTGTTTTGAACTTCAGAATACTGAGCAACACGGCGCATCATGTTTAAGTCGGCGCCCGCGGAGAAAGCAGAGCCTGCCCCCGTCATCACAATGGCGCGAACATTGTCGTCGTTGCTCAAACGGCCCATGGCGTCACAAATGCCGCCGATCAGGCGTTCATCGAAAGCGTTGCGAAGGTCAGGTCGGTTCATCGTCAATCGTGCGACGCCGCGTTTATCGACCGTGACCCGGATAACTTGCTCGTTCATTCCCACGTCCTCCCACAGACCGCGCTTTTCTAGCTGATATGCACGCAGCGCGCCAGCTGGGCCGGCGGCGGAAAGGCGTTGCCCCCCTGCTTCTGTTTGGCGCATGCTTGTGAGCGGAGAGGCCCTGTGAAATATGGGCCTGGCCATGCGATTGGGCCGAAGCTTTTAGGAGATGACAGTGGCGACATTTGACGGGCGATTTGACGGCAAAAAAGTTCTCGTAACCGGCGGAACAAGCGGCATTGGTCTCGCGGCTGCGCAACGGCTGGCTAGCGAAGGCGCGCGGGTATTGGTAACGGGGCGAAACGAAAAAGCGCTAAGTGATGCGCGGACATCAATCCCTGGCGTTGTTGCATTGCAAAATGATGCGGCCGATGCGGCGCAACTTGGGCCCCTCAAGGATGCGGTGACACGGGAGTTTGGGACGCTCGACGCCGTGTTCTTAAACGCTGGGTTCGGCGCCTTTCGAAACATAAGCGAGATTGACCAAGAACACTTCGACAGCTTGTTTCACACCAATGTCTTTGGTCCGCTGGCCCAAGCGAGCACGCTCGGGGGCATGATTGCTGACGGCGGCGCTGTGGTCATCACCGGTTCGATCGCCGCCTATTTCTCTTCACCGGAGAGTGCGGTCTACGCGGCGACGAAAGCAGCGGTGCGTGCACTGACGAGATCTTTGGCGAGCGAAATGGCGCCGCGCAACATTCGCGTCAATGTCGTTGCTCCGGGGCCAATTCGAACAAATTTCGGGTCGGGCATGGGGTTAACGCCGGATCAGGAAAAAGCCTTTGTCGCCTCGCTTATTTCCCGCGTCCCAATGGCTCGCTTAGGTGAGGCGGAGGAAGTCGCAGCGCTTGCCCTTTTCCTCCTGTCCTCTGAAGCGTCCTATATTACGGGCGCTGAATTTATCGTCGATGGTGGAATGAGCATGCTCTGACCACAGACTGGCGTTTCAAGACATACGATCGGCATTTAAGGAAGCCGGTCGCCCGGTCTTTACATTCGGAATAATCCGAACTTTGTACTTTCGCTCGGCGCGTTCATAGAGGCGGAAAGGCAGAGGCCAAGCACGTTTCGTGTTTGCGCGGGGTCAATTATGCCGTCATCCCATAATCTCGCCGAGGCATAATAGGGTGAGCCCTGTTCTTCATAGCCTTGTCTAATCTCGTCCTTGAACGCCTCTTCGTCCGCAGGCGACCAGGGTTCGTTTCGCGCTGCGAGCCCATCCCGCTTTACCGTCGCCAGAACGCTTGCCGCTTGCTCACCGCCCATGACAGAGATCCGCGCATTCGGCCACATGAATAAGAATCTTGGGCTATAGGCGCGGCCGCACATCCCATAATTGCCGGCCCCGTAAGACCCGCCGACAACAACAGTGAACTTGGGCACGCGCGCAGTGGCGACGGCGGTGACGAGCTTTGCTCCGTCTTTCGCTATGCCGCCAGCCTCTGCCGATTTTCCGACCATAAAGCCTGTGATATTCTGTAGAAAGATCAGTGGAATATCGCGCTGCGCGCAAAGCTCAATAAAATGAGCTCCTTTCAACGCGCTTTCAGAAAATAAAATACCATTGTTCGCTAGGATGCCGACGGGGTACCCAAGTAAGCGCGCAAACCCTGTAACCAGGGTTGAGCCGTATAGGGACTTAAATTCATCAAATTCCGAGCCGTCAACAATGCGTGCAATGATTTCTCGCGCGTCGTAGGGTTTCCGCGGGTCGGCTTCAACCACCCCGTAAAGCTCTGATGCCGGATGAAGAGGGTCTTTAGTATCGGCCGGAATGATTGGGTTTGCCTTGCGCCAGTTCAGGCGCGAGACCGCGGCCCGTGCAAGCGAGAGCGCGTGATCATCATCTTCGGCGAGATGGTCGACGACGCCCGATTGGCGGGCATGGACATCGCCGCCGCCAAGCTCCTCGGCGGTCACGTCCTCGCCGGTCGCGG
>JBCCTV010000204.1:0-5712 GCA_039197915.1 Pseudomonadota bacterium | reverse complement strand
CGACCAAGTGGGGACCGGTTGGGGGTCAAGAAAACGCGACAAAACAAAAACCTAGAGCAACGAGGCGGTTCAGATTGATGCGAAGTTGCTCTAGCGACGCCGGGGAGAATCGGTGAACGTGCTAGTTAAAGCGTAGGCGAATGCTTCCGCATTGACGAATGCGCGCCATTGGTCCGCCATTAGCCGGTTATCGGCTTGTCCGGGGCTGTCGCGTCGAAAGGAACCCTGTGAAGTTCACCAGCATGCGTCTCGTTGGCTTTAAGTCATTCGTCGAGGCGACAGATTTTGAAATCCATGATGGTCTAACGGGCATTGTCGGCCCCAATGGGTGCGGTAAGTCTAATTTATTGGAAGCGCTTAGATGGGTGATGGGGGCGACGTCCGCGAAAGCGCTGCGCGGCGGCGGCATGGCGGACGTTGTTTTCGCAGGCACCTCCATGCGCCCGGCTCGGAATTGGGCTGAAGTCACGCTCACGCTCGACAATTCGGACCGGTCAGCGCCGGCGGAATATAATGAGGAGACGACCCTCGAAGTTTCCCGGCGTTTGATTAAACGCGATGACGGCGTCCAATCCGTTTACCGATTGAACAGCAAGGAAGTCCGCGCGAAGGACGTTCAGCTTTTGTTTGCGGACGCCTCTTCGGGCGCGAATTCACCAGCCCTTGTTCGCCAGGGACAAGTCGCTGAGTTGATCAATTCAAAGCCGCAAAACCGGCGCCGCCTTCTGGAAGAAGCCGCGGGCGTTACCGGTCTCCACAATCGCCGGCACGAAGCGGATTTGAGACTTCGCGCAGCAGAGACCAATCTAGAGCGTCTCAATGACGTTACAGATGCGCTCGAAACGCAAAAGAATGCGCTATCGCGCCAGGCGCGACAGGCGCAGCGCTACCGTAACCTATCAGGCGATATCAGGCGGACGGAAGCCATGGCGGCGCATTTGCGGTGCGCTGACGCCACTGCAGGCGTTGAGGAAGCAGCCTCTGTTTTAGAAAGCCTCAGTGTACAAATTGAAGAGAAGGCTCGTAACGCTGCAACGACCGCGACCGTCCGCGCGGAGACCCAGACGGCGATTGATCCTTTGCGGGAAGCGGAAGCGATAGCGGGTGCGGCATTGGCCCGGCTGGAAGCTGAAAATGACGCCTTGTCGGCCGAGGCCGAACGCATCGCTGCAACAATTGCTCGGCTTACAGACGAAGAGGCGCGGCTTCAATCTGATATTGACCGCGAGAATGCGCTTGCGAAAGACGCAGAAGACGCCCTTCTAGCGCTTGAAACCGAAGCAAAGAGCATCTCCGCCCGCGAAGCGTCTGAGGCGAGCCGCCTGGAAGCCGCAAGCACGGCCGCCGATGAGACCGCAGAGCGCGCTGGCGCATTAGAAACGGCCCTCGCTGACGCCATGTCCGAGGCGGCGGCCATCGAAAGCCGACGCCGCTCAGCCGAGGCGTCGCTCGCCCAGTCAGAAAACGCTTTGACGCGACTAAACGCGCGTGAAGAGCAACTCAGCCAAGAGATTTCGACCCTGGAAATGAGCGCTGATGATGCAGCCCGCCTTGCGGCTGCGGAAGCGGAAATTGTCGCTGCTGAGGAAGCCGCACGCATTTCAAGGCTTGCCTTTTCCAAAGCGGAAGAGGCGCTCACAGAGTATCAGTCTAAAGAGGAGCGCTGCCGGACCTCTAGGCGCGAGGCGGAAAAGGCCTATGACGCAGCCGCGGCGGAACGCGAAGGCCTAGCGCGCGCTGTCGCCGATGAGGGCCAAGGCGATTGGACACCCGTTATTGACGCCGTCCGGGTTGAGCCCGGCTATGAGCGAGCGCTCGCCGCCGCGTTAGGCGACGACCTCGCCGCTGGCATGGACCCGTCGGCGCCGGCTTTCTGGTCGCAGCTTGAGGCGCAAACCTCGGATGGGTTCAACGCCCAGGGCCCAGCCTTGCCGGTTGGCGCAACGCCATTATCAGCATTTGTAGAGGCGCCGCCGGCGCTCCATAAACGCCTCGCTGCAATTGGCGTTGTCGACCATGCCGCGGGCGATCGGTTACATGGCTCGCTTGAGCGCGGGGTACGGATTGTTTCGCGTGACGGCGCGCTATGGCGTTGGGACGGCTTCCGCGTCAGTTCCGAAGCAAAATCCCAAAGTGCGGTAAGGCTTGAGCAGCGAAACCGCCTAGAAGCGCTTGATCAGAAACTGTCAAACCTGTCCCATGGGCGGGCCATTGCGCTCGAAGCCCATGGAGTGACCGAAACCGCCCTGGAGCAACAGCGCGTCACGGTGAAAGAGGCGCGTCGCCTCATTGATGAGGATCAACAGCGTGCGGAACAGGCGCGAACCACGTTCGCGTCGCTTGAGCGTGAGCAGGCCCGCTCGGAGGAACGGCGGTCAGCGCTGCAGGATGCGTTGCGTGTCGCGAGCGAAGACCGCGCGTCGGTGCTGGCGTCTCGGGACGAAGCCTCGCAATTGGTCGAAGAGTTGCCGGCGACTGACGGTCTAGAGCAACGGATCAGCGTTGCCCGTAGCGCGGCGGCGGAAGCGCGTGCAGCGGCGTCGGACGCCCGCGCCGCCCACGGCACCCTGTCGCGCGAGGCTGCGATGCGTGCCGAGCGCCTAGAAACGCTAACAAAAGATCAAGCCGCCTGGCAGACGCGCGCAAGCGAGGCCGCGTCGCGCCGGGATGAAGTGCAGGAGCGGTTTGAAAAGACCGTACACGAACGGCAAGAGGCTGCAAAAGCCCCCGCGGCGTTAGAAGAGCGTCGCCACGCGATTGCCGACCGCATCGATGGCTCAAGCGCTGAGCGGCGCAAAGCTGCCGATGCGCTAGCGGCAGCCGTTCTTGCCGCTGAAGAAGCGGACCGTGACGCACGGGCTGCCGATGCGGCCGCCGCGGAGGCTCGCGAAGCGCGCGCCCGGGCCGAAGCCCATGCCGAAAGCGCCCAGGAGCGCTTGAACGACGCTGTGAATAGGGCCCACGAAACCTGCGGCGTCGCCCCTGAACAGCTGCTTGAGATCACGGAGCACAACTCGGAAGAGCCGCTGCCGGAGCTCTCCGCAATTGAACGAAAACTTGAGAAGTTTAAAGCCGACCGCGAACGTTTAGGCGGCGTTAATCTGCGTGCAGATGAAGAGATGACGGAGATTGCCGAGAAGCTCGAAGAGATGACCTCGGAACGCGAAGATTGTGAGGCGGCCATTAGGAAACTAAGGGCGGCGATTGGGTCGTTGAACCGCGAGGCGCGCCAACGCCTCTTGGATGCTTTTGAGACCGTGAACAAAAATTTCTCAGAGCTCTTTACCCAGCTTTTCAATGGTGGGCAGGCGGAGCTTCGGATGGTGGACGCCGAAGACGTCCTTGAGGCAGGTCTCGAGATTTACGCTTCGCCTCCGGGGAAAAAGCTAACGACAATGTCGCTCATGTCCGGCGGCGAGCAGGCGCTCACTGCGATTGCGCTCATTTTTGCTGTGTTTAAATCAAATCCAGCGCCAGTTTGTGTTCTTGATGAGGTTGACGCCCCCCTCGATGATGCGAATACGGAGCGTTTTTGCACAATGCTTCATCGCATGGCGGATGAAACCGAGACACGGTTTATCGTAATCACCCACCATGCGCTCACCATGTCGCGCATGGACCGGTTGTTTGGTGTGACGATGATCGAGCGTGGCGTCAGCCAGCTTGTTTCGGTTGACCTGCAAAGGGCCGCGCAAATGGCGGCTGAATAACCGCCGCAGCACACCCAGGAAGCACTTCCGCAAAATTCCGCTATAGCGCCTTAACTACGGCGCTCATCCGTTAGGCTATAAGGCGCGCGTGCGTCAGGCGGAAGCATCAGACCGTTTGGGGTTAGAGCCTGTTTATGCCAACGCGATTCACAAGTTTTGCGAACGGTGATTCGTTATTTCCAGCGTTTATGGAGGGAGCGATGCCGCGAGGTTATGGTGAGAAGCTGCGCCGACGGTTTATTGAGACATGCGTCGAAGAAGGATTATCGGCGCGCGCAGCGGGTCGACGATTTGGGATTGGCGTTGCGACGGCGGTGCGCTGGATGGCGCATTTCCGCGCGACGGGCGAGATCATGGATCCGCCGCGCAAGGCGCCCGCTTCGCCGCTTGCGCCGCATCGTGACTGGCTCCTTCGTTTGCGTCGGGACGATCCGGAGATGACGCTGGCAGTCATGGCGAATGAGCTGGAGGCGGCGCATGGCTTGCGCGTGACCCGTTCGACGCTGAGCCGCTTTTTTGCGCGGGAAGGCGTCACGTTCAAAAAAAACTCTCTTCGCCACTGAGCAGGATCGCGGCGACGTCGCGCTCGCGCGCTGGCTTTGGCGGCGCGATCAGCACCGCCTCGATCCGAAAAAGCTGGTTTTTATCGATGAAATGGGCGCCGCGACGGATATGACGCCGCAGCGAGGCTGGTGGCCACGGGGCGAACGCTTGGTCATGAAAGCGCCTCACGGTCACTGGCGCACGACGACGTTCGTGGCCGGTCTCAGACATGATCGGATCGTTGCGCCGCTGGCCATCCCGTGCCCGATGAACGGCGCGATATTCCGTCTGTATATTGAGCGTTTCCTGCTCCGCGACATCGGCCCCGGCGACATCGTCATTATGGATAATCTGGCCTCGCACAAGAATGTCGCCGTGCGCAACGCGATCGAGGGAGTTGGCGCGGAGCTTCTCTTCCTGCCGCCCTATTCCCCCGACCTGAACCCGATTGAACAGGCCTTCGCCAAACTCAAGCACCTCCTTCGGAAGGCCGCCAGACGAACCGTTGACGATCTGTGGGACGAAATCGGCCGGCTGCTCGACCGATTCTCGCCGAAGGAGTGCAAAAACTATCTCACAAACAGCGGCTACTGACCCGGGTTAGATGCAACAGGCTCTAGCCGCGTGTTGTTAGCCGCAAGCCGATCGCGCCTAATAAGATTAGGTCAATGAACGTCGTTTGCAGGAAATTTAGCCGCTGATCGAACAGGAAGACACCAATAATGGCGACAGCGACAATGCCAATTCCCGACCAAATGGCGTATGCGACGCCGACCGGGATCGTTTTCAGCGCTGGAGCCAGAAATCCGAACGAGATCGCGTAGGAAAGCATTGCTGCTGTGCCTATCGCAGCCTTCTCAAAACCATCTGACATTTTCAGTAGCGTAGTGCCGATAAGCTCAAATCCGATTGCACCAGCGAGAAGGTACCAAGCGCCTAGCCCCATCATGATACGTGCTGCCCAGGCGTGGAATGGGCGATTACTATTTCATCTTCGTTCATCTCAGCCTCAATGTCTCCAAAAAGCGGCGTTGACAGATAGCGCTCACCGGTATCCGGCAGCATACAGAGAATACGTGACCCTTTTTCTGCTTCGGCCGCAACATCAATAGCTGTCGCAAAAGTTGAGCCGCCAGAAATACCGGTAAAGATGCCTTCCTCCGCAGCCAGACGTTTTGACCAATGGATGCCATCAGCTCCTTTTACGATTTTAACGGCGTCTATTGCATTATTATCGATCGGCTCTTCTGCAATCAACGGAATGAAGTCGGGCGTCCATCCTTGTATCGGGTGTGGCGTCCAGGCTGGGTGGCTCTCGCTCGCCGAACCGTCCGGGTTGCGCATTTGTGGCGCGCCATCGGAGAACAGGGCCGCGCCGTCGGGTTCACTCACAATTATTTTTACGTCGGGGCGCTCCCGCCTTAAAACGCGGCTTACCCCGGCCAAAGTACCGGCGGTG
>JBCCTV010000203.1:0-5765 GCA_039197915.1 Pseudomonadota bacterium | reverse complement strand
GTAAAAGTTAGTATTGTCGAGAGCCTCAATTCCTTGGAAGCTGAATGGGCCTATTGCATCGGAAACAAAGTCGACAGGAAGGCGAACGGATACATGGGCGAACTCTCCATCAAAATGCATCGTACGCGCAGCAAGTGGACTTACGTACATGACGCCGCCTGTCTCTAACTCGATCAGACGATCGTCGAACTCCATGCGCATGGCTCCCGAGTACCCGCCGACCATAAACACATCTGAGGCGATCTCATCGGTCTCGGACGGGCTCTGATAGACCATACGCAGACGTCCACTAATCCAGTGCATACGGAGATTGCCTGCCTGAATTACATCGCAGGCGCCCCTAAAGCCGATATGGGTGCCGTAGTCGACCTTTGAGGGGCCATAATTGGAACGGATGGCGTATTCCCACTGATCAGCGTCTAGAAGCGTGGCGTTTTTCGGTCGCCTCATAGCCCAATATCCTGGCGGCTGCCTCGCCGCGTTATTCATGTTCAGTTTTGAACCCGCAGTGATGCGAGTATAGCCGAAGCTTCTGACACATGAAAACGGGCGTCAACGACGGCTCTCAGCTGCCGCTTGGCGCAAATGTGACACTCCGGTGTCGCTGCCGTGAAAGCGCATGTCTCTTCAAGGCGCCTAGACTTTTCCGCACGGGCCTAAGGGGAGAACACAAATGCTTAAGAAGATCACGATGGCGATGCTTGTTGGGGCGTCCGCGTCGGGGGGCGCGGCCGCTCAAGGGGCCGCTGAAACGGGAAGCGGCGTCAGCCTTGATCAGATCGTCGTAACGGCGCGGCGCCGCGCGGAAAACCTGCAAACGACCCCGGTGGCCGTTACCGCGATCACGTCAGACGATTTGCAGTCGCGCGGCATTACAAATATCTCGCAGATCGACAATCTCGCTCCGAACCTCAGCATCGCCAGCACCGCGGCGTTCTCAGGCAGTAGTTCAACAGCGGTCATATTTTTGCGCGGTTTCGGTCAAACGGATTTTGCGCTGACGACGGAGCCTGGGGTGGGCGTCTACATTGATGGCGTGTATAGCGGTCGCTCGATTGGGGCTTTGCTCGATCTAGGCGACATCGATCAGATTGAAGTTCTACGTGGCCCGCAAGGAACGCTTTTTGGAAAGAACGCCATTGGCGGCGCGTTGAATGTCACCTCGCGGCGCCCGGATTTCGATGGATACTCCGGAGAGGCTGAGCTCACGCTTGGTCGGTTTGACCGGATCGACGCTCGCGTCGCCCTCAATGCGCCAATCACCGATAAACTGGCGTTTCGAGTGGCCGCAGCCAGCCTTAACAGAGATGGGTATGCAGACCGCATATTCGCGGGAGACGAACTCGGCGGCCGCGACACCATCGTCGGCCGAGGCTCGCTATTGTGGACGCCAACGCCTGACATCGACGTTCTGGTGGTGGCTGACGGAACCCGCACGCGCGGGGACTCCGTTGCGACGACCTTGCTAGGGCTTGCTGATGGCGAGTTCGTGCCCCCTGGCGCATCGGCGCCATTGCCTGTCGCTCCGGGGCTTCTCGGGATTCAAGCTTCGTTGCCGCCTACCACGCCGCCCATCACGTTTGGGAACTTCGCGACCAATGATCCGTTTCAATCAGGCGGCGTTGGACCCAACTTCACCGAGGATGACATATGGGGCGTTTCCTCGACCATTGAATGGCGATTAAACGATGCGCTCACGCTGAAATCGATCACGGCTTACCGCGATGTCGAATCCTCATTCGGAAGAGACGCCTATAACCTTCCTTTTGAGTTCACGTCAGCGACGCTTGACGATTACGAACAGCAGCAATTCACTCAGGAGCTGCAGCTTCTGGGTACGAATTTTGATGAACGACTGTCTTGGGTCGCAGGCTTTTTCTACCTCGAGGAAGAGGGGCGCAACGAAAACCGGCTACCCTTTAATCGTTTGATCTTGCCGCCTTTCACAGGCGCGCCAGAGACGTCGCCGACCGCGACGTTGAACAGCGGCGGCACCATTGACAACTCGTCCATCGCTGGTTTTGCGCAAGGCACATTGGACGTCACGTCCCGCCTGAGCGTGACAGGTGGGCTGCGCTACACTTACGAGGAGAAAGCATTCGACACCACGGGCTTCCAGTTTATCGAGGAAAGCGGCCTTCCTCTCGCGCCGCAAGGCGTTCTTAAAGATTCCTATGACGATTGGTCGCCGCTTGGCGCCGTTCAATATCAATGGACGGACGACTTCATGACCTATGCGTCTTATTCAACGGGCTTCAAGGGCGGCGGCTTTATCCAGCGGGTTTTCCCTGGGTCCTTGCTTGATTTTCTCGCTCCTGACGACCCCTTCGAGATTATTCCCTACGGACCGGAAACGGCCGCGGTTTACGAGGCTGGCTTCAAGTCCGAATGGCTCGATCGCCGTCTTCGGTTCAACGCTGCGGGGTTCTTCACGGACTACGATGACGTACAAATCGTCGTCAGAGATGGGTTTACGCCACTCACGGTGAATGGCGGTGAAGTCGAGATCTTCGGCTTTGAAACCGAGTTTGTGGCGGCGGCGACCGAGAGCCTCACCCTGTCAGGCAACGTGGGCTTCCTGGATGCTGATTTCGTGCGGGTGGATCCAGAAGCCAATGAAGTGAAGTTGGACAGCAAACTCCCTTACACAAGCCGCTGGACCGCAGGCGTTTCCGCTGTCTACGAGATTCCGGTCTCCGCCCTGTCGGACCTAAGCTTGCGCGCCGACTGGGCGTATCGAACAGCATTTTTTACCCAGGCGGCAAACGATCCGATTGTGGAGCAGGATGCATATGGCGTCCTCGATCTCACAGCCGCTTACCGCTTCGACGAGAGATGGGAATTTTTGCTCGGAGGAACAAACGTTCTCAGCAAAGAGTATCTGATTGGGGCGACCAACTCCCTAAACTCCTCGTTGGGTTTCGCGGAAGGAAATTTCGCCCCGCCCGCGGAATGGTTTGCCACCTTTAGAGCGTTCTTTTAGAGCGCTCGGCCATCAAACACCCATAATGATTATTGGAGGGAACGCACATGTCTGAGGCGCTCGCTGCGACGGCAACGGCTCTTGAACCAACCGTACCGGATGAACCTGTCTTTTTTGATCCGTCGACGCTTCCGTGGACGCCCGGTCCCTTGGAGCGAACATGGTTTAAGCTCCTGAACATCAATCCGGAATCGGGTGGTTCGACCATGCTGCTGCGGGTTGCGCCCGAAAGCCGAGCGGCGATCCACAAGCACATCGGATCAGTTGAGGGCTATATATACGAAGGTGAGTTCGCCTACGGAGACGACAAAGGCGCTGCACATTCGTATCTATACGAGGAAAACGGATCGATCCACGAACCAACCTCGGGCGTTGGGTTTGAAGCCTTCTTACTCAGCCGCGGCGCGACGATCGGCTTTCATCCCAACGGCGATCCCGCAGTCTCTATTGATGCGGCTGTATACTATCAACTCGCTAAGGCCAATGGCGCCGCCAACCATTTGAAGCGATTTGACTCCATTTATGGCGACGCCAGAAGGTCGCTTCACAATCCGTTCGCACATCTATTATCCGACACTGGCGGAACCGGAGCAGGGCAACTGGTTGCGAGCGCGCCTTCGAGCGTCAAGGAGCGGCGGCCGGACCGCAGAGCGTTCACCGACACGAATGATATCCCGTGGGCCCCATGGGTTATGGAGGGCACTTGGTTCAAGCTCTTGCATCTCAACAATGAGACCGGCGGCTGGTCGATGATGCTAAAAGTGCGCCCTGGGCAGAAGGCCGTCATCCACCATCATATTGGGTCGATTGAGGGCTTCATGGTGGAAGGCGAATTCGGATATGGCGAGGCCGACCGCGGCGCCGCTGGGGCCTACGTGTACGAAGCCGCTGAAGCTCTTCACACTCCTAACACGGAGAGCGGCTTTACGATGTTCACCGTGTTTAATGGTCCGATCGCCGGATATGATGATGCGGGGCGCCTGTCCGGCATTGTTGATCAAGACGTTATGTTGCAGCTCGCCCGCGATCATAACGCGGTCCAACATCTTATGGGCGACTCCGCGTGATCTTGAGGCGTAGACGCCCCATGCGATCAGCTTTGTTCATACTTGTCGCCGTTCTGTTTGCGGAGGGGAATAGCTTCGAGTCTGTAGCCGAAGACATAACACCGCGTGAAGACCCGGTGGCGGCGCTGCGCCGCGCGATTGCAGATGGGAGCGAGTTTTCGTTCATCATCAAAAACCCAGAGGATATTATCTCGGCGACGCATGGAGGGCATTTACCACTGCCGCTAAGGCCGAGTGGAATGGCCGAGCTTGCCGAACCCGATCTGGAACCCACGCTCATCCTTTCAACAAAACTCCGAAATGATAGAGACGAAGTGATCGGGGTCGCCACACAAACGGAGTACTTCGACGCCATTCAGACGGACGGGCAGAGCCTTACGCATACCTCTTGGACTCTCCAAGTGCCGCATTTTGGGACTCTATATCTTTATACAAATGAGTTCATCGGGCCGGAGTTCCGTAAAATCCTGCGGGAGGTAACGGAGAATGAGGCGCACTGGTCAGGCCGTATTCAAGTCCAAACCTCGGCTGGGCCGAGCGCCGATGGAAGCGGCGTGATTGTTGGCGGGGTCGGGGAATTCGCCGGCGTGTCTGGTCGTTTCGTCGAACTGAACACATTTACAGAGTACACGCCGGCGCGTGAGCTGACGGGCGTTATGGAGTTGCGAGTGGGCTTCGACGTGTCTGAACAAAAATAGTCCAAACCTGGTGGCCCGCCCAAACGGCGTAATCCAACAGTTTTCTTAGGCCCAGTGTTGCACAGACCGGCGCTCATGCCACCTTCACACTAAAGGGCGGCGTGAACGACGCGGGCGAGAAAGTCTCCGGAGCTGGTGGCTGAAGTCGTCGCCGAAACCGTATGGAAGGCAGTGCACGACCCAAGCGATCGGCTTCGCTATCCAAGCGGCAAGGCGGCTATCGCTGCGATGAAATCCCGAGACGCGTTAGACGACGACGTTTTGCGCGCCGCGACGCGCGAGCGGTTCGGCCTCTAACCAACGCTGACTTCAAAAAAGGGCAAAGAGCATGTTTCAAGACCGCAACATTCAATTACTCAAAAAATTCTTTAACGACGTCGACAACGCGACCAAAACTGTAGCGGACCTCGCGCCATACTTCGCCGACGGCTATAAAGACTTCGACCGATCGCCGCTCTCGCCGCCGGACCTATCGGATAAGGACGCTCATCTGGCGTTTTTTGGCGCCCTGAAGAGTGGCTTTCGGGACTTCAGTCATATGATCAATTTGTTGGAGCCGACGAAGGGCGGACGTTACCTCGTCTATTGGACGTTTCAGGGCCGCCACGTCGGCGACTTCTTCGGGGTCCCGGCGACAGACCGCCAGGCGAGAACAAACGGCATCGATATCTATACGGTGCAAAACGACAAGTTCATCGAGCAGCGGCATTGCGAGGATGTGGCTGGGTTGACGGCGCAGTTGACGGCGCCATCCGCGTAACGCCGGCGGCCATGCTTGACCCAACCCCTTTGAGCGCAGCCACGTTGAGGTAATAAACTGGCTGGATTGAAGGAGGGGTTTGACGTGCCCCCCGAAAACGGCGCCATTTTGAGCTGGAATTTTCCATTTATGATCGCGAGAGAAGATCGAGGAGAATTCTATGAAGAGATCGAAGTTTGCGGACGCGCAGATCACGTTCATCTTGCAACAAGCTGATGCAGGGACGGCCGTGGCGGAGATTTGTCGCAGTTCAAAGC